>NZ_JBFUIJ010000010.1:0-185559 GCF_056401935.1 Mucilaginibacter sp. P4_D1
TATAAGTGAGGTATTTTTCCTTACAATAAATATTTGTATACCAACATCGGGCTCATATATAAAATAGACTATACTAAAAAGCGGGTAAAGGAATATACTCATCCAATCAATGTTGTTAGTTTGGAACCACGCTTTTTTTGAGGTCTCTTTGATTAACTCTTCTTTTGTAATTTGAACAAACATTATTCGCTATCTTGAAAATATAAATTAAAATGAAGGCTTGAACTAATTAATTGGTGATGAATATAATATGCTTGCGAAACAAAAATATATGTTTTAAGCTGCTTTTAAACTTTTTGTTAATATTATTATGCATGACAACAAGCTGCCCAGTTGCAAAAAGCAGTCCAAAATATATGCAGGTGCGGGCACTCGCCTTCAGGCGGGCTGCAAGCCTTAACAATGGTATCAGTTTTTCATGGCTCGAGCAAACATGGAACAAAAATCCGCTAAGCCAGGGCGCTATAAAAGATGCTGATTTTGCGTTGCTGAAAAGGCTTGGTTTTAGGAGCATACGGCTCCCAATAGCTTTTACATACTTTGAAACGGCACACATACCAACCGAAGAAATATTGGGATACATTGATAAAGTGGTTAAGCAATGCCATAGGTACGGATTTAAATTGGTATTGGGTTACCATTATGGCAATTTAAATGATACAAACAGCAATGCCGAAACCCTGAAAATTATCAATTTATGGGCGAAACTTGCTAAAAGGTATGCGAATGTGAGTGCCGATGATTTGTTTTTTGAATTATATAACGAGCCACCCCACATGAACCCCAATGTGTGGAAAGATGTAGCCTATAATGTTGTAACAGCATTGCGTAAAGTTGATAAAAAACGCACGTTTATTATTGGCGCCAGCAATTATAACAGCATATATGAATTAAGCCGTTTTGTAAGGCTTGCCGATGAAAATATTATATACACATTTCACTTTTACGAACCTTTCTTTTTTACCCACCAGGGGGCCAGTTGGGTAGGCAACCAGGTTGCCACAACCGGGGTATCATTTCCTTATAGTGCGGAAAATTTTCCAGTACTTGATCCCAGGGCCAAAGGTACCCCCGGCGAAAGTAACCACGAAATGTACCGGCGCGATGGTAACGAACAGTCGGTAAATGATAAGCTGCAAATTGTGAAGGAATGGGGCGATAAATATGACGTGCCAATAATATGCGGCGAATATGGCGTGTATAATAAATACGCAGATTTAGGCAGCCGGTGCAGGTATATTAAAGCTGTGAGGTCGGCACTAAAAAAACTGGGTATTCCAGGGATGCTTTGGGACTATAATGGTTCCTTTTCGATATTCACGGGCAAACCTTCGACGGATAATTTGCCTGCGTGTATGAAAGACGCAATAGCTTATTAAGCCTTAAAATGATATAACTTTATTGTGGTTTAAATGTTACCTTTGAACACTAATAATTTGTTATGGAATTTTTTGTAGAAAAACGCAGGGAAGTAATGAGCCACATTGAAAAATTCATGCTCGAAAAGATGTATGATTTTTTAAAACCTGTTGATACGATATGGCAGCCCTCTGATTTTTTACCCGATTCTTCAAGAGATACCTTCTTTAACGAAATTAAAGAACTACAGGAAAGCGCACAGGGGCTGAGTTACGATCTTATTGCTGTATTAGTAGGCGATACCATTACCGAAGAAGCGTTGCCAACCTACGAATCATGGCTTACTATGGTTGATGGTGTTTCGAAGAATGAAGATGGCGGCTGGATGAAATGGACACGCCACTGGACTGCCGAAGAAAACCGCCACGGCGATTTGCTTAACAAGTACCTTTATTTATCGGGCCGGGTTAATATGCGCATGATGGAGGTATCTACCCAATACCTTATTGCCGATGGTTTTGATATAGGCACAGGTACCGATCCGTACCGCAACTTTATATATACCTCTTTCCAGGAGCTGGCAACCAACGTTTCGCACAGGCGTGTGGCATCGCAGGCTAAAAAAGATGGCGATACTTTATTGTCAAAAATGTGTGGTGTAATTGCAGGCGACGAGGCGCGCCACGCCAAAGCCTACAAATACTTTATCGAAAAAATATTTGAGGTTGACCCTAACGAAGCCATGATAGCCTTTGAGGATATGATGCGTAAAAAAATTGTAATGCCGGCCCACTTCCTGCGCGAAGTAGGTTTAAAAATAGGCCAGACTTTTGGTCACTTTACCGATGCCGCCCAGCGTTTAGGTATTTATACCGCTATTGATTATGTTGACATATTAAAAGAGCTGATTGAAGACTGGCACATTGAAAGTGTTACCGACCTTAACGAAAGCGGCGAAAAAGCCCGTGATTATATCATGAACCTGCCAACCCGTTTACTACGCGTTGCCGACAGGATGAAAAACCCCATGCTGGAGTACAAGTTTAGCTGGATAAACGGATAAGGTTTTAAACCCATAAGATTTTTGTAGAGACGCATTACATGCGTCTTTTTTTTGTTTAGGGATATATGGTCTTCCCAATAGTATCCGGACGTCCCGATAGGGCAAAAGGGCGGAAGACCCGCGGTGAAACGAAAGCGAAATGAAACTTGTTTTGCATTAAATGTGTCTACTCCACCTTAAACCCCGGTTTAGCATACCCTTCGGCCACATATCCTCCCGGAATCTGGATATGGTTGCCATCCCTTAACGACGTGTAATGCGGCGACATGATCTCCACACCGGCTTCGTTAAACTTATCCTGTATGTTTTGATGCAACCGCGAATAAATGCCGGCCATTTGGTTTGATAAAGCGGTATAAGCGTTAAGCTGGTAACTCACATTAAAATCGTTGAGTGCGGTTTGCAGTACAAAAGGTTTTTTATCGGCCAGGATACCATCCGTAGCTTCGGCAGCAGCTATTAAAAGATTGTGCACTGTTTGCCAGGGAACATCGTAACCAATAGTAACTGTAGTATTTAGTATCAGCCCCATGGTATTAGCCACAGTAGTATAGTTGGTGGTGTGGCCGCTTAATATGGTGGCGTTTGGTATTGTAATGTCTTCGTTTTTGATGGTGCGCAGGCGGGTAACCAACAGGTTTTTTTCTACCACATCGCCCATAACCTCACCCACTTTTATGCGGTCGCCAATTTTGTAGGGGCGCATATAGGTAAGCACAATGCCCGCTACCATGTTGGATATGGCCGACGATGACCCTAACGAAAACAATATCCCCAGGAAGACAGTAACCCCTTGAAAAATCTTTGAATCGGAGCCTGGCAAATAAGGGAAAATCACCACAAACATAAACGCGAAAAGCAACACCCTGATAATGTTATAAGTTGGCATGGCCCATTCGGCATAAAAACCTTTAATAGTAAAATTGCCCAGGGCTATTTCGTTGGCTATAAATTTTACCAGCTTAACAATATAACGGGTTACCAGGTAAATAACCGCAATGGTAAGCAGGTTGGGGATATAATGTACAATAGCCAGCAATATGCTTTTAAATGGCGTAACCACATAGCCCAGCAACTGTACCGAAATGGGTTTTGAGGATGGAAAAATATAAAACAATACAGGTAGTGCAAGGTACACCAGCAAAATAATAACAACGATACGTGCTATGCGCAGCAAGCCGGTAACAACGGGCAGCAGCCGGTGCGCGTAAACCACTGGCGCTCCCTGTGATGCCAGTTTATCCATCCGGGTTTCCCAGGCCTTTAATAGTTTTAGCTTTAACCAGCGCGAGGCTTTAAACAGTGCCCATATAAGCGCTATTAACAGCACAATAACGGCTGTGGCTTCTAAAATATTAACTACCACCTGTTTGGTGCCATTATTGGTAAAGTAGTTGCCCAGTTTTTGTTTAAGGATGAGTAAATAGCTGGCGGCAAGTTGCGGGCGGTTAAGTTCGGTAAAAGTAGCATCCTGGTTATTTATGGCCATCACAATTTGCGAGCTGTAATAAATAACCGATAATGTACTGTCGTTTTTTAACGTAAGCGAATCGGGGTTAAAATCCATCCGCGCTACGAGGGCCTCAATCCGTTTGGTAACTACGGCGGCGCGTTCCTGCACGTTAAACAGGCCCTGCCCGGTATACAATTTAAGCAGGGTATCGCGGTTAATGACAACCGGCTCGCCCCGCAAAGGGTCCGGCGCTTTGGCTTTAACAGGCGCTTGCGCGTTCAGGTTGACCGATGCTAATAAAAAACAGATCAACAGGTACCATATATTACGCATAGGTAGTTTTTCTGTTAAAGCTAAAAATTATATTTCAAATTTTCGCTTAGCCTTCCTGCACAAGGTCGGTGCCGTACTTACCCGCCACATCGGCAAACAGGTCGTTCAGGATAGATTCTACCGTCAGGGAGTTTACATCGTCAACATAGTGTTCATTACGGGTAATATGTAGTTCCTGCCCAACTATCTCAAGTTTGAACAAAACACCATCGTACAAATCATGCTGGCTTATCTCAATAACATCGTTATGCCCGCTGATGGCAAAGTTAACATCAACCTGCCTGCGTTCGTGAAAAAGCGCGTTAAGCTTATGCTGCAATATGTTAAATAACTCGTGGATATGTATCGGGGTATGGAGTGTTATAATTTTCATGGTAATACATTTGTATTGTTTAATATTACAAAGCACCTTTGTTATTGTTTGAGCCCCACCCAAACCCTCCCCCAAAAGGGAAGGCTTTAAATTTTCTTACTTAGGTGTATGGGGGCTAACTGATAAAATCGATAAACTAAAAAATAAAAATCTCCCCCTGAAAGGGGGAGATTTAGAGGGGGCTCCTATGAACTACAAATTACTCGGCCGATCGGGCCTTAAAGTTTCTGAACTGTGCCTGGGCACTATGGGTTTTGGCACCGAAGGCGGCTGGGGTGCCGATGCGGCAACCAGCTTTGCCATTATGGATGCCTATGCTAACGCAGGAGGTAATTTCCTGGATACCGCCAATGTTTACAAGCTGGGCACCAGCGAAAAGATCATAGGCGATTATATGAGCAATCACGACCGTGATTATTTTGTGCTGGCAACAAAGTATTCCTTAAAGGATAACGTAACCAACCCCAATGCATCCGGCAACAGCCGTAAAAACATGATGCGCAGTGTGGAGGAAAGCCTGAAACGCCTGAAAACTGATTTTATTGATGTTTTGTACCTGCACATATGGGACAATATTACCCCCATTGATGAGGTACTGCGCGCTATGGACGACCTTATAAAACAAGGTAAAATTACCTATGCCGCTATAAGCGATACGCCCGCCTGGGTGGTAGCCAAAGGCAATACCCTTGCCGAACTCATAGGCTGGAGCCAGTTTATAGCCTTACAGGTTGAGTACAGCCTGCTGGCCCGCACTGCCGAGCGCGAGCTGATACCCATGGCCAAACACTTTGGGATGACGGTTACACCCTGGGCACCGCTTGCCGGAGGCGCACTTACCGGTAAATATTTAAAAGGCGATAAAGGCCGCATAAAACCCGAAAGTAACCGGCTGAATGCCCGCGCCGAAAAGATTACAAAAGTAGTGATGGAAGTTGCGGCCGAATTGGGTGTATCAGAAAGCCACGTTGCCCTAAACTGGACCCGCCAGCAATATTTTTCGTGCATCCCCATTGTGGGTGCTACCAAGGTAGACCAGCTGCTTGATAATTTAAAAACAGTTGATGTTACCTTGAGCGCCAACCAGATGAAACGGCTGAGCGATGCCAGCGCAATTGAATTAGGTTTCCCCGGCGATTTTTTTAACGAAGAGGCAGTTAAAAATAACAGCTTCGGCGGGTTTTATGACAGGGTGGAGAAAAGGTAAATAAATTTTAATAATAGTTTTTTGAGCTATATATTTAGGCGAAGCTTTATCACATATGCTTTGCCTTTTTTATGAAAAAACCTATCCTTTTATTACTGTTGCTATTTGCTGTTTTTAAAAATGTTAAAGCCCAGGAACTGGTATCTTCAGAACAATTTCAGAAGCTGATAGGTTATTTAAATGATGAAAACTGGAAAGATGCCGCCGATTTATCTGAAACCTATTTGAAAGCTATTCCCGATGATAAAATTGATTGGGATGCTGCGGCCATTGTTAGATATATGTGCCTTACTTCCGAATCGGGATTGATGAATTTAGGAAAAATTACCCAGCAGGAGGCCTTGAAAAGAGTAAGCAGCTTTGCTGGCCATACAATTATTTTTCCATGGCGGTCAGTAACTGTTGCTTTCGGTATGAATAAAATAATGCCTCATAATGATAAAGCTGACACCTTAATGGTTACCGCCACCAATAGGAAGGCCACGTCGATATTTGCCTTTGAATATATAGTACCGGTGCCGGGAATATCGTTGGATGATTTAAAAAGCTTTGCAGGTAAATCCTGTAGGGTTAACGGCACATTAAAATCGGTAAGTGTTGAAGGACATATATTGCCGAGATATAGGTTATTGATTGATAAAGCAAGTTTGAAATTTGGCGAATAAACCCTTTATTGAAGGGGTTGGCCATCATTGGTATGCGTCTCGTGATGTGCGTGGTGGTCATGGCGCGTATCCTTGTGATTATCCTGCTGAAGATTTTGTTGCTTTGTACGTTTCCGTTTAAGATAACGTCTTAAGCGACTGAAAGCCAGTTGTGCTTTTCTAATAAACCGCGAATCCCAGTGATCGAATTTTCCCATTAAGGCCATAGTGCCAAATATGATGAAGCCACCTATAACCACGATAACAAAAATGTGCAGGCCATTTATAAAAAACTCTCTCATGATCATTATTGGTTAACTATACATTCAATAGCAATACCCATGCCCCTTTTTGTAAATGCAATTTACCTGAACGGTGCATGCAAATGTATAAGGAGAATGTAGGCTAATAAATGACGGCGATCACTCAAAACGTTTTAAGTATGCAGGGCTCACCAATTCGCCATAAAGGATGTTGGCTGGTTCATCAAGGCTAAACCAGGGGTTTTCCTGGTATTGGAGCAGTTGGATGCTTTGGGCAGGCATGTAGCTTTGCGCCAGCAGGAATTTTTTATGATGGGCGGCATCCTCTATTACATCCATCACTATAAAACAATGCCCCGGCGAGCCGCCTTTAATAAACACATCGCCGGTTTTTAAGGTTGATGGATTGCTTACGGTTTTCAATTCCTTTTGCAGCGATAAGGTGCCGGCATAGCTAAATACCAGGGTCATGTACCGCATAAAGTTATCGTAACTATAATCTTTTTTGGCTTTTAGTATCCAATGATCATTATTGTAACGGTAACCATTGGCATAATGCACAAAATCGCAGCGGAAACCACTGGTAAAGTTGAAGGATATGTCATCGTACTTCTTCTGGCTGTACAGGTACTCGCCGCGCAGGCGCATTACAGCATCGGCACATTGCTGCAGGTCGTATTTACCAACACTCAAATCAACTATGCCCGCGGTATAACCCTCCGTACGGGCCACCTTACCCTGGTAGGTAAGGCATTGCGATCCATTAGGTTTCAGCGGTACATTCTGTAGCCAGGCACTGAAGCTACCGGGCGCTACGGCACTTTGTTTATAACCTGTGGGTGGCTTAAAACGGGTGATAACATTATCGGTTTTAACCGGGCTGCTCATCAACCCTATTATTATGAGCATTAAAATCGCCTTCATAATGTTTTAGCTTTTTTTAATTGCTGATAAGGGTTAAAGGGCACAGGGATATCATCAACCAGCCGGAAGGCCGAAAAATGCAAATGTGTTGGCGAACGCTTTTTATAAGCGTTGTAGCCGGTGCGGCCAACCTCGGCTATTTTTTGGCCAGGCTTAACTTCGTCGCCGGGTTTTACAAAGATGGCGCTGTTATGGGCGTAGTAGGTAATTACTCCTGAATAGTTGTGATATATCCAAATGTACCTGCCTCCACGCAAACTGCTTGCCGGCTCCCATTCATTACTACAGGCGATAATAATGCCATCGTCTGCCGCCACCACATTTACTGGTTTTTGGGTACGGTCATCTATACAATCCTGGTTTCTATCGTTAATAAAAATATCGTGCGCTGGGTGGGCAGCGTGTTTATTGCCGTCGATATAACGATATCCTTTGTCAAAATAGCCATCACCATTGCCACCTACGGCGTGATAGTTATAACCCTGTAAAGGAAAAATCCATGCAGGTTCACTTATCCTGACTTCGCTGCGTGTTATCAGTGCGTGTTGAATGTGGGCAATCAGTTCTTTGAATTGTTGGGCTGCTAAGGCCTTTGTTGTTGGTGTTTTTAACACTTCGCTATTGAAGCTATTGAATTTAGCGCAGGCAATCTCAATCTCTTGAGCCGTCGCCACAAAACAGGCTGCCAATAATCCAACAAATAGTACAATTTTTCGCATAAGGTTTATCTTGGAGAATACATATAACTAAATATCTGCCAGAATATTATCCCTCAATTTTAATATCGTATTTGGCCAGCAGGCCAGGCAGACCATGGAGCGAGAACATAGCTTTTTTAATCATATTATCATCCGGGTCGATGGTGTAGTTGTAGGAGCTGCGCAGGTCGGCTCCTTTGAGTATCGTGCGGCTGAAAAAAGCCCGGTTAAGGTTGCAGTTGATGAATTTGGCTTCGGTTAAATCTGCTTCGGTGAGGTCGGTCTCCGTCATGGAGCAATCGGTAAACCGGCCTTTTTTGTTTTTCTTTTTGTAAAAGATGGCGTTATCTAAAATGCAGTTCTCAAAGTACACTTCGAACAGAAAGTCGCGGGCTTTGCCAAAGTTTAGTCCGCTCAGTTTGCAATCTTTAAACCGGATATTCTGGAAACCGGTATCGGTGGCATCGGCCAGCGCCAGGTTGCAGCCATCAAATACACAGTCGATAAAAACTAAACCGTACAGGTTGGCATGAGACAGATCGCAGCTAACGAATTTACAGTTTTCGTACGTATGGTTGCGGCCGGTAAGCTGCGTGGCAGGGGCTTTGGTAAATGTTTCGTCCTCGTAATGCATGGTAGAATAGTATCAAGTCGCAAGTATCAAGTATCTTGAGAAGTATCAAGTAGCGAGTATCAAGTATCAAGATTTTTTTTGGATAGTTGAGCGCGAAATAATAAATAAAAGGCAAGGTACTTGATGGAAAAAGTAGCAAGTATTTAGTATCAAGTATCAAGATTTTTTTGGATAGTTGAGCGCGAAATCTTAAATAAAATGCAAGGTGCTTGATGGGAAAATTTGAATTAAATGACAATACTTTTTAAAAGTCTTGATACTTGATACTCGCTACTTGATACTAATTTATTTGTAACTTTTCGCACCAAAAGTATTCTTAACAGAAAATCTCCTGCACATGCATCCAAACTACATTTTAGTGATCAATGGCAAGCCCGAAGGGCCTTTCAGTATTGATGAGCTAAAAGCCCGGAAAATAAAACCTGCCGACTTTGTAAAAACGCACGAAATGCCCGATTACAAGGAAGCCCAGGAAATTGCCGAACTGCGGGAACTTTTCGGCTTTGCCAAACCCGCCCTGCTTATGCAGTATTTCGGTAGTTTTGATCAGCGATTGCTGGCTTCATTTTTAGATTGGTTTATAATTTTTGGCGCATTTGTGGTGGTTATTTTTGTGGTGGTATTGTTGATATTGCAGGATAAGGAAACGCGCATGACAGCCAGCTTTGGCTTATTGGCCTGCATACCATTTGCTAAAATTATTTACCACATGGTGATGGAAAGCTCGGCCAAACAAGCCACCTACGGCAAACTGATGCTCAAAATAAAGGTGGTGGACATGAATGGCGACCGCATTACGTTTGGCAAAGCCGTAGCCCGTAACCTGTGCAAAATATTCTCTGTACTTACTTTTTTTATCGGCTACCTCATGGCCTTTTTTAACAAGAAGCAGCAATGTTTACATGATATGATGGCCGGCACACTGGTGATTAAGGAGAGGTTGTTTTGAGGGGGATAGTTAATCAGGCTTTCAGAAATTTGGCTTTGATGGTTTCGAAGGAAACGTATTTGGTTGTATCATCTTCCTCCTCATCCAACATTTTATCTATCATACTTTTGTACCCTTCGGTTACTTCGAGTGTTAAATGTCGCTTATGTAATAAATCCTCAAAGTCGGTTATCGGAATAATTGCAGCGGTTTTTTCGCCTTTATAATTAGTTATAAATTGGGGCTTCATTCATCAAATTTAATCAATTAAATGCTTAAATTTGAATATGGAAACGCTAATTGTACATCCGCAAAATAAAGAGCAACTGGATGCTTTAAAAGCTTTTATGAAAGCACTTAAAATTTCATTTGAGGCCGAAAAACCTTATGATCCTGAATTTGTGGCGATGATTTTGCAAGGAGAGGAAGATATCAAAGCCGGAAAAGGAATTAAGGTTGATATAGATAATCTATGGAAGTAGTTTTTACTCCTAAAGCTTTAACTCACCTTGATGAATGGCGACAAAGTGGCAACGTTGGTATTCAAAATAAAATTCACGAACTTCTTGTCTCTATAAAAGAGTCGCCTTTTAAGGGAATTGGTAAGCCGGAGCCATTGAAACACAAACTTTCGGGTAAATGGTCAAGGAGGATTAATGGCGAACACAGGATTGTTTATAGTTTGGACGGTAATACTATAAACATATACTCATTAAAAGGACACTATTAAAAGTCTATCTACCTTATCCTTACCAACCGATACTTCAATTTACCCAAAACCAATTCTGTTGAGTCGTTATTTTGGGTACATCTAAAATGCAGATTTATCCTAACCGTCCCATTAATTTATCATTTACATCCAAACAACTTATTCCCCAACATAATCGTTAAATTTGCAGCTTATTAATTATCCGCTGCATGAATACTGATGCTGTTAAATTGCTGCAAGGCCGTTATTGTAATTCGTTAACCCAATATTCGCGTTTTGTTACCCGCGAGGTAAACATTGGCGATGTGCCCATGGGCGGTAATAACCCCATCCGCATACAAAGCATGACTACTACCGATACCATGGATACTATGGGTACGGTTGAGCAATCTATCCGTATGGTTGATGCCGGCTGCGAGTATGTACGTATTACTGCACCCAGCATTAAAGAGGCCAAAAACCTGGCCGAGATAAAAAAACAGCTTCGCGCCCGTGGGTACAATGTACCCCTGGTGGCCGATATCCACTTTACGCCAAATGCTGCCGAGGTAGCTGCCCGTATTGTCGAAAAAGTACGCGTTAACCCCGGCAACTACGCTGATAAAAAGAAATTCGACCAGATAGATTATACCGACCTGGAATACCAGGGCGAACTTGAACGCATTTACCAAAAGTTTGCGCCACTGGTAAACATTTGCAAAGAGTATGGCACCGCTATGCGCATTGGCACCAATCACGGTAGCTTAAGCGACAGGATCATGAGCCGTTATGGCGATACCCCGCAGGGCATGGTTGAATCGGCCATGGAATTTATGCGTATGTGCGAAACGCTGAATTATTATAATTTGGTAATCAGCATGAAATCGAGCAATCCGCAGGTAATGGTGCAAGCCTATCGCCTGCTGGTAGAAACCATGGTTGCCGAAGGCATGAACTACCCCCTGCACCTTGGCGTAACCGAGGCCGGCGACGGCGAGGATGGCCGCATAAAATCAGCCGTAGGCATAGGCACCCTATTGGAAGACGGCCTTGGTGACACCGTCCGCGTATCATTAACCGAAGAACCAGAAGCAGAAGCACCGGTGGCTATTGAGTTGGTGAAACGCTACTCTTTGAGGGAAAAGGTTAAAGGCGAAAGGTTAAAGGCAAAAGGCAATGAGATTATTACAGATCAGAACCTTTCACCTTTAACCTTTTCCCTTTCACCTCAACAACACAGCCCCTACGAATACAAAAAACGCCACACCTATGAGGCCAATGCTTTCATTGGCGGACACATGGTGCCAAGGGTAGTGCTTGATCTGTCAAAAAAGAACCTGAAAGATCCTGGTATTATGGCGGATGCCGGTTATATCTACTCGGCGTTGCTTGATAAATATAACATGGCCGAGCAATCGGTTGATTTTGTTTACCTGGCTGATGAATTGCCCTCGTTTAATTTACCGGGCAACTTAAAACAACTTTATAACTACCAAACCTGGTTAAAACTGGCCGATAAAACCCTTTGTCATCCATTATTTACACTGAAAGAATATATCGGGGCCACTAACAAAACATCAGCATTAAACATGGTGAAACTTTTTCCGGAAGATATTGATTCGGAAGACTTTGGCTCGTTACCGTTTGATAATTCGCTGGTATTCGTTTTAGAAACCAACGCCCTGCACGGCATGGCCGACCAACGCGGATTCTTTTTCAAAATGGAAGAACTGGGATTGGATGTGCCGGTTATAGTAAAAAGGAGTTATGAGTTTGGAGTTATGAGTACTGAGTCGGAACATGAAAACTCAGCACTCAAAACTCAAAACCTACAACTATTTGCCGCCACCGACCTTGGTGCTTTATTGGTTGATGGCTTTGGCGATGGCATTTGGATTGAGGCACCTGAGGTTGATACCAAAGTGATCACTTCTACCGCCTTTGGTATTTTGCAGGCTACACGCTCGCGCATTTCCAAAACAGAATATATCAGTTGCCCAAGTTGCGGGCGTACCTTGTTTGATTTGATGATTACCACGCAGATGATCCGCAGCCGCACAAGCCATCTTAAAGGCTTGAAGATTGGTATAATGGGCTGCATTGTAAATGGTCCCGGCGAAATGGCGGATGCTGATTATGGCTATGTTGGTTCGGGTACTGATAAAATCACCCTTTACCGCGGTAAAGAAGCCGTAAAGAAAAACATCAGCGCGGCAAACGCTTTAGATGAACTTATTGGCATCATTAAGGACGACGGAAACTGGGTTGAGCAGGAATAAACCTAATGTATGAGCGATAAGATCACCGTTTTAGATATTCCATCAACGCTAAAAAAACACCTGGCATCGGTAGGTGATAACGCGCCAGATTTTGGAATTATTAACGACGGTTGGAACCAGGACGATTTTGCAGTGCTCAATAACCAGCCGGGCCTTACGCATGGCCTGCCTGTTAAAACAGATTATTATTCGGTTATTTTATGTTTAAGGGGCAGCTGTAAAAAAACAATCGGCCACTTCGTGTTCGAGGTGTATACCAATTCTATCCACCTGGTATCGCCCCAGTTTATAACTTCCTATGAAGATGCCTCGCCCGATTTGTTATTGTACGAGGTGTTGTTTAAAAAAGAATTCCTGACCAATAACCTGCTTAAGGAAAACATACTGGATAACCTGCTGGAGGTAAACCCCGATTATCCGCCAATTTATGGTCTGTCGCAAAAAAACTGCGCCTCGTTAAAAGCCCTTTACGAAAAAATAAGCGACGAAAGCCGGGAGAAAGGCGCTTTTCATTTACCTATATTACGGTTGCTGTTAACAGATTTACTTTACGAAATGAACCGGGCTTGCGAAAACTGCCTGCTGCATTCAACCCGCCACCTCAGCAAACAATATCAGCTGGTTTATAAATTTAAAAAGCTGGTTGAGGATCAGTTCCTGACCCTTAAAACGGTGCAGGAATATGCCGATGCTTTGTTTATATCGGCAAAATATTTAACCGAAATTGTAAAGGCCGAGACAGGCCAAAACGCCCTGCATGTTATCCATAACCGGATGTACCTGGAAGCGCAATACCTGCTCTCGTCGTCTGGCCTCAGCATAAAAGAAATTGCCGAGCGACTGAACTTTGATAACAGTTCGCATTTTAGTCGTTTTTTCAAACGTTTTGCCGGTAATAATCCCTCGGAGTTTAAGCAGCTTCAATAAAATTCTCTCCATTTAGCTCACCCCAATCGCCGTTATGACTATCGGCTGACGGTAATAACCGGCCTCAGGAAAAATTGGTTGTTAAAACCGATTTATTGAGATTGATGCGCCCTGCTATGCGCAGTACCTTTGATATGTCAATCAAACAACACGATCATGAAAAAGGAAAACATAGAACTCATAAAAAGCAGGTTACTGCAATTGTACTTTGGTACCTACCAGATATTAACTATCATTTACAGGTAATAATAAAGCTTAAAGCAGAATGCTTAAGGCTCAAAGCCGATGCACGGTTGTAACAGCCGGCTATATATACATAAATAATTAAGAACTATAGGTAACAAACACTACAAAAACAAGCAGCCGTTAAAAGGCTTCACTATATATTGGTACATAAAAAAGGGGCAGACTTATAACAAGTTTGCCTTTTTTGTTTTTAATTAATAGCATTGGTAAAAGGAAACAATGGCGCTTCGCGTTTTACTAACAGTCAGGCCTTTGTTCCGGGTATCGGGTTGTGGCACAGCTCCCACAAATTATCTTCCGGGTCGGTAAAAAAGCCGCTGTATCCACCCCAAAATGTTTGCGCGGGCCTCTTTACAATCGTGGCTTTTAACCTGGCCAATACCATAAAATTATCGTCGACTTCCTTTGCTGAATCAAGGTTGATGGTGAAATAACAACTGTTATTCTTTTCTCCGTGCGATGGTATCCCGGTATAATCAGCAAACAACGCCTCGGTGCACAATGTAAGTACAGATGTTTTCAACTTCAGCATTAAAACACTTTCGTTTTCGGCGAGTATTTCCCAGCCTAAAACACCGGTATAAAATAGCTTTAATTGCTGCAAATTTTTAGCAGCGATAGTAACAGCGCTAAGTACTTGCTTCATAAATAGAGTCGGGCTTCAACTGAAAGTAACTGGCGTGGTGTAGGCTACTCTGCGCGCAACGCCATTTTGCGAACCCGGCTTCCATTTTGGCGAAAGTTTGATAACACGCACTGCCTCTTTATTAGCCTCGGCACTAAGCCCTTTAATTACTTTAATATGGTTTAGCTTTCCAGTCTTTTCCACAACAAAATACACCAAAACTTTGCCTGATACCCCTTTTAATGGCCGCAATTTTGATTTTATAAACGCCGTAAGCTTATCCTGCCCGCCCGGAAACTGAGGCAGCACTTCGCCAGGCTCCGCGGTAACGGTGTTGGTTTTAACTGTATCCTTTTGTACATTGGCAAATGAATGTTGTCCTATAAAACAAAAGGTAAAAATTGCGATGATTGGTGCAAGGTTAAATTTCATATTCCCTGGTATTAAAGTAAATTCTGTATTTATATTTTATCTGCAAACCCTACCATAACAATAAAATACACACTTTGTTGGCATATGGATAATTTGTTTAATTGGATTGGCATGTTACTAGCTTGTTAATCAATAGTGTTAAACTCTGCAAACATGTTTCCGGCCTCGGCAAGGCTGTTTAGGTTTACATAGTCGCATACCTCTGCATACTCGGCCCACAACTGGTGTACAACAGGGTTGGCATGTGCCTGCCTGATGGCATCGGCCGATAGCCACTCAAAAACTTCTATTACGGTGCCATCAGCGGCTTCCATAATTATGGCTTCGCGGTTAGTAACAAGCCCTTCGGCCCTTAAACGCCGTACATGGGTTTTGGTGAGTTCTTTCAACTCCAGGGCTTTGCCGGGCTTGGGTTTGTAAGCTACAATAACTATGCGTGCCATAAGGGTTTTATTAAATATAATAATATGAACCGGATCTTGATGCGCTTGTTCATATACGCCTAAGTGTCAATTTTTTAATAAATATATAAAATGTTACTTAATGCCAACTTTACTTAAAAGCAATCGTATAAAAACAGCATAAAGCTAAATTAATTTTTTTTATATAGTGATGATTAAACCGCACAGATGGTTTACATTTTTGGTTGGGGGGCTTGTATTGTTTGCAGGCCTTTTATCCCCGAAAGATGGTAAAACACAAGCGCCCGAAATAAAATTTAAGCAAATCAGTATCGAGCAAGGCTTGTCGAACAGTTATGTTTTTGCAACGCGGCAGGATAGCCGTGGCTTTATGTGGTTTGGCACACAAGATGGCTTAAACCGTTACGATGGGCAACAAATGGTTGTTTACCGCAACATCCCGGGCGATAAACATAGTTTGAGTGACAACCTGATCAAGTATATTTACGAAGACAGCAACAAGGTTTTATGGATTGGCACATTAAACGGACTAAATAGCTTTAACCCGTATAGCAATACATTTACGCGTTACAATCACGAGGCAAAAAATAAAAATAGCATTAGCGGAAGCATGATAGCTTGCATTTTGGAAGACACACAGCATATTTTATGGGTGGTTTCTGAAGATGGCGGCCTTGATATATTTAACCGGCAAACAAAGCTGTTTACTCATTTTACCCACAACAAAAAAGTTGGCAATAGCATTAGTGCGGGAGCTGTCCATTACATTTTAGAAGACAGGCAGAACAGGCTTTGGATAGCAACTGATTCTGGTTTAAATGTGTACAACCGCCGCACAAAAAAATTCAGCCTGATAAAAAACAAATTTGGCCCCACAGCTAATGATATACAATCTATGCAGCTGGCCCGGCATGGTAAACTTTGGCTGGCCACTAAAACTGCCGGGGCGATTGTTTTCGATCCGCAAAATAGTTCCTTTAAGCAGTATCAACATATTCCGGGATCGGCTGGTAGCCTATCGGGCAACGAAATAACACTTGCGGGTTTGCTTATTGACCACGACGGCCATGTTTGGATAGGTACCATCAACGAAGGACTTAATCTTTATAATCCGGCAGATGACAGCTTTTACCACTATACCCATAAGTTTTATGATCCGACAAGCCTTGCACAAACCTCGGCATCGGGTTTGTTTGAAGATAACCAGGGCAACTTATGGGTTGGTACGGGCCGCGGAGGTATCAGCCTGTACACACCGGCTGCCAACAGGTTTAACACTTACCGGCAGGAAAAAGCCCCCAATAGTTTAAGCTTCAGCGATGTTAAGTCGTTTTGCGAAGACAGCGAGGGTAATATCTGGATTGGTACCGATGGGGGCGGGCTAAATCTTTTTAACCGGGAGAAAGCATCGTTTAAACATTTCAGATACAACGAGGCCGACCCGGCCAGCATTGGGTCGGATGCTGTGCTTGATATTACCGAAGACCGCGATAAAAACCTATGGATAAGTACCTGGGCCGGCGGGCTAAACCGGCTCCGCCCGGGGAGCACCAGGTTCACTCGTTTTAAAAATAATCCGAATGACACAACAACCATTAGCTCGGATATGGTATTTAAAACCTTCCAGGATAGCGAGGGTAACCTGTGGGTAGGCACTTTTGGCGGGGGGCTTAACCTGCTGGATGCTAAAACCCACCAATTCAGGCGTGTTACCAAAGACCCTGATGGCGTTACCAGTTTTTTAGGCAATAACGTTTTTGTGATTAACCAGGATAAAGCCGGCAATGTTTGGTTTGGCGGCGACGACGGCGGGTTAAACTGCTATAATTTAAAAACCAGGCGGTTCTCGCATTATTTTAATGGATCGGCCAAGAAGCCCGATATCAGGGTAATATTTACCGATCATAAAGGACGCTTGTGGATCGGTCAAACGGGCTTGTATCTTTTTGATGTGAAAAAAAACGCATTTGCTCCTTACAGCCAACAGCCAGAGCTGCTTGATGATGTGATTAAGGGTATAACCGAAGATGAATTTGGCAACCTATGGGTGTCGGCTAATGACGGCTTGTCTATGTTTAACCCGGATAAGCACACCTATAAAAAATTTAATATTCATGATGGGCTGCAGGGGATTGAATTTGAATCCAATTCGTTTTTAAGGGCAAAAGATGGCGAAATGTTTTTTGGCGGTACAAAAGGGCTTACTACTTTTTATCCTAAAAACATCAAAATCAACACCTTTCTTCCGCCTGTTTTTATTACAGGGCTTCAAATTTTTAATAAAACCATCGTTCCGGGGCAAAAGGATTCGATATTAAAAACCGATATTTCTTTAACCAGGCAACTGCAGTTAAACTACAAACAAACATCACTTACGTTTGAATTTAACGGGCTGAATTATGTAATACCCGAAAATAACAGCTATGCCTATAAGTTGGAAGGGTTTGATACAAGCTGGACAACTGCCGATGCCACAAAAAGAGCTACCTATACCAATCTTGATCCGGGTACTTATACATTCAGGGTAAAAGCGTCAAACAACGATGGCTTTTGGAACCCCAAAACTGCTTCGGTTCAAATTATTATAACCCCCCCGTACTGGCAAACGCTTTGGTTCCGTATTTTGGCTGTGCTAACCTTTATCGTTGGCATTTATTCCTATTACCGCCACCGTATCGATGGTATCAGCAAGCAAAAAATAGCGCTTGAAAAGCAGGTTAAAGAACGGACTGCCGATATTGCCAATAAAGCCGAAGAACTGCAAACGCAATCAGAAGCACTACAGGCGCAGGCCGAAGAACTACAGGCGCAATCAGAAGAATTACATTCGTTAAATACCGAATTGACTATAAAATCAGATAAACTGCTTGAGCAGGCCGATGACCTGACAGTGCTTAACCAGCTGCTTACCGAACAAAAACACCAGGAACATTTGGCCCGCGAAGAAGCCGAAAAAGCTAACCTGGCAAAAAGTACTTTTTTGGCCACCATGAGCCATGAGATACGCACGCCAATGAATGGTGTTATAGGAATGGGATCATTACTGGCCGAAACCAACCTTGACAGCGAGCAGCGCGAGTATACCGATACGATTATCAATTGCGGCGAGAGCTTGCTGAATGTGATTAATGACATCCTTGATTTTTCTAAAATAGAATCAGGGAAAATTGAAATTGAACATGAGGATTTTGTGCTTCGTAAAAGCATAGAAAATGTGATGGATGTGTTCTCGACCAAAATTGCCGAAAAACATATTGATTTAATTTACGAAATAGATACGGATGTACCGGCATGTATTGTGGGCGACGAGCTTAGGCTTAAACAGGTTTTGATAAACCTGGTAAGTAACGCCATAAAGTTTACCGAGAAGGGAGAAATATTCATAAGGGTGTTTGCTGCATCAAAACCTCATGACGGTAATATACTGATAGGCTTTAGTGTTAAGGACACCGGTATTGGCGTTCCTGAAAACAAGTTATCAAATTTATTTAAGCCTTTTAGCCAGGTAGATTCTTCAACCACCCGAAAATATGGCGGTACCGGGCTTGGTTTGGTAATTAGTAAAAAGCTTGTTGAGTTTATGGGCGGCGAGATATGGGTTCAAAGCCTGCCTTCAGAAGGTTCGGTTTTTAACTTTACTATTAACGCCGGGGTAAGTAATGCCAAAGCGCCCCGCGACGATATGTATACTACCGTGGGTTTTACGGGGGTGCATGTATTGATTGTAGATGATAATAAAACCAACCTCAAAATTTTAAAAAACCAGCTTGAAAACTGGGAAATGAAAGTTACTGCAACTACTTCGGGTAAAGAAGCCCTTAACCAATTGATAACAGACAATAGCATACAATTGGTTATTACCGATATGGAAATGCCCGGGATGGACGGCGTTGGCTTAACCAAATCAATAAAGAGCATTAATGAATTAATGCCGGTTATTATGCTTAGTTCAATAGGCGACGAAAGCAGGAAAAAATTTCCGGGATTGTTTACTGCTATTTTAATAAAGCCCGCTAAGCAGCAGTACTTATTTAACAGCCTGCAAATAGCGTTAAACTTAAATAATAACACCCCGTTGCCTGAAGATAAAAGCAAACAGATGCTTTCGGTTGATTTTGCGGTGCAAAACCCGCTTAAGATACTTGTTGCAGAAGATAACCCTATAAATCAGAAATTGATACAGCGCATTTTAATTAAGCTGGGTTACGTACCAGAAATGGTTCAAAATGGTTTTGAAGTTTTGACTGAAATGGAAAAAAATGATTTTGATGTAGTACTGATGGACATACAAATGCCTGGGATGGACGGACTGGAAACAACCGCCAACATCAGAAAAAACAACAGGCCGCAACCCTATATTATTGCTATGACGGCAAATGCTATGGCCGAGGATAAAGAAATATGCCTGCAAGCCGGCATGGATAACTACATTGCCAAGCCGATGAAGCTGAACGAGATCATTGATATGTTGAAAAACGTTTCGGCCACTTATAAGCAAAAAGCCTGATGGCCGTGTAAAATATTTTATCAGCAATAACGGATAAATTGCAAACCCTTGCCCTGTAATTTGGTTAAGCTATACGGAGATAATCAAAATTACCATGGCAAAAAAAGTTGCAGACCAATTGGTGCAGATGTTGGTAGATGCCGGCATCAAAAGAATTTACGCGGTAACAGGCGATAGCCTTAACGAAGTAAATGATGCCGTAAGGCGCGAAGGCAGTATTCAGTGGGTTCACGTTAGGCACGAGGAAGCCGGTGCCTATGCCGCAGGTGCCGAAGCACAGCTAAACGGACTTGCCTGCTGCGCCGGCAGCAGCGGACCGGGCCATGTGCATTTAATCAATGGGTTGTATGATGCCCACCGCTCGGGTGCGCCGGTTATAGCCATTGCATCAACAATTGCAAGCTTTGAGTTTGGTACAAACTATTTCCAGGAAACCAATACCACTAAGCTATTTGATGATTGCAGTTATTATAACCAGATAGCCACCACACCAAAACAATTGCCGCGCATGCTGCAGGCCGGCATCCAAAGCGCCTTGCATCAAAAGGGGGTTGCCGTAATTGGTCTGCCGGGAGATTTATCCGGAATGGATGCCGTTGAAATAGAAACATCAACTCAAAACTTTAACATTATCCCGCTTATCCGACCCACAGATGCCGACTTACAAGAGTTAGCCGCGTTGGCTAACCGTTATAATAAGATCACTATTTTTTGCGGTATCGGTGCCGCCGATGCGCATGACGAAGTAGTGGAGTTATCACAAAAACTGAATGCTACGGTAGCCTATTCGTTTCGTGCTAAAATGGATATCCAGTATGATAATCCTAATGAAGTGGGCATGACGGGCTTGCTTGGCCTGCCATCGGCTTACCACAGTATGCATGAGTGCGACCTGCTGATCCTGCTGGGTACCGATTTTCCGTATACACCGTTTATGCCTGCAGATTGTAAAATAGTGCAGGTAGATATTAAGCCCGAACGACTTGGCCGCCGAGCCAAAGTTGATATTGGTTTATGCGGAACTGTGAAAGATACATTGACAGCGTTGATGCCACTCATTACCCAAAAACAAGATGACAGCTTTTTGCAGGCCCAGCTAAAAGTGTATGCCGATGTAAAAGACAAAATGCAAACCTATGTGGACGATAGCGGCGAAACCGATAAAATTCACCCAGAATTTGTGGCTCATGTACTGGATAAACTTGCCGCCGAGGATGCGATTTTTACAGTAGATACGGGCATGTCATGCGTGTGGGGTTCGCGTTATATTAATGCTACCGGCAGGCGTAAAATGATAGGCTCCTTTAATCATGGATCGATGGCCAATGCTATGCCCCAGGCTATAGGCGCGGCGCTTGCGCGGCCAGGGCAGCAGGTGATAGCCCTTTGCGGCGACGGCGGCCTTTCGATGCTTTTAGGCGATCTGGCAACCATTGTTCAATACAAATTGCCTGTTAAAATCATTGTTTTCAATAACCGCTCATTGGGCATGGTAAAGCTGGAGATGGAAGTTGCCGGCCTGCCCGATTGGCAAACCGATATGTACAACCCCGATTTTGCACTGGTTGCCCAGGCTATGGGCATTAAGGGCTTTACCGTTACCGAGCCCGGCGATGTAAGACAGGCTATAAGTGATGCCCTTGCTTTTGACGGCCCCGCGTTGTTAAACGTTTTTACCGACCCTAACGCCCTGGCCATGCCGCCGAAAATTGAACTGAAACAGGTTGCAGGCATGGCCGTTTCCATGACTAAATTAATGCTTAACGGCCATATGGACGAGGTATTGGATACCGTTAAGGCCAACTATAAGCATTTGAAGGATTTGTTGTAATGTTGTTTTAAAACAAGCCAAACTTATCCCGCATCATGTGACCATCTTTCAGCACATAGGTTGTGGCTACTTCGTGGCCAAGGTCTTTAAAAACCATTATCCTGCGGTACTTGCCGGGGATGAGGTTGTAAAAAGCATATTCGTTGTTAGGGGGGGCCAGGTGGTCGAGCAAACCGATACCCAGCAGGATGGGGGTTTGAATGTTTTGCGCAAAGTTTTTGATGTCGAAGTAATCCAGGTTGTCTAATACCTTATCAAATTTAACCCCTTTTTCGCCTGCATATTTGTGTAAATCGTACATAGGCCAGTCTTCCTGGTCGGCAAGGTTGCGGATATCACTCAGGATAGGATTTTGTGATGAGATGAGTTGCACTCGATTATCCAACCCCGCTACCGCAGCGGCAAAGAAACCGCCCAGGCTACCACCGGATACCTCAATACGTTTAGGGTCAAGCTCGGGCCGCGAATAGATGAAATCAATGGCGCGGATACAATCCATAATGGCTCCACGGAGAACGTATTTGTTTTTATCCTCAGCATTCAGGCTAATATAATCAGGTCTTTTAGGATGAATTACATCGCGGCTGTTGCCCTGGCCACGTACGTTAAGGGTAATAATGGCAATATCATCATCCTCACCTAACATGGGTTTTAAATCAACCTGGTAGCCCGGCAATGCTAAAAGGGTGGTAAAACGCCTGTTCTTGATAGTGGTTTTAGGGATTGTTAGCCAGCCGCGAACAGTGATATTGTCCAGCGAGCGCATCTCTATTAAGTAAACCTTGCGGTTTTCTGTTTCCTGATCGGCTTTTTCGGTCATCTTGAATTGCGGATTAACCGCAGCTAATTCGCTTTTGGTAGTTTGCCAAAAACTGTCAAAATCAGCAGGGCGGCCATGCTGCGATTGGATCTCTTCCGGGCGGATGCCAAACACACGGCGTGTTGTATCGTCATAATCAGATACATTGATCATAAAATTGATCTTGTAAAATCCCGGTTTTTGCTCGGGTATGGTAAAATCGAAGCTGGTGTTGCTGTGTTTGGACAGGCTTACTTTCCTGCTTTCTTTTGCAACTGTACCCCCGGCTGGCGTAAGGGCTATGTAAGATACGGTACCTGTTTGTGGTGCATCGGTAGCATTTTTTACCGTAAAGGTATAACTGGCCTGGCCGCTAAAAATGGCATCTTTACTGCCCGCAATAAGCGTGGTTGATACTTCCTGATCGGCCCTATGAACAGTTGTTTTAGCATTCGCGCTGCCCATTATTAACAATATGGCGAGTTGTAACACCAGGATAATGGATTTTAGGCTGTTCATAATTCGTATCAAATATATATTATACTACCGGGTATCTAACCTGTAATTCAACGATGCCGAAAGGCTTGTTCCTGCACCTGTATTGCGGCCGGTTATAAAAGTTCCGCCGGTTAAAAACAGCGATAAGTTTTTAGTAAATGCATGCCCGTAGCTTGCCGACACCTGGTTAAACGCAAAGTTTTTACTGGTATTAGGATTGGCCGAAATAAGTGGGTTAGGATTTATAAATGAATTATTGCTGGTGGCGTAAAAGCCGCCAATACTTATCGAAAGCTGCTCCTTGAATTTTTTGTCGAGTGTTAAACCAAAGGTTAGGTTATACCTGTCCTGGAAAACCGATTCGCTTCCAAAATATTCGCGAACGGCATTTTCGGCAACAAAATAGCTTTGTTTGCCAAACAAATGCCCACTGCCGGCAAAGGCAAGCTTAAGTTCCGATCCATAGTATCCATAGCCCAGGCTTGCATTATTGCGGTAGGTAGGGATTATACCGGTCGCTTTTATACTGAAATAGTATTTGTAATTGATGTTGGCCAGGTAATATTTCAGGCCGATTTCAATATCCTGTAAACCCGATGTGGTGATGGCATGGGTTAGGCTATCGGTACTAAAGTAGTTCATGGAATAGGGCACCAGGGCAGATAGGGTAAACTTTCTGCTGATGCCATATTCGCTATAAAACGCGTAACTTACAGAATGAAAACGCCCGTTATCATCAAATGCCCGCCGGTGGCTTGTTGAATCGAATTGTTTGTTAGCAAAAAAG
Source organism: Mucilaginibacter sp. P4_D1 (assembly GCF_056401935.1). Classification (NCBI taxonomy): domain Bacteria; kingdom Pseudomonadati; phylum Bacteroidota; class Sphingobacteriia; order Sphingobacteriales; family Sphingobacteriaceae; genus Mucilaginibacter; species Mucilaginibacter sp. P4_D1. Next base: position 23,921 of record NZ_JBFUIJ010000010.1, read on the forward strand.
TAACTTACCGATGGCGATAAAATAAACCGGCCCGGCCTTACCGGAAAGCCATCGGCATAGCCGTTGCGTGGCGCAAAAGCCATTAGTATTGCCACTGCAAGCAGGTATTTAAATAGCTTTTTGTTAAGGGTTGTGTTTTTATCCATAGGTATATCTTTAAAATAATCCAAAGGTATCGCGCATCCAGGCACCTTCGTAATCCTTATATTTTTGGCTCACCTCGTGTCCCAGGTCTTTAAATACCATAACTTTTTTATTGGTATTTAGCGAGTTGTAAACCGCAAAGCCGTTGCCCGGCGGCACATAGGGATCAAGCAAACCCAAACCCAACAGAATAGGGCACTTAATATCAGTTGCAAAGTTTTTTGTATCGTAGTATTCCATGTTATGCAAAACCTGCTCAAATGTTACACCAGGTTTGCCGGCAACATATTTCCTGATATCTTTTATTGGCCATTCAACGGTACCAACCAAATTGTGCACATCGCTCAGGATAGGGTTTTGGGCCGAGCAAATGGTTACCCGGTTATCCAATGCTGCAAGAGCAATAGCCAGGTAGCCGCCCATACTGCCGCCTGTAGCCAGGATTTGATCGTGCCTTAACTCCTTACGCGAGTAAATAAAATCAACCGCACGTACACAATCCATAATTACGCCCCGCATCACATATTTATCCCTGTCTTCAATATTGTATGATATGAAGGCATCGCGTTCGGTATGTATAACATCGCGGCTATTGCCCTGGCCCCTGGTATTAAGCGTGATGATCACCAGGTCATCGTCGCGCCCTACAATAGGTTTCAAACTCACCTGGTAGCCCGGTAACCCTAAAAGTACCGAAAATTGTTTGTTTTTGTTACTGTTTTTAGGAACGGTCATCCAGCCGCGGATAGTCAGGTTATCCAACGATTTCATTTCAATGAGGAAAACCCTGCGGTTATCAGTATTTTGTGATGGATCCTCAGTTACCTTAAATTGTGGTTTTACTTTAGCCAGTTCGGCTTTGGCATTCGCCCAAAAGCTATCAAAATCAGCAGGTTTTGCAAATGCAGATTTAATCTCGTCGGCCCTGATACCAAAGGCCCGGCGGGTGGTATCGTCATAATCAGATACGTTGATCATCATATTAAGCTTATAAAACCCAGTTTTAAGCGCGGGGATTTCAAAGCTGTAGTGCTCCGCGCTTTTTTTGGCAATTTTTACGGGTTTTGAAAGGGCTTTAACCTTTACACCCTTTTCGTCGGTAATAAGGTATGATACGGTGCCTTCCTGTTGGGTATCATAGGTGTTTTTTACGTCGAAGGTGAATGATGCAACCGAATTAAATATACCCTCTTTGTTATTAATATTTAATATGGTTGATACGCTTTCCTCATCTTCTTTTTTAGGGTTAACAGGGGAATCGTGCTGCGCAAATACCTGCTGAAAAGCTAATAACGCCCCGATTAATATTAAGTATCTTTTTAATTTACGCACCATAATATATTCACTAAGCATTGATGTTTTCCGGTTCATTTTCGGGCTTACGCGATTTGTTTTTAATCAGAAAATCTGATTTACGGATATAATGGTTTAAAGGTTCCTCTATTAGTTTGAATAAAGTGATTGAAATTATGTTTAAAACGATAAAAGCATACACAAGGTTTAAACTATCGTACTCAAATGGCGAATGCCACTCCACCCCCCATTTATCATAAAGTGCAAAAGTATAATCATTAAGCCAGTTAAAGCCAAAATGTAAAAAGTTGTACATGTAACCCAAGTGTACCAGGTAAAATATATAAGAGCTTTTGCCCAGCAGTTCCACAAACGGGGTGGCCAGGATCTTTTTCAGCAAGGTTGTCTCGGTAAGTATACCATAAAAAAACAACGTAATTGATAAAGCCAGCAGGTAGTTGTTGGTGATAATGCCCAACGGGTTATGCAGGCCGGCTTCCTGTCCCTGAGGAATAGGTAGCACCGACATGATCCATACGCAAACGAAAATCAGGATAAAGCCCAGGTAGGTGAGTTTCTTTTTGCTGTTACCATCCGGTTTTTGTCTGCGTACAATAAGGGCAAGCTGTATGCCCGCAAAAAACTCAAAGCACCGGCCCAAAAAGGTATACAACATCATGAAAGTGAAGTTGCCAAAAAAGCCATACCAGTTAACATGGCTAAATATTAATACAAGTACAACGCCCAGACCGGTAACAGCAATGGGCTGGATATAAAACTTTTTGTATTTGGTAGCTATCAGGAAAATGAAAGGCGCCGAAAAGTAAAAGCATTCTTCAACCGTTAACGACCAGCCCTGCGCTACGCCGGTAAATTTAAGCTGATCAAAAAAGCCCCGCAAAAAAACAATGTTCATCAGGAACATGGCTATAGGGTTATGCCCGGCAGTAACAATTTGATTGTTGGTAAAATAAAAGGCAATGAAAGCGCCGATGGTTAAAATGGCATACATGGGATATATGCGTGCAACCCTGTTTTTAAGGTACTGCTTAAACCAGTCTTTGGTAAGTTTAAAACTATCAAAATACCTGAAAGCAATTAAAAAACCCGATAATACAAAGAAAATTGTAACCCCAATGTGGAACTCGTTAAAAAAGCGTTGCACAGAGTGAGGAAATTTTTCATCAAATACATACGCAAAGTGCGATATAAAAACCAGGTAGGCAGCCATTGCGCGTACACCGGTTAGTGCTGGAATATAATTTTGTTGCGCTCGTTGTGACAAAACGTATCTAAGTTAGAAATTTTCGATGGAATTTTTCAACTATGGGTTAACAAAACTGGTACCAAACAGGAATATAACAGGCACGTCTATTTGTTATCCACGCCAAAATAGCTATCGCAATGTTGCAAATTGAAAATATTTTATATTTTAGTTGCTTACTAGACTTTATGCGCAAACTATTACCATCGTTGCTTTTGCTTTTTTGTTTTAATAACCTGCGGGGGCAGGAAATCATAGAACAATTTTTAGGCATTGATAATTTTCCGAATAAATTTATTATAGCAAACAAGGTTGTACGTAGAGTTAAGTATGAATATAAACTGAACGGCCATGGTATTGCTGATTCTACTTATATGGGAGCCATAAATTTCAATTATAACAATGAAGGGCATCTTACCGACCAGGTTCACTTTGATAAAGACAATTATTTGGACGAGAAATACATGTATTTTTACTATGATTTTGGCTTGATTAGCAAAAAGATTGAATACGAATACCCTAAGCGAAAGTTGTATCCCGAAAGTTTAAACATGACTCATGAGTTTGCTTATGATAGCATAGGCAGATTGCAATATCATGTAAGTTATAATCAGGATACATTGTTTGTAAACCGTGATAAAAGAGATTATGATGCTAAGGGACGCCTTTACCGGATTACAAAGACGACTAATAATTTACCTACATATGTATCCAATATGGCCAGTTACAATGAAGATAATAACCTGGAAGTGATAGACTACTTCTACAAACAAAATACGCCTGACTTTAGCTATAAGATGAACACAGATACAACAGAGCAGGGAGATAAAATTATCAATATATCTAAAATTGTACCTGGAAAAGATGAGGATTATTGGTGCACCTACAAATTTAACCGCTATAATCAATGCACTGAAATAATAGGGTTTGACGTTGTTGGTTTGCAGAAAACCAAGTACACCGAAAAATTAATATATAACACAGACGGCACTTTGTATACCATGATTTTTTATATCAACAAAAAGATGCGCAGGATGTATAAGTTTTACTACCATAAATAGCAATGAGTTTGGTGTTGCTATCGTGAAAAGGATTAAACCAACGCACTTCCCTGTACCACACCACGGCTCAGTATTCTTTGATCAATATAATATTGGATCTCCGATTTTTTTAAGCCCCAGTTTGGTGCTATCAGCAGTTCGCGGTCGCTTAAGCCAAACAGGCGCTGGATCACGATATCGGGGCGAACGCGGGGAAGTAGTTCGCATAAAAAGTCGGCATATTCGTCAATGCCAAATAGTTTAAACGGTTCGCGTTTGTATTTTACACCCATTACCGATCCTTCTACAATATGCAGGTGATGGAATTTTACAAATTTTATCTGCGGGAAACGATTTATCTCATCGGCATATTTAAGCATCATTTCATGTGTTTCCCAGGGGAAACCAAAAATGGTGTGCACACAAATATCCAGTTTGCTGTTCTCAACCAATTTAAGGGCTTTTACCAATTCCTCGTGATCGCAGCCACGGTTTATCTGGCCCAGGGTTTCGTTGTATATCGATTCCATGCCCATTTCAAGGTCAACGTCAAACCTATCGGTGTAACTTTCCAGCAGGGCAATTTTTTCGGCATCAATACAGTCGGGGCGTGTGCCAACGCTCAGGCCAACAATATCTTCGGTGCCGTAGCTCAGCGCCTCATCGTACATCATTTTTAAATAATGCGTGGGGGCATAGGTATTGGTGTTGGGCTGAAAGTAGATGATAAATTTATCGGCCTTATTGCCTTTGCGGGCACGTTCCATGCCTTCTATCACCTGCTGGCGTACCGTAGGGGCATTGCGGCTAACCGATGGGGTAAACGAATCAACATTGCAATAGGTACAGCCGCCATAGCCCTTGCTGCCATCGCGGTTGGGGCAGGTAAAGCCGCCATCAACAATTACTTTAAATACCCGGTGGCCTTTATATTTTTCTTTAAGCCAGGGGCCGTAATTGTTGTAACCCTTTTCCCAAACCGCTGTTTTCTCTCCTGTTAATTGCATTGTGCCGCAAAGATAAGGAATTTGTTGCAGCTGCGTATTGCGGGAAATTACAGACGATAAGTCATTTACCTTAACAATCAGTTCACTTTCAAATAAGCCTTTTTATACTCATTTAGTACGGTGGTTATTTTTGATGGATTTCTCCACTCAAATAAATGGATTATCCAAACCGTAAAGCTTAACAAACCTACCGGGGCTACAATGCCCAGGCCAAGTTTGTTGATATCGGCATCGCGGCTGCTTACCAGGTTAAGGTAATCCTGGCCGCTTCGCGTATAAAGATCCTCGGCAAAACACCAGGCGCCATCGCGGGCATTACCAAGAGCAAATTGAATTAGGATGGAGTTGTTCTGCGCGTGCAAACCGGCTAATGACATTAATGGGGATACCTGGTTTAGCTCGGTAATAACCTCATAAGTGAGGGCAGATAAAATGGTGTTAATGGCATTAAAATCGTTATGCACCTGGGCCAGTGGTTGGTTAAAAGCCTGCGCGGTTTCAACAACTGCAATACCCAAATCAAGGTTAATATGCGCGTTCATGCCGATAAGCAAGTGTTGCAGTACCATTTTTCGGGGTTTATCAAATATGCCGAAAGCAAGCGTCCACGATGCCGAGGGCTGTTGTTTTTGCTGCCATTGACGATAGGCCGTAATATATCGGCTTGCAAAAGTAACATCCAGTTGCTCCATTCTTTTGCCATCCTCAAACTCGCCGGCCAATATTCCCTCCTTTACTTTACAGGTTACTTTGTGGTACAGGGCAGCAAAATACCCGGCCCGGCTGCCGGTTTGTATGGCATCGGCAATGATGGTTTCCAGTTGTGTTATAATTTCATCAATAGTTGTAGCTTGCATAGGTAATTGGATATTGCCAGGTGTTTAATGGAGCTAAATATAGCTTAATAAGCTGGCAAAACTGCAAGCGCATGTGCCTATACAATTTGTAGATGATGACAGGTATATAGCCTTACAGGGAGCCGGATTCCGGCCAGTTTTTCCAATGCGAATTTGGTGCGATGGTTGGTTGGTATAAAGAAATATCGCCGGTAGCAATTACTGCCGCCAATTGTTGCCATGTTTCGTAACTGCCGGGGCGGTTATTTTCCCACTCTTCCATATTAAACCGGGCTGTTTTTTCCTGATGCTCCCTGATCATGTTTTGAATAAATTCCTGCGTGAGATCGAACATGCTAAGCCTTTCGGCAGAGTCAAAAGGAGACCGCGTTTGGGTAAACTCTTTATGGTACCACTCATCAAGCACCAATATTTTTTTAAGACCGGGCGGGATTGATTTGTATAGCTCCTCATCAGTAGCCCTGAAAAGGTGGGCGTGATCAATTACTGCCAAACGTGCGGCCTCTATTATTTGTATTTCATCGGGCTCGTATTCGGCCAGGGTTATCCCTGCTTTATCGTAATCTGCCTTGTTGAATGAAAGCGGAACTTTTTCGCCTCGTACAATCCAGAAGTCGGCATCCGGGAGCAGTGCTTCAATGTCGGTGGTTGAGTCAAAAGATTTATCGTCGATGGGATAATTCCTATAGGTATTAACAGAATGGCCATCGTAGTTTTCAAGGTTGATAAGGCAGTTGCCAAAGTAAAAAAGTTCGGAAGTGATATATGTACCCCTCGGATTGTAACCAAGTACTTCGGCTGCTACTGCCCACTCGTCATTATCTCCACGGAAGATGTTCAGCCTGCTGTCGATAAGGAAAATATACGGGTGGCTTAGCGTTATGAAATAGTTATAACTAATAGCATTGCTGTGATCAAGCGTATGTAGGATATCGGCGGGGTGAAGCATAACCTGGTTGTTTGTTGCATGAAGTTACGATATGGAAGATGAATTTTGCAGTTTGTTCAAGAAAAATATATTGGATAGATCCCTGAATTAGCGACGTACCGACGGGCTATAAACCTCAAAAGCCGGTTTCGTAAAACCAGCTTTTGTTTGAATTTTTAAATCGCTTTCCTGGGTGCTACATAAACTTTTTCCACCAGGCCGAATTATAAGGGCCTTTAACTTCGGTGGGCTTACCCGGTTCGGGTACAAAAAGGTCTATCTTTTTATCTTTGGCAAATTTTTCCAAACGTTCAACCGGCTCGTACCAGGCGTGTGGCGCCAGGTTAAACGTGCCGTAGTGTATAGGCATCATGAGCTTGCCTTTTAGGGCTATGTGGGCATTTGTAGCATGATCGGGACCCATGTGGATATCCGGCCAGTATTTGCCGTAGGCGCCTACCTCAAGCATCGTTAAATCAAACGGGCCAAAGGCCTTGCCAATCTCTGCAAAACTGGGCGACCAGCCAGAGTCGGCTCCAAAATAAATATTATGTTTTGGGCCTTTTATTACAAAGCTTGCCCAAAGCGTTTCGTTACGGTTTACCACGCCCCGGCCCGAAAAATGCCTTGATGGGGTAGAGGTAACAACAACCTGGTTCCCTATCAACACGCTATCGCCCCAATCCATCTCAAATACAAAATTCTTAAATATGCCCCATTTTTCAAGATATTGGCCTACACCAACCGAACAGTAAAAAGGGATATCGGTTCCTGCAAAAAATTTAATCGTATCCTTATCCAGGTGGTCGTAATGGTCATGCGAAAGCAGCACCGCATCCAGTGGTGGCAAATCTTGTAATGCAACGGCCGGTTTAAAAAAGCGCTTCGGCCCAAAATATTTGGAAAATGACGCCCTATCGCCCCAAACCGGGTCGGTAAGGATACGTTTGCCATCTATTTCAATCAATATGCTGGAGTGGCCAACCCAGGTAATGCGCAGGCCGCTTTCCGGCGCGTCGTTATAAATTGTAACGTCGGTTTTAAACGGACCTATCGGTTTTTTTGGAGAGTTCTCGGCTTTATTGCCCATATACTCGCGTAAAATGGGAATCATTTTTCCAAAACCTGCCTCGTCGGTAGGGATAACGTTGATGTATTTTTTTGCCTTTTTGCGGGATCCTTCTAAACTCATGGAAACAATAATAGTACTTATACGGGGTGTGATAACTTTAACACAAAAAAGTTACGATAGATTGTTGCTGCCGGTTTTATTTACTTAAAAATGATATTGTTGTATCGCAAAATGCAATTAGCGATGCGGGCAAAACATCGCTTAAATAAGGATGGACACCGCCAAAAGTATGGTCGCCGCCAGGCAAAATAAAAAACTCAGCATCGGGATGTGCTGCATACAATTCTTCGGCATGGCTTAACGGAACGGTGGGATCTGCATCGCCGTGCATCAATAGCCAGGGCTGCTTAACTTTTACTGCCTGTGCCAATATATCCAGGCGTTTAGGATGCTTATCCAAATCGCCCAGCAGGGTAGATTTTAAGGGCATTTGTTGGCCTGTACGTTTATTGGGCATGTAAATAATGCCCTGCAAACGCCATTGTATTTCTATTTCTTCGGGCCAAAGGTTATAAAAGCTTGATATAGACGCCATGGTAACCAGTTTTTTTATCCGGCTATCCTCTGCCGATTTAATGATGCTGATACCGCCGCCCATGCTGTGGCCAATAAGGTAAACCCCACTGGCCGTTGCCATGCCCGATCCGCTACAGGCAAAATCAATAATGGTATCCAAATCCTCCAGCTCTATCGAAAAGGTATTATCGCTAAAAGCTATCAGGTCGGCAAAATCAAGCGGGTTATCAGGCGTGGTACCATTATGCGAAAAATTGAATTTAAGGTATTTAAACCCGGCATTGGCAAAGTAGGCGGCCACTAAATTATGCGTGCCCCAGTCTTTAAAACCTTTAAAGCCATGTGCGAAGATAACTATTGGTGCATTTTTAAAAGCGTCATCGTAAGTTACGTCTATCAGCATGGGCCGGCCTTTGGCACCGGGGAGTGTATAATTATCTTTACGGATCATGGGGTTAAAACTATACTTTTTTCCCGTTAAAAGTAATATTATACAAATCGGTCCGGCGGTCTTTCAAATTTTGTACGCTGCCGTATTCATGCAGTTCACCCAGCAGTGAAAGGTCTACGTCGGCTATTACAATCATCTCGCTGTTTGGCGTGGCTTCAGATTGAATTCCGTTGGTAGGGAAGCCAAAATCCGACGGCGTAAATACCGCCGACTGTGCGTAGCTGATGCCCATATTATTTACATTGGGCAGGTTGCCCACGCAGCCCGCTATGGCCACATAACATTCATTTTCGACGGCCCGCGCCTGCGAGCAAAACTTAACCCGGTTATAGCCGTTTTGGGTATCGGTTAAAAATGGTACAAACAGGATCTGCATGTCCTGGCTGGCCAGTATCCGCGATAACTCCGGGAACTCCACATCGTAACAAATCAGGATGCCTATTTTGCCGGCGTCGGTTTCAAATACTCTAACCTCGTCGCCGCCACGAATACCCCATGAACTGATCTCGGATGGGGTAGGGTGAATTTTATAAACCTCTTCCATGCTGCCGTTGCGCCTGAACAGGTAGGATACGTTGTATAACGAATCTTCAAAAATGGTAGGCATGCTGCCCGCTATAATGTTTACATTGTATGATACCGCCAATTTTGAAAATTCTTCGATGATGGGTTGGGTATATTTGGCCAGTTCGCGCATGGCTTTGGCACTGTCCATGTGGTTGTAATCGGCCATCAATGGAGTGCCGAATAACTCGGGGAACAGTATAAAATCTGCCTGGTAATCGCTTACCGCATCTACAAAATATTCGGCATGTTTTAACAGTTCGCTAATGTTATTGTACGGGCGCATCTGCCATTGCACCAGGCCTATGCGTACCACTGTTTTTTGATTAATAGCGGTGTTTATTTCCTCATAATATACATTGTTCCACTCTATCAGCGTAGCAAATCCCTTGCTGCGGCTATCTTCGGGCAGGTAATTGCGCAACACTTTACGTACGTGAAAATCATTTGCCAACTGGAAGGATAGGGTAGGGTCATATATCTCCTTATATTTTACCTTATCAATATACTGGCGGGGGGTAAGATCGTTCTGGAATTTTTGATAATTAGGTATGCGGCCACCGGCAATAATGCTTTTCAGGTTCAGCTTTTCGCACAGGGCTTTGCGGGCATCATAAAGGCGGCGGGCCAGGCGCAAGCCGCGGTATTTTGGATGGATAAATACATCTATGCCGTATAAAACATCGCCCTTATCGGTATGGGTTTTAAAGGTACTATCGCCGGTAATTTGTTTGTAGGTATGGTTATCGCCAAATTTTTGATAATCGACAATGATGGCCAACGCGCAACCTACCACCACATCGTTCACGGTTACACAAATTTGCCCTTCGGGGAATATTTTGATGAGCTTCTTAATGGAGTTGGCGTCCCAGTAATCCTCATCCATATCCATGTATGCCGATTTCATCGACTTTTTTAATTCCTGGTAATCCTGTACTTCCAGGTTACGCATTTCAACACTTTGCAAATCCATATTGTACTTTTAAGATGCTGTATCCTTAAATAAAAAACCCGGTGATTTGTTTTGTCCTTAAGATAAGCCTTTGATGTTAATTTTTGCGGTGCCACCAAACCCACAGCATCAATACCGGTTGTAAAATTAAGCGTCCCCAGGCAAAAAGTGGTGTTACGGTTATGTTACCTAATTTAAAAGGCGCATCAATAAGCATTTGGATATGAACCGGTAAAAACGCAGCCAGCATCAGCATAATACCATATACCGCCCAATGCCTTGTTTTGGGCCATATCAGCATAAGCGCAAATGATATTTCTGCTATCCCGGCAATAATGTTCATTAAAACCGGGAAGGGTATATAATGCGGAATGATTTGGATGTAGGATTCGGGGTTTATGAAATGATTTATGCCCGCAAACGTATAACCAACCACCAGTATGAACAGGCTAACCTTTTTTAATAAATGCATTTGTTCAATATACATAATTTTGCGATGTATTGTTTTGAGCAGTTTTTATGTGGTTTTTCGGTCATTTTGGCTAATTTATAACCATTCTAAATACTTCTGTTTGACAAAGTGTTGACATTGCATCGCATATATAGTGATATTTTTGTTCGGTCAAATTTAAAACTGCTTTGAAGTATTTAAAGGTTATTGCTTTTACACACAAACAGATTGAACTGAAGGAAATAGGAAGATTGGTGGTTTGCCAGGAAAATCTAACTGAAAAGCTTCAACAGGTTAAAACTCAATTTGGAATACCGGAAATATTCTATCTGGCTACATGTAACCGTGTGGAATTTGTTATGACTACCCCACAGGTAGTTGATAAGAACTTTGCCAAACGTTTTATTGAAGCTTTTAACACCGAGCTGTGTGAAAACTCCCTGAGCACTTTCATGGATGGCGCTTCTATTTATGAAGACCAGGAAGCTATGGTACACCTGCTGCGTACTTCATGCTCGTTAGAGAGTTTGATAGTTGGCGAAAAGGAGATACTGGCCCAGCTACGCAAAGCCTACGAACACTGCAAAGAAGCAGGCCTTACCGGCGATGGACTGCGCATGATCATGAATTGTGTGGTTAAAACAGCCAAGGAAGTTTATACGCATACCAATATTTCAAAAAATCCTATTTCGGTTGTCTCGTTAGCTTATCGTAAGCTTAAAGATTTAAACCTTTGCTCAAACGCCCGTGTATTGATTATCGGGGCCGGCGAAACCAACCGCAATTTATCTAAATACCTTCAAAAGCATAAGTTCAGCAACTTCGCGGTTTTTAACCGTACTGTTTCAAAGGCGGCTGAACTGGCCAAAGACTTAAACGGTGAGGCATTTGACCTGGAGGCGCTTAAGACATACAACAAAGGCTTCGACGCCATTATCACCTGCACATCGGCAGTTGAACCTATCATCACTACCGAAATTTACCAATCGCTGCTTAATGGCGAAACCGGCAAAAAAACCATCGTTGATTTGGCCATCCCTAACGATACCGCTCCCGAAGTTTTAGAACAATTTCCAGTTAACTTTATCGAAGTACATTCATTAAACGAGGTTGCCAAACGTAACCTGCAGGAGCGCTACCACGAACTGGTACACGCCGAAGGTATTATTGAACAAAATATAGCCGAGTTTTTAACCCAACTGAAACAACGCCGCATTGAAGTGGCCATGCGCCAGGTGCCCGAGAAGATAAAAGAGATCCGCAACACGGCCATCAATTCTGTTTTTGCTGATGAAGTACAAAGCATGGACCAGCAATCGCGTGATATCCTGGAAAAGGTGATTAACTACATGGAGAAAAAATATATCAGCGTGCCCATGATTATGGCTAAAGATATATTGATTAATGAGAATTGATTTCCATTAATTTGCAGCTGCAGCGGGTTTAAAGAAGTATAACCCGTGGTAATACATAAATTAAGCTTCCAGCTTAATTTACCCTAATAATTTTCATGGACGATAATTTAAACTGGAAGCTTAAATGGTGTAAACCACGAGTTACGCTTCGCTAAACTCGTGGCGGCTATTAATTAATACTCCAGCCACTTCCAAAACCTTACAGAAACCATATCTCCTTCTTTGTAACTATCGGGTTCTCCGTTTGATACGCGGAGCAGTACGCCCTCTTTTTCGAGTATCAGGTCTTCATAAAAACCACGGAAAAGGATTTGTTTTATTGTCCAGCTTTTGGTTGATGAGATCAGTTTGATCCTTATCCAGTCGGGATAAATTACCACATGTTCTTTTATGGTTTCGATACCGCAAATCTGCGCGTCGGCAGCGCTAAGCACGTTACAGTTGCTTAACAGTTGGGCGGTATACAAATGCTGCGGGTGTTGATACAACGTTTTTGGATGTCCCTGTTCCACAATTTGCCCGTTTTTTATCACTACCAGTTCATCGGCCATAGATAGCACCTCGGCCGGGTCATGCGACACCATGATCACTGTAATACCAAGCTCTTTTACAATTTGCCTGATGTCCTGCTGCAAACCCTCGCGGAACGAGGTATCAACCTGGTTAAACGGCTCATCCAGTAATAACACCTGCGGGCGGGTAATTATGGCTCTTGCAATGGCCACGCGCTGCTTCTCGCCGCCACTCAGGTCGGCCACCCGTTTGTCGGCCATGTGGAGCATGTTAAGCTGTGTTAAAATTTGCTCGGTTTTTTCCTTTTTTGCCTTTAGGTCGGTTGCCGGCAGCATGGCCGCTACGTTATCCCAAACTTTGGCAAACAGGTTCAGGTCGTCGGTATGTTGGGTAACCATTTTCATGGCATCGTGGCCGGGAATCAGTTTTTCTTCGGGACCCCAAATGCGGTCGCCTTTAAACTTAACAATGCCTTCATCAGGAGAAAGCAGACCGTATAATAATCGCAGCAGCGTGCTTTTCCCGCTTCCGCTTTCGCCAATAATAGCCGTTATTTTTCCGGGTTGGATAGAGATATTTGTAGTTTTAACACCGGCCGCCTGTTTACCGGGATATATTTTACTTACTGCAATAGCCTGCAAAAAAGGGATGTCTGACATTAAGGCAAAGATAGTAGGATTAAGTTGATTAAGTAAGTGGTTGATTGGGTTGAGTAGTTGATTATCCTGGATAAATAAATTATCTGATAACCCTATTTTAACTCAATTAACTCATTCTAACCTAATCAACCCAATCCAACTTAATCAACCACTCACCATTTCATTAAAATCCCAGCGTCAACCCGAAGCTGAAATTCCTCAACCCTTCCTGGGCGGGGCTGTTTTCAAACATATCATTAAAGTAGTATTTGGCGTAGATGCCCATGATGCCGTAGCCCATGCGGATGAATGCGCCTTTGCGCAGTTTGGCAAAATGGTAATCGTCATCAAATTTTTGCTTGCCGCGTTCTTCGCTTATTTGTTTTACGCGTCCGTTAAGCAGGATGCCAACCTCGGGCCCAACAACCAGGCGGAAGTAGTTACCACGGCTATCCTCATGACTGCGATAGTAGAATGATAAAGGGATGCGCAGATAGCTTGACGAAAAACGGTTTTTGCTGAAGTGGATGCTATCCGGCAAAAAAGTTAACACAGGCGCATTACGTTGTATGGTAATATCCTGGCGCAGGCGAATGTTGGTCCAATCAAACCCACCCGAAACATATATTTTAAAGGCGCTGTTAAAACGGTAACCAAACTGCACCACATCAAAACCAAAGTTGGCTGTTTTAGCCTGGCGGTAACTGAGGAACTTATTTTTTTCAGATAAAGTAAAGCTGCCGTTGTCAACCAGGGTAGCAAAGCCAAGGTCGATCCTTGAAAAGGTAATGCCGAAAGAAAAACCGGGGGCTTTTGTCCTTTGTACCTTTGTGCTGTCGTTGCTATATGGAGATACATAGGGCACATCGCGACCAAGCCCTAATTTAACTTTGATATGTTTTTTGGTTACAATAGTGGTATCTGTACCCGTTTTGGTCGAGTCGACTATAGTGGTTGTGGTAGTTGTGGTGGTTTGGGCAAAGCCGTAGCTTGCTGCAACGCATAGCATTGCCGTTAAAATTAAGCGTTTCATATTATCGGGTATATATTTTTTCTTTAGATTTTATTTTTCTTTTTTTACTTTAATGATGCCCAGGTTTACACCGGTAATGGTGGCATCGTCCTCATCGGTATTGCTAAATTCAATGATCTTATCTTTGCGCTTATCAACAGCGGCAATCATTACATTAAACACATCGCCCAAACTGCGGATCTTATGCTTTTTTGCCGGCGTTGCTGGCTTAATAGTTGCCACTTCTGTTGGGGCAACGGGCGATTTAATACTTGCAAAAGCCGGCGTTTCGTCAATATGTTTTTGGAATATCCTGGTAACTGTATCTGGCTGTACAGTAACTTTTACTTCCTGCTTGTTAGTTGCCGATGCTAATACCGGCTGCTGATCGTCGGGCTTTGCAATATCCCTGGCAGGCGCGGCTGTAACCGGGGCTGTTGTAACCGCTTTTTTATTCGGTTTGTGTATGCTGATAGCCGCTAAACTATTAGCCGGGGCTGCCACCGCCTTCTCTGGCTGTTTACCGGCAGCAGTTTCGGGCTGTGTTGCCTGGATCGGCCCGGCAACCGTTTTTGGTTGTATCGGATGGCTGACACCTGCCAGCCCATCTTTTTTAGGGTTGATTGTTTTTACTTCTTTAGGGATAAATAAAACACCGGCGGTTATCATTAAAACCGCTGCCGCGGCAATACTCAGGTATGGCAGCCATACCTTTTTGCGTTTGCCTGCATCCAATTCGCCGGTAATCCCTGTCCACACGTTTGCAGATGGTTCTATCTCGTAGTCGTTTAATGCCGATTGAAATAGCTTGTCCAAATCCTTATCCTGCATATCCATAGCTTTTGCTCTCCATTTTTGCAATTTGTTCTTTTAATATCGTTCTCGCCCTTGATAGCTGCGATTTTGATGCCCCTTCGGTGATGCCTACAATTTCGGCAATTTCTTTGTGTGCATAACCCTCCAAAGCATACAGGTTAAATACAATACGGTAACCCGGTGCCAGTTGCTGTATCAGCCCCATCAGCACTTTGGCATCAAGATTGGCGGCAGCTATCGGGTTAACCGATGGCTCGGTGCCTGCTTCGTCTATATCAACCACCTGCATCATTTTGTGGTGCTTGCGATAGTATTCAATAGAACTGTGTACCATGATGCGCCTTACCCAACCTTCAAATGATCCATCTGCCCGGTAATCAGCCATTTTGCCAAATACTTTTATAAACCCGTTTTGCAGCATGTCTTCGGCCTCCATTCTATCGGTAGCGTAGCGCATACACACGGCCAGCATTTTACCCGCCAATTGTTTGTATAACAATTCCTGTGCCTTACGTTCGCCCGCTTTGCAGCGTTCAACCAATTGTTCGATAGTATATTTAGGTTCCAAAAACATCATTTAAAAGTAAGATGGTAACCTGGGGCAAATGGTTGCATGGGGTTTGAAATATTTTTTAGTTGGGCGACTACGCTTTTATAACTTGTTTTTATTGAATAGCAAAGTAATCATTTGTAATCGGGTTTGAATAATTGTATTTTTGAATGAGGCTAATAGAAAAAATCATGGAACTGATACTAAAATCTAATAATGAACAAAGCATTGCTAAGATTATAGCTTTGGCGAAAAGGCTGAATGTTATTGTTGAAAAAAAAGATGCAGACAGTAATAGCAACGACAAAGCTGCTATAAAAGAAAGGATTTTAAACTTTAAAGCGTCAACACCCTCTCCCTTTGGTGATGCTGTAGCTTGGCAAAACGAACAGCGAGAGGATCGT
This sequence comes from Mucilaginibacter sp. P4_D1, assembly GCF_056401935.1. Taxonomy (NCBI): domain Bacteria; kingdom Pseudomonadati; phylum Bacteroidota; class Sphingobacteriia; order Sphingobacteriales; family Sphingobacteriaceae; genus Mucilaginibacter; species Mucilaginibacter sp. P4_D1. The sequence continues at coordinate 39,868 of NZ_JBFUIJ010000010.1, forward strand.
GATCTGCCGTTTTCCTAATCATGATTTCATTAATCGACAGCAATATTCTCATTTATTCTTTTTTATCTGAGTATCAATACTTACGGGAGATTATCACTAATGAGTTTTCCTGTATTTCTGAAATATCAAGGGTTGAGATCCTTGGATTTCACGGTTTGAAAAAAGACGATGAAAAATATTTTCTTGACATATTTGACGTTATCACCATTATCGCCCCCTCGACCGAAATATTTGACTGCGCAATACAGATTCGAAAATCTCATCGATTGAAGTTGGGCGATAGTATTATTGCTGCTACAGCATTAGTTAATGGCCTGACTTTATACACACGAAATGTTTTCTGATTTTGATAAGGTTACGGGTTTAAAATGTGACAATCCTATAAAGTAAGCTATCTTTATTTATAATGAAGAAAACAATAGCCACAATAATACTCCTCATTTTTTGCCTGCCCATATTTGCCCAAAAAACTGAAACCTATATATTACTTAAACCCGACCGTGTTTTCGACGGTGAGCAGATGCACGCGGGCTGGTGGGTACTGGTAAACGGTAATCGTATCGAAGCAGCAGGAGAACCCGCTACAATAAAAATACCTGCCAATGCTAAGGTGATTGACCTGAAAGGCACAACCCTGATGCCCGGCCTTATTGAAGGCCACTCACACCTTTTCCTGCATCCCTATAACGAAACTGCCTGGAACGACCAGGTACTTGGCGAAAGCCGTGCCGAGCGTACCGCCCGTGCGGTTAACCATGCCCGTGCAACTTTGATGGCCGGCTTTACTACCGTGCGTGACCTGGGAACCGAAGGCGCTGCCTATGATGACGTGGGATTGAAAACTGCGATTGAAAAAGGCATAATCCCCGGCCCCAGGATGTTGGTGGCCACCCGGGCAATTGTGGCTACCGGCAGTTATGGCCCTAAAACTGAAGTGGCCGAAGCCAGCATAATTAAAGGCGGCGAAGAAGCTGATGGTATTGATGGCATTACCAGGGTGGTGCGGTCGCAAATTGGCCATGGCGCAGATGTAGTGAAAATTTATGTGGATTATCGCTGGGGGTTAAACAGTACCGCAGCCCCAACTTTTACTGAAGAAGAGTTGAAGGTAGCTGTACAGGTTGCTAAAAGCAGCGGCCGTACGGTTGCTGTACATTCGTCAACTACCGAAGGCATGCGCCGGGCCATAGCGGCAGGCGTAACTACCATTGAGCATGGCGACGGCGGAACACCTGAACTGTTTAAGCTGATGAAAGAAAAAGGCATAGCTTTATGCCCAACCCTCAACGCTACGGAATCAATTTCGGGCTACAAAGGCTGGAAGAAGGGCATCGACCCGGATCCCGCGGGAGTAAAGCAAAAGCATTACATTTTTACCGAGGCATTAAAGGCCGGTGTTACTATTTGTATGGGCGGAGATGTTGGTGTATTCGGCCACGGCGATAATGCCCGGGAAATGATATTAATGGCCGAGTACGGCATGAAACCGTTGGAGGTGTTGCGCTCGGCAACATCAGTTAATGCCTCAGTTTTTGGATTGAAGGATTTGGGGAATATCAAGACCGGATACCTGGCAGATTTAGTTGCCGTTAATGGTAACCCGGTTGAGGATATGAAAGCTTTGAAGATGGTGAAGTTGGTGATGAAAGATGGGGTGATTGTAAAAGAATAATTGATATTTTTACGTACAACCATATCACATGCAATATTCAACCTTTTTTAAAAAGCAATCAGCAGCGCTTATCGATATTTACCAGGAGCGTTTCACAAAAACTATCTGGCAGGCTGTTTTATTGACGGGCGTTAGCTTTATAATAACTGCGGTAATTTCAAATTATACCCAGTATGATCAAAGTGCAAAAAATATCCCCGTAAGTGTATTAAGCTTTTTTAGTCTCCGTTTTAGTTTCAATGAAACTTATAGCATAGTTGATAATGCCAAGTCCATTTTTATTTTTTTTGTGTCCATTTTTTCGATTAGCCAGGTTGGTAAGGTAACGTTTAAGAATATAGCCTGTTTAACAGCGATATTGTTTATATGTTGTTTGTTAGACCTTTCATTTTTCCAGTTAAAAGGACAACTACACCACGGTATAGATAACCGGTATTTGGAAAGATGGAGCAGTGCGGTCATTTATATTTTAAGGCTTTACACGCCATTAGTGTTATTTGCCTTAACCATTCAAATTTGTATTTCGGGGGCAAAGTTTAATGCCAGGAACATTGTTTTCCTGTTTATCACATTGTATTTTTTTAACGAGATGACCTTTTTAGTGATATCGTTAATGAGGACTTGTGTTTTTGAACTGTTACTATGCCTGTTTAATTCAAAAACATCACATTTTATTGCAGAAAGTGTTTTAGGTGCCGGATTGATGGCATCGTTCGTTATAGGCTATCATTGCGCTATGACTGGTCCGTTTGTTTTAGAGCAAGAGGCTGTAGAAGATGCGGAGGAAGGTATTTGAAAGATAACATATAACTATGCTCTATTTGCATTGAGCAGTAATCATAAGGTTGTACTTTTAGATAAAATGTGTATCTTTATTGAAATTTGTGTGTATGAGAACAAATATTGATATCGACGATACGTTGATGGCCAAAGCTCAAAAGTTAAGCAGTATCAAAACCAAAAAAGGTATAATTGAGGAAGCTTTAAAACTGTATGTTACTATAGAAAATCAAAGGAAATTTGCTGCTTTGAAAGGGAAAATCGAAATGGATGATACTGCTTTTGAATAATGGAAACTATCCTTATTGATACATCTGTTTGGGTTAATTATTTCAAGGACGTGGATACGAATGCCAGTAGATTTCTTACTAATAATCTCACGAACGTGATTTTGGCTACTTGTCCAACAATAGTTCAGGAGGTTTTGCAGGGTGTTGTTTCTGATAGTGATAAAAGAAAGGTCAATTCGCATTTTGATACATTAACTAAACTGATTGAAGATCCTTACGAAGCTGCTGTCGAAGCTTCAGAATTATATCGGCTTTTGAGAAAAAAAGGGGTTACGATTCGCAAACCTAATGATTGTTTAATAGCTGTATATGCTATGAGAAATAAAATCTCATTGTTGAACGACGACAGGGATTTTCAATTCATAGCCCAACACTCATCGTTGAAAGTAATGAGCTTTCATGAATGATCATTTCTTCTCTCTGAACCGCTTATAAATTTTCACCGCAATCATTAATATCACGCCCAGCGATACTATTCCCACAACTCCAAATATCCAGCTTAAGCCATCTTTTTTAACGGCAAGAAACACAATTGCGAAAAGTAAAATGGTGGCCAACTCATTCCACAGGCGTAATTGAGTTGATGTCCATTTAAAAACACCTTTACGCATTTGTTTCATTTTGTGCTGGCAGATGTAGTGGTAAATTATAAGCCCGATAACAAAACCAAGCTTTATGGGTAGCCACGCCATTAGCATAAAGCCTGGTTTTATATAAACCATGGTTATCCCCGCCGCAAGTACCAGGAACATGGAGGGTACTGCTATAATATACCATAGCTTCTTCTCCATAATCTCGAATTGGGCCGATAGGATACTGCGGTCTGGCTCGGGCTTGGCTTGTGCCTCGGTATGGTAAATAAACAGGCGCACCATATAAAATAGTCCCGCCATCCAGCAAACTACAAAAATGATATGTATGGCGAGAACGTATTCGTACATGAAGCCCCCTAACCCCCTAAAGGGGGAATTTTTTGATTTGCATTTTTTTATTACCCCGACTATAATTCCCCCTTTAGGGGGTTATGGGGCGTATTCCTTTATAATCTCTACCGCGTATTTCACATTATCAAACGGGATATCGGGCATAATGCCGTGGCCCAGGTTGAAAATGAAGCCTGGCTCGTCCTTCATCCGGTCGAACAGGCGGTATATGCGGTCTTTAATTACTTTTTTATCGGCGTATAATATATGCGGATCAAGATTACCCTGTACGGCTACACCGGCAGGTAAACGCTTTTTGATATCCAGTAGGTCCACATTCCAGTCAATTGATACCACATCCGGCTTAGCTTCGGCCATTAACGGCGCAAAAACCGAGCTGCCTTTACAGAACGATATCACCGGGATATCCTTACGGTTAAGCTTGCTGATGATCTGTTGGATGTAGTAGTGGCTAAACTCTTTATAATCATCCCATGCCAAAGCCTGTGCCCAGCTATCGAAGATCTGTACTGCGTTTACGCCGGCTTCAATTTGCAGGTTTAAATAGTCGGCTGTAACAGTGGCGATTTTTGATAACAGCTGATGGGCCATTGCCGGCTCATTGTGCAGCATCAGTTTGGTGAGCTTAAAATCTTTTGACGATCCGCCTTCAACCAGGTAGCTCATCACGGTAAATGGCGCACCTGCAAAACCAATCAGCGGGATACTGCCATTTAAACGCTGCTGAATCACCTTAATGGCATCAGCAACATATTGTAATTTATCGCCTACATCGGTTTGCAGGTTATCAATATCTTTTTGGGTACGTACAGGGTTGGCAAACTTGGGGCCTGTGCCGGCATTGAAACTCAAATCGCCGCCCATAGCTTCGCCGGTAACCAGTATGTCCGAAAACAGGATGGCGCCATCAATGCCCAATAGATTAACCGGCAACATGGTAACATCGGCAGCAAGCTCCGGTGTTTTGCACATTTCCAAAAAGGAATACTTGTTTTTTATGTCCCAATATTCTTTCATGAAACGGCCGGCCTGGCGCATCATCCACACCGGTGGCCGTTCTGTTTTTTCGGAAAAAGCTGCCTTTATTAATAACGAATCTCTCATATCTTTTAGAAGAGAGCAAAAGAGTCAAGAATCAAGAGTCAAGAATTAAGACTTTGGGTTGCCGGTAACAGTACTGGCGATGTGCGGAGCGAATAGTTAGATCAACTTTACGCTTTGCATTTTCATGTCTTGATTCTTGATTCTTGACTCTTGATTCTATATACTCTATTTTTGTTTAATCTCCTTGTGAAGTTTGTTTATAACATCCTTCATTTTGGCGGTAATTTTATCGGCATGCAGCTCGGCCAATTGCAGGTAGGCTTTGGCTTTATCGTAATCATTATGCCTTATACTTATATTTGCCACCGTAACCAACGCGGCTACATGGTCGTTTACAGATCGCAGTGGGTATTGGGCTGCAATCTCATAATGTTGTTCGGCTGCTTTAAAATCCTGTTTTTGCACACATATGCCGCCGTAAATAAATTCATAATAACCCCGGCGCTTTTTACTGAGCCATTCGGGTTTGCTGATTTCTTTTAACGATGCCTCTGCCTTATCAAATTCCTTATGGTGAAAATATTTGGCCGCAACAACCAGGGTTCCCTGTTTAAAGTAATCCCATATTAGCAACAAAATCATCATAGCAGCAACAGCCGCAAGCTCATAAATGCGCAGGTACAGCAGCAAGCCTAACGATAGCAGGAAAACAAATGCAATAAATATGCGCACCCGGTTACTGAACATTAATTAGTGCTGATTATCGGTAAATTTATAGCCTACACCACGGATGGAGTGAAAATAAACCGGGTTTTTAGGATCTGGTTCAAAATACTTACGGAAGGTTAGGATAAAGTTATCGATAGTACGGGTTGATGGGTATACATCATAGTTCCAAACAGTTTCCAGTATCTGCTCGCGCGATACGGCATCGTTACGGCGCTCAATTAAAAGCTTTAGTAACATGGTTTCTTTTTTGGTAAGCGGAGTGATAGAACCATCTTCATTCACCAGCTCAAACGAGTTAAAGTGGATGGTTTTTTCGCCAATTTTGTAGCTGTTAAACTCTTTAAGGTCATCGCCTTTCAGGCTGCGTTTTACCAGGTTGTTCACCCGTAAAATAAGCTCTTCCAGGTTAAACGGTTTGGTTAAATAATCGTCGGCCCCTTTTTTAAGCCCCGAAATTTTATCCTCATTGGTGTTTTTGGCTGTAAGAAACATGATAGGCACCTCGGTATTTTCAAGGCGGATGGTTTCTGCAACCACAAAGCCGTCAATTTCGGGCATCATTACATCCAAGATAACCAGGTTAAAACGCTCTTCTTTAAACAACTGTAAAGCCTTTTTACCATTTTTTGCTGTCGAAACTTTATAACCTTCCAGCTCAAGGTTAAGTTTAATGGCTTCCAACAAATGCTCTTCGTCTTCGGCTAATAGAATTCTTTTTTTGTTAGGCATCGTCTGACTCATAATTTTAATACACTAATTTGATAAGCATTAATTCACACTCATTAAATCGAATTACACGAATCACTATTCAAGTTATTTACACATTTTACTATTCAAACTATATAAGCAGATTAGTGAAATTTGATATAATTTGTGCAATTGGTGTTATCCAAATACAACTTCAAAAATACTACCAGCGGGGCGGTTGTCTTTCACCTTAATACTGGCGTGGTGCTTATCCAGCACCTCTTTTACTATATAAAGGCCCAAACCGGTTCCCTTGGTGTTGCGGGTTTCCTCGCTGCCCACACGGTAAAAACGGTCAAAAATACGGGCTTTTTCATTATCGGCTATGCCAATGCCCTGGTCGGCTACCTCCAGGTATACCTTATCATCTTTTGAAAATAACTTAACAACCACTGCCGAGCATGGGCTGGAATATTTTACAGCATTCTCTATTAAATTGGTTACCACGGATGTAAGCGCAAACTTATCGCCGGTGATTTCAATTTTGGGTTCAATCTCGGCATCGATAATCATTTGGTTGCAATCGCATTTGCTGATTTGCAAACGGTTTACAATGCTATCTACCAAAACCGAAAGATTAAAGCTTGCTTTAGGAAACGTGTATGATTGGTTTTCAATTTTGGAGGCCAGCAACATATTCTCTACCATATCATCCAGGCGCTCAACATCATTCAACGATTTTTCTATAAAATCAAGTACCTGTTCTCTGGTCAGGTTGCGCTTCTGAATGGTTTGCAGCAGAATTTTTATTGATGCCAGCGGCGATTTCAGTTCGTGTGTTACCGAAAGCAAAAAGTTCTTTTTTTGCTCCTGCAGCTTACGCTCTTTATTGATGGTTTTGTGCAGGCTAACCGCGCCCAGCGTAAATACCAGTATAAACATCGATCCCTCGCATAGTACCATACTGATAGGCCTTGCGTGAGGCGTTACCAACATATACCCCCACCATACCAGTTGAGCAACGGCATAGATGATGAGCGCGTAAAAAATTACAAATGTCCTTTTCATTTTATCTGTTGTCGGGTTTCTGTTGCCAGTTGCCTGTTTTTACTTATTACTGAAAACCAGGTCAAGGCTATCAAAAATAGCGCGTTTGGTTTTTTCTAAATCAATTTTGGTATGGGCCGATGATATAAAACCAACTTCGTAACCTGATGGACCCAGGTAAATACCCCGGTTTATCAGTTCGCGGTGGAATTTTTTGAATTTTTCCATGCTTGCTGCATCAATATCTTCGGCTTTACGAATATACTCTTTATCTGTAAAAGCAAACCAGAATATCGATCCGATACCAAACACCTTAAATTTATAGTTACGGGCTGTAGCAAAACGCTGTATGGCCTCGGTAAATTCTTCTCGTTTATTATTCAGGTCGCGGTAAAAACCCATGCGCAAAAGTTCGGTCAGCTGGGCAATACCTGCCGCCATAGCTACCGGGTTGCCAGATAATGTGCCGGCCTGGTAAACACCGCCATCCGGCGATACATTACCCATAATTTCGGCCGATGCGCCATAGCAACCAACAGGCAAGCCACCGCCAATGATTTTACCATAGGTAATAATATCCGGCTTAATTTGGTAATAGCCTGCCGCGCCTTCAAAACTAACCCGGAAACCCGAAATTACTTCGTCAAATATCAGCAGCGTGCCGTTTTGGGTACATATATCGCGCAAAAATTGCAGGTATTCTTTTTCCTGTAACAGCAAACCGTTATTGGCCGGGATAGGTTCGATGATGACGGCTGCAATCTGGTCTTTAAATTCATTAAAAGCCAGGGTAAGAGCTTCCTTATCGTTCAGGGATACTACGATGGTTTCGTCAACAAATGCCTTTGGTACGCCGGCTGATGACGTTTCGCCAAAGGTAACCAGGCCCGATCCTGCTTTAACCAGCAAAGCGTCGGTATGACCATGGTAGCAGCCTTCAAATTTCAGGATCTTATCGCGTTTGGTATAACCCCTTGCCAACCTGATAGCCGACATAACCGCTTCGGTCCCTGAACTTACAAAACGCAGTTTTTCAATAAATTTATTGTTCTTCAGGATCAATTCGGCCAGCTCATTTTCCAAAGCGGTTGGTGCGCCAAAAGACATACCATTTTGCATTACCTCTATCACCTTCTCCCGTACTTTGGTATTGTTATGACCAAGGATGAGCGGCCCCCACGAGCAACAGTAATCAATAAACTCGTTGCCATCGGCATCCCAAATATGGCTGCCATCGCCTTTTTGAATAAACAAGGGTGTGCCATATACCGATTTAAACGCCCTCACCGGCGAGTTAACCCCACCCGGAAAGTAAGTTTTAGCCTTAGCATACAGTTCGGCGCTTTTCTCCCTGCTAATATCCGGCTTCCCCGTAGTATTCACCGGTTCATTAGCCTCGCCCGAAAACATCTTTTTTATTGAATCTAACATTTTTATAAGTCAAAAATCAAAATTCAAAAGTCAAAAATTCAGTGTTTGTTTCGAATTTTTACTTTGAACTTCAACTTGTTTACAACCAAATTAAAGACCAAGAATCAAAATTTAAAAGTCAAAAAATTCAGGTTCATTTTGAATTTTTACTTTTGAATTTTGACTTTATCAAAGCCATTTATTCTCCAAAACTTCCTTGGCATGATACGTCAATATCGCGGTGGCGCCTGCCCGGCGGATGCTGGTAAGCACCTCGGTTATGGCGCGCTGCTCGTTGAGCCAGCCGCGTTGTACAGCTGCTTTTATCATGGCATATTCGCCGCTTACGTTGTAGGCGGCAACGGGTAGTTCGGTATTATCTTTTATTAGTTTTATCACATCCAGGTAGGGTAGGGCCGGTTTTACCATTAAAAAGTCGGCGCCTTCCAGCTCGTCTAAGTTGGCCTCTATCAATGCCTCGCGCTGGTTGGCCGGGTTCATCTGGTAAGTTTTTTTATCACCAAACTTGGGTGCCGAATTTAAGGCATCCCTGAACGGACCATAAAAAGCACTTGCATACTTGGCCGAATACGACATGATAGAAACGTTGGTAAAGCCGTTTTGGTCCAATACTTTCCGAATGTATCCAACACGGCCATCCATCATGTCTGATGGGGCAATAATATCGGCCCCACATTGTGCGTGTGCCAAAGCCATTTTGCCTAAAACTTCCAGTGTTTCGTCGTTCAATATTTCGCCATTTTTAACAATGCCGTCATGGCCATCGCTGCTATAAGGGTCCATCGCCACATCAGTAACAACACAAGCCTCCGGAAAGTTCTTTTTAACTTCGCGAATAGCGCGCAGGTACAAGCTTTCTTCGCGGTAGCTTTCGGTAGCCATGGTATCCTTAAGGGTTTCATCAATATTGGGGAACAAATCAAATGATTTTAAACCCAGCTTCATACAGCTTTCAATTTCGCGCAGTAAATTATCTACCGAGTACCGGTAAATACCCGGCATTGATGCTACCTCGCTTTTTTGGTTCTCGCCATCGATAATAAACAGGGGGAATATCAAATTGGCCGCACTTATGTGCGTTTCCTGCACCATTTGGCGTATTACTTCACTTTTACGGTTTCTACGTGGTCGTTGTAACATGTTATAGCTGATACCCCGGTTTCGGAAACTGCCTTGCCGGCCGGAGGAGCGCAAAGTTATATAAACCCTTACAATTATGTACGCTATAAACTCATTAAAGGTAATTTATGGCGTAAAGATGATTTTACAGAAATGTTTGTACAAGCAAAATATTTTATAGCTGTATATTTCGTAACTGCCTGATAAGCAATAGGGATTGATGAATTGATCCCGGTAATGGCGGTTGGTAGCGGGAATTTTGCCCAAAGGTTACGACGATGTGTAGAGAGACACCCAGGTTGATAGTGAAGTATATTAAGCATTAAATACCCGGACCATGGTATTCATGGTCCGGGTATTTTTTTTAACACCTGTTGGTTAAACAGGTTGTTCCAAAAACGGCTTCGGCCAGACCTACTTCGTCGGGCGAAAACGGTAGTGTGTAGCGGGTGCCCATTTCGTCGAATTTTTTGCCTGTTGATTTACCAATGGCTATTACCTGTTGATTGGGTTCTAACAGGTTATCCTGGAAATAAGCCTCAACGTTAGATGGGCTGGTAAAAACCAGAACATCAGCGCCGGTTCCTTCTACTTCTTCTTCAATTACAGTTTCGTACACCGTAAGGTCGATTATTTTGGTTTCGGCAGATAAGCCTTGTTGTATGCTGCGTAATGAGCCTTCGGCGCCGGGGAACAATACTTTAGTACCGTTGGCCAATGTTGCAAAATCTGCCGCAACCTCGGCGGTATCGCCGCTTTCGCCAACATAAGCCGCGAAATGGCCATTGCGGCGCAAGGTATCTTCAGATCCTGAGCCCATTACACCAAATTTTACTTTTGAGGGTAATTGCGGCTTTAGTGCAAAGAAATACTCTACCGCGTTTTTACTGCTGAAAAATATCCAGTTGATATCTCTTAAAATATAGGGATCAAGCTTATTGATAACGGGTACCGTGCGGATAAGCGAACGGGCATCTATATTAATACCATGTTTTTCCAATGCCTTGCGGAAATAGCTTTGCTCCGAAAGATCGCGGGTTATAAATACACTTTGGGCCAGTTTGCGGTTAGTATCAAACATAGCCACAACCTTTTGGGCAAGGCCATCGGTTGTATCCGATTTCAGGAATACCCTATCCGGGAATTCATCACCTTCATCGGCTTTTGAGGTAAATACCTGGTATACATCATCCTCCTTGCGGCAATAGCAGCCCAGGGGCAGGTGACAGCCACCGCCAAACAGCTTTAACACGGTACGTTCAACAGCCAATTCCTCGGCTACAGCCGGGTGGTGCAGTGCTTGCAGGGCTTCAAAAAGTTCCTGGTCAACCTCACGTATCTGTATGGCCAAAGCGCCCTGTGCAGGTGCAGGGATCAGCTCGGCAGGGGTTAGTTCCTCTACGTGAAATTCGCTTAAATCGATATTTAAACGGCTTACACCGGCCTTGGCCAGCATAATGGCATCATACTTTTCGTCGCGTAGTTTGCCTATGCGGGTAGGTACGTTGCCGCGTAATTCTTCTATCTCCAGGTCGGGGCGGTAAGCCAGTAACTGGGCCTTGCGCCTGTTGGATGATGTGCCAACAATAGCTCCGTATTTAACAGATAACTTTTGATGTACATCTACACAATCTTTCAATATCAGCAACAGTTCAGATGGATCTTCCCGTTCTGAAACTGCTGCGATGATGAGTCCCGGAGGGTTTTCGGTCGGCAAATCTTTATGCGAGTGTACCGCAAGGTCGATGGTGCCGGCTAATAATTCTTCTTCTAATTCTTTGGTGAAAAAACCTTTACCTTCCAGCTTATCAAAGCTGAGGTTGAGGATACGGTCGCCCTGTGTTTTAATGATCTTTAACTCGGCGGTAATGTTGATGGCGGCAAGGCTATCTTTTACAAAATTGGCCTGCCACAGCGCTAATTCGCTGCCACGTGTTCCTATTATCAGTTTTCTGTCCAAAAGAATGATTGTTTGCAGGCGCAAATTTAATTTTTTATCAGCATGAAAAGGTACAACAAGTACACGAATTTTTTCTGATTGCAACAATATGACGGTTAGGTGTGGGTTTAAAGCCCTACCAACCGGTTATTTATTAAACAATACTGTTTTGATTAAGTTTATCTTTGGGGTTAGTCCTAAGTCTCAAGTCCAAAGTCAAAGTTTGAAGAAATATCACTTTTGGCTTCAGACTTGAGACTTAGTACTTCAGACTAAAAAGAAATACATCATTTCATTAAAATGAAAGCAGTTATTATAACACGCCCCGGCGATCCATCGGTGTTACAGGTACAGGATAGGCCGCTGCCAGCTTATGCTGATAACGAAGTATTAATTAAGGTATTGGCCGCGGGAGTTAACAGGCCGGATGTTTTTCAACGTAAAGGGAATTATCCGCCACCTGCCGGCGCGCCACAGGATATTCCGGGTTTAGAAATTGCCGGCATTGTGGTGGCTATTGGTGCAACAGTAACTCACCTGATGGTTGGCGATAAAGTTTGTGCCCTGGTTGCAGGCGGCGGTTATGCCGAATATTGTAATGCCCCCGAAGAACAATGCCTGCCGATACCCGAAAATCTTTCGTTTACAGAAGCAGCCTCGCTGCCCGAAACGTTTTTTACCGTTTGGAGCAATGTGTTTGATCGTGCCGGTTTAAAGGGTGGCGAAACATTATTGGTTCATGGTGGCTCAAGTGGTATTGGCGTTGCCGCTATCCAAATGGCCAACGCACTGGGGCATACCGTATATGTAACAGCCGGATCGGAAGATAAATGCCGCTTTTGTGAGGCTTTAGGCGCGGCAAAGGCTATTAACTATAAAACGGAAAACTTTGCCGACAATATTAACGATATCACTAAAAGCAAGGGTGTTGATGTGATACTGGATATGATAGGCGGCGATTATACAGCGGGCAACATTAAATCGCTGGCTGTTGAAGGGCGTTTGGTGCTTATTAATACCATGAACGGCAATAATGTTCAGGTTGACCTTGCCCAGGTGATGCGAAAACGGCTTATAATTACCGGCTCAATGCTGCGCTCGCGCGAGGTGGAATTTAAAGGCGCTATTGCACATAAATTGAAAACTKTTATTTGGCCGTTGTTGGTATCCGGCCGAATAAAGCCCATTGTAAATGCTGTATTCCCTATTGTCGAAGCCGCAAAAGCCCACCAACTTATGGAAAGCAGTGGGCATATTGGCAAAATTGTGCTTGACTTTGGCGATCAGTTGGCGCTGTAATCAGAGAGTTTGGCTTCTTTTAAAGCGGTGCCATATTTTGCGTTGGTAACCGCCACATAGTTATTTGCTAAAATGGCGTTGCCGCGCGGGCTTAAATGAACGCCATCCAAAGAAAACAACCCTCCGGTTAAATAATTTGACGAAACAGTGACGCCTTGAACAGTAGTGCCGTTTTTAACCTTATTAAAAAAGGCGTAGGCATCAAATAGGGCAAGCGCCTTGGCTGATGCCAAAGTGCGGATAGAGGTGTTATAAGCGCTAATGTAATCAGATGTGATAGCTTTTTCGTTAACATCGAGTATCCATTTATTTTCGATAGGGGCATAGGACGATAAACCATAATACTGCAATCCGTGCGCGGTTGAAACCTGTTTGCCTATCTGGGCAACGTTAAGGCTTAATAATAATAAGTCTGCTGCCGTTGCAGCACGAACCTCGTAACCGTCCTGGGCAACATCCGAACTTTGTTTGGCTTCAATATATAATTTATCAAAGGCGGGATTGGTAGCTTTCGTTTTATTTAATACATCGGCCAGCGTCTTCGCAGTAAAAAATGGCAGTGCGCTTACGTCCGGAATGGTGGTTAATACTCCTTTTGCTCCGTTAGCGGTCAATTTGTTTACCAGCAGGGTATATGTTGTGTTAAATGTTGTTTTGTCTGTTAAGGCCGATGGTTTTACTCCGCCGCCTGCTGCATATCCAAAAACATCGTTGGCACCCAAATTAAGGGTGAAAAAGCCGAATGGTTTGCTGGTAACAAAATCTACATAACTGGTATTATTTGCCGGGGCGCTTAATGGCAGTAATCTTTCAAAATACCTGTTGGTGTTTCCGGTTTGTACGTTGCCTATGTCGGCCACTTTTAACCCGGCTACGCCAAAATTGTCATTATCGCCAGTGAACTTGCTTAGCAATTGCACGTTACCTACACCGCTAATATTGATGTTGTCGCGAATAGCAGTTTTTAAGGTGTCTCTTACAATCAGGGGCTGTCCGTTGGCGTCGGTCCCTTTTAGCTCCATAAAGCCTGTGCCGTTCATCTGGGCAATACTAAACAACGGCTGATTAAATGTTTTTAAACCCGCGCCCTCCAGGCTGCCTGCAAAAATATTGGGAAAGGAGTTGTAAATTCCCCAGTTATATAAGCCGTCGTTGGTATAACCGGCAGTTTGTGAATCGCCTATGGCGATGTACCGGCTGTAAAAGCCGGTATTGGTAGCCGGCGTGCTTCCGCTTACCTCTGCTTTTTTTTCCGGACCAATTGTAGTGTCAAGTTTGCATGCCGAAAAAAATAGCAATGCAGAAAAAAATAAAGCCCCCGCTAATCTCATAACTCGTTTTTGATAATTAATAGTATATATATTTAATTAGAAGTTATTTTTACGCGGCAACTATTTGTTTTGTTGCGTAATACGATTATTATTTGGGCAATTATTCGGGGGGATTTTTTTTATTTAGCTATGCCACTTAAAAATCGCTTTCTAAATGTTGACTTTCTATTTTAAAATTGGGATAGAAACTTTATCTTTGCGCCTCTGAAATAGCATCTTATATTTTACAAGCAGGATACTATTAAAAAGGAAAATTCTTAAACACCAGGTTATATATGCCAAACATTGGAAAAATATCACGGATCATCGGTCCGGTAGTTGACGTAAGTTTCGCTGATGACGCTCATCTCCCTAAAATTTATGACGCGTTAGAGATCACGAAAGATAATGGCCAAAAAATCATTTTAGAAGTTCAGCAGCATTTAGGTGAAGATCGTGTACGCGCGATTGCGATGGATTCAACAGACGGATTGCTACGTGGCATGAAAGTTTTGGATTTGGAATCGGCTATCAAAATGCCAATTGGCGAAAACATTAAAGGCCGTGTATTTAACGTAGTAGGCGATGCTATCGATGGTATACCAAATCTTGACAAAACCAATGGCCGCCCTATTCACAATACTCCTCCGCGTTTCGAAGACTTGTCTACCGAAACTGAAGTATTGTTTACAGGTATCAAAGTAATCGATTTGCTGGAGCCTTATGTAAAAGGTGGTAAAATTGGATTATTTGGTGGTGCCGGTGTAGGTAAAACAGTATTAATTCAGGAGCTTATCAACAACATCGCGAAGGCTTATGCAGGTTTATCTGTATTTGCTGGTGTTGGCGAGCGTACACGTGAAGGTAATGACCTTTTGCGCGAGATGCTTGAAGCAGGCATTATAAAATATGGTGATGCATTTATGCATTCAATGGAAGAAGGTGGCTGGGATCTATCTAAAGTAGATACCGAAATGATGAAAGATTCAAAAGCAACCTTCGTGTTCGGTCAAATGAATGAGCCTCCTGGTGCACGTGCGCGTGTAGCTTTATCGGGCTTAACTATTGCCGAGTATTTCCGCGATGGTGATGAGGATGGCAAAGGCCGCGATATCCTTTTCTTTATCGACAACATTTTCCGCTTTACACAAGCAGGTTCCGAAGTATCGGCGTTATTAGGTCGTATGCCATCTGCGGTAGGTTACCAGCCAACACTGGCAACTGAGATGGGTACCATGCAAGAGCGTATTACTTCAACCAAACGTGGTTCAATCACATCTGTACAGGCCGTTTACGTACCTGCGGATGACTTGACCGACCCTGCACCGGCAACAACATTTGCCCACTTAGATGCTACAACAGTACTTTCGCGTAAAATTGCAGAGCTTGGTATTTACCCTGCTGTGGATCCTTTGGATTCTACATCACGTATCTTAAGCCCGGCTATTTTGGGCGACGAGCATTACAATACCGCTCAACGTGTTAAAGAAACTTTACAACGTTACAAAGAGCTTCAGGATATTATCGCCATCTTAGGTATGGACGAGTTATCTGAAGAAGATAAACTGGTTGTATCGCGTGCCCGTCGTGTTCAGCGTTTCCTTTCTCAGCCGTTCCACGTTGCGGAGCAGTTCACCGGTTTAAAAGGTGTATTGGTTGACATTAAAGATACCATCAAAGGTTTCAACATGATCATGGATGGCGAAGTTGATGAGTACCCAGAGGGTGCATTCAACTTAGTTGGAAGCATTGAAGATGCCATTGAAAAAGGTAAAAAATTATTGGCAGAAGCCAATAACTAATAGAATCAAGACATTAGAGTCAAGAATCAAGAGAAGAGAAAAAAAAGTCTTAACTCTTGATTCTTGACTCTTGAATCTAAAAAGAAATGACTTTAGAAATTCTTACTCCCGATAAAAAGATCTACGAGGGCGAAGCCACATCGGTTACCGTACCTGGTACCTTGGGATTATTTGAGATATTAAACCACCACGCGCCTATCATATCAACCTTACAGGATGGTAAGCTGATTGTACGTGGAGGCAACGCCGGTAAAGAAGAAGTATTTTTTATCAAAGGCGGCGTAGTTGAAGCATTAAACAATAAGGTCATTATTTTAGCCGAAGGAATTCTGCATAAATAAACTATACCCTTATTTTTCAAAAAAAAACGTCCGGGTATAGCACCCGGACGTTTTTTTTTGAATGAATTTTTTTCTTAACAAAGTTGTTTTTATCGAGGGAATAAAGAAGATAGAATTGGTATGTCAAATGGCAAATTCAAAAAATAATGTGGTATACGTCATCTTCATATCGGCACATTTAAAATCTGCACATATGAAGGCACATTTAGCAAACTTTTTCAGTCACCACCGCCATTTCAGGAAGAAAATCGGCAATTTACTATGCATGCATAAAATATGTACCGAATACCGTTTTGAACTTTGGTCTATTTTGTTAAAAATTATGTTCTTTTAATTGTTGTAAATGCGTAATTTTATACTGTTAAAATAATAAATTAAGATATATTATACTTTTTGAAAAAATAAATCCTGACTATTGTTATTCGCGGTTGCTATATCTACCTTACGTTTATTGATTCGAGCAATCATATAAACCTGGTCAACAACAAGAATATTTTATAAAAACTTCTATCATACCAAATAAAAATGAGTTCATCATCAGATACTACAGCGGCTATAGAATTGAATAAGTATAGCAAAACTTTTACCCAGGATCCAACACAGCCGGCCGCGCAGGCCATGCTTTATGGTATTGGGTTAACAGATGATGATATGCGCAAAGCCCAGGTTGGTGTGGCAAGTATGGGTTACGATGGTAACACTTGTAACATGCACCTGAACGATTTGGCTAAGATAGTTAAACAAGGGATCTGGGATGAGGATATGGTAGGCCTGATATTCCATACCATTGGTGTAAGTGATGGCATGAGCAACGGTACCGAAGGTATGCGCTATTCTTTAGTGAGCCGCGATATTATTGCCGACTCCATTGAAGCTGTTACAGGCGCGCAGTATTATGATGGTTTAATTACTTTGCCTGGTTGCGATAAAAACATGCCTGGTTCTATTATGGCTATGGGGCGTTTAAACCGTCCGTCAATTATGGTATACGGTGGTACTATTAAACCGGGCCATTGGAAAGGCGAAGACCTGAACATTGTATCGGCATTTGAGGCTTTAGGCAAAAGGATGGCCGGTACTATTGAGGATGTTGATTTTATGGGCATCATTAAAAATGCCTGCCCAAGCGCAGGTGCCTGCGGTGGTATTTATACAGCTAATACGATGGCCGCAGCTATTGAGGCTTTGGGTATGAGCTTGCCTTACTCATCATCAAACCCGGCATTAAGCGAAGATAAAAAAGCTGAGTGCCTGGCAGCAGGCAAGGCTATAAAAATATTGTTAGAGAAAGACATCAAACCATCAGATATCATGACCCGCAAAGCATTTGAAAATGCTATGGTGGTAATTATGGTATTAGGCGGCAGTACTAACGCCGTGCTGCACATGATAGCGATGGCTAAAAGTGTAGATGTAAAGGTAACTCAGGACGATTTCCAAACAGTAAGTAACCGTATCCCGGTATTGGCCGATATGAAACCAAGCGGTAAATACATGATGGAAGACCTGCACAACATTGGCGGTGTACCGGCAGTAATGAAATATTGTTTGGCGCAAGGCTGGTTACACGGCGATTGCCTTACCGTTACCGGTAAAACCATTGCCGAAAACCTGGCAGATGTACCCGAACTGGAGTTTGATACACAAAAAATTATATGGCCGGTTGAAAAACCAGTTAAAGCTACCGGTCACTTACAGATACTTTACGGCAATATTGCCGAGGGTGGCAGCGTAGCCAAGATCAGCGGTAAAGAAGGTACCCATTTTGAAGGCCCGGCCCGCGTATTTGATGGCGAGTTTGAACTGATACATGGCATACAAAGCGGCCGAGTCAAAAAAGGTGATGTGGTGGTTATCCGCAACGTAGGCCCTAAAGGCGCACCAGGTATGCCCGAAATGCTTAAGCCAACATCGGCCATTTTTGGCGCGGGTTTAGGCAGCTCGGTAGCATTAATTACCGATGGTCGCTTTAGCGGTGGCACACACGGTTTTGTGGTAGGCCACATCACCCCCGAAGCTTTTGACGGGGGCGCAATAGGCTTAATTAACGACGATGATAAGATCATTATTGATGCAACAACAAACAGGATCAATGTGATATTAACCGACGAAGAAATGGCAGCCCGTAAAGCAGCATGGCAACAGCCCGCTTTAAAGGTATCCAAAGGCTTATTATACCGCTACGCCAAAACAGTAACATCGGCAGCAGAAGGTTGCGTAACAGACGAAATGTAGAGAGAAATTGTACGTATGACGTTTTAAGTTGTACGTGAATGAAAAGTTAATAAAAAACAAAACGTAGAACGTAAAACGTTCTACGCAAAACAAAAAATAAGCGGTTATGGAAGCTATACAAGAAGTACTTACTGAAACAAAACCTACAGAAACCATTGTTGAAGTTTCAGGATCGGTAGCATTATTGGAGGCATTGATTGTTGAAGGTGTTGATACCATCTTCGGTTATCCGGGTGGTGCAATTATGCCCATTTATGATGCTTTGTTTGATTACAATGATAAGCTGAACCATATCCTGGTGCGCCATGAGCAGGGCGGTATCCATGCAGGGCAGGGCTATGCGCGGTCATCGGGTAAGTGCGGTGTTGTGTTTGCAACCAGCGGTCCCGGCGCTACTAACCTGGTAACAGGCCTGGCCGATGCCCAAATTGATAGCACACCATTGGTATGTATCACCGGCCAGGTTTTTGCGCACCTTTTAGGTACCGATGCTTTCCAGGAAACCGATGTAATCAATATTACTACACCGGTAACCAAATGGAACTACCAGGTAACCGATGCTAACGAGATTCCTGAAGTGATAGCCAAGGCATTTTACATCGCCAAAAGTGGTCGCCCCGGACCAGTATTGATCGATATTACAAAAAACGCGCAGATCCAGTTATTTAACTATAAAGGTTATACACCCTGCAATCATATCCGTAGCTACAGGCCTAAGCCTATAGTTCGCCCGCAGTATATCCAGGAAGCTGCCGCTTTAATTAACCAGGCCAAAAAACCGTTTATTCTTTTTGGACAAGGCGTGATTTTGGGCAGTGCCGAGCAGGAGTTTAAAACTTTTGTTGAAAAAAGTGGTATCCCTGCAGCATGGACTGTTTTAGGAGCCGGCGCTATCCCAACAGATCACCCTTTAAATGTGGGGATGCTGGGCATGCACGGTAACTACGGACCAAACGTATTGACCAACGAATGCGACGTATTAATTGCCATAGGGATGCGTTTTGACGACCGGGTAACAGGTCGCCTTGATAAATATGCTAAACAGGCAAAAGTTATCCACCTGGATATTGACCCTGCCGAGATTGACAAAAACGTAAAATCAACGGTACCTGTTTGGGGCGATTGTAAAGAAACGTTGCCGTTGCTTACCGCAGCTGTTGAAGCCAAACAACATACCGAATGGCTGGCTAAATTTAATGACTACACCCGCCAGGAGGTTGAACAGGTAATTGAAAAAGAACTGAACCCAACTACGGCCGAAATGACGATGGGTGAAGTAATTAAACAACTGAACGAAATTACCAAAGGCGAAGCTATCATAGTTACCGACGTTGGCCAGCACCAGATGGTGGCCTGCCGTTATGCTCAATTTAACAATACCCGCAGCAACGTTACCAGTGGTGGTTTAGGTACCATGGGTTTTGCCTTGCCGGCAGCCATTGGCGCTAAATTTGGCGCTCAGCATCGTACGGTGGTAGCTATTATTGGCGACGGCGGTTTCCAGATGACCTGCCAGGAATTGGGTACTATTATGCAAAGCGGCATCGATGTAAAAATCATCATCCTGAATAACCGTTTCCTGGGTATGGTAAGGCAATGGCAGGAATTGTTTAACTCGCGCCGTTACTCGTTTGTCGATATCCAAAGCCCGGATTTTGTGGCGCTGGCAGCAGCATACCGCATCCCCGGCAAATGTATCGACGACCGTAAGGATCTTCCATCGGCATTAAATGAAATGCTGAGCAACAAAGGATCGTTCCTTTTAGAAGTAATGGTTACTAAGGAGAATAACGTATTCCCGATGGTACCGCAAGGTTGCAGTGTAAGCGAGATCAGGTTAAAATAGGCCCCCTAACCCCCTGAAGGGGGAACTTAAAAAAAAGAAATCATGACCCAGGATACAGAAAAACAGGAATTTAACATCACGGTTTATACAGAAAACCAGATTGGTTTATTAAACCGGATAGCCATTATATTTACGCGCCGTAAAATCAATATCGATAGTTTGAATACTTCTCCATCTGAGATTGAAAGCATTCACCGTTTTAATATTGTGATTACCGAATCGGAAGATGTGGTACGCAAACTTACCCGCCAGATAGAAAAACAGGTGGAGGTATTAAAATGCTACTATCATACTAACGAAGATGTTATTTGGCAGGAAATGGCGTTATATAAAGTATCGACGGACGTAATTGCCGAGAAGGTAAGTGTTGAGCGTTTATTACGCGAAAACGGTGCACGTGCCGTTGTGATCCGTAAAGATTATACGGTGTTTGAAACCACTGGCCACCGCGAGGAAACCGATAACCTCATCACTATTTTACAACCCTACGGCCTGATTGAGTTTGTGCGCAGCGCCCGCGTTGCAATTATTAAAGATAGTGACGGATTTAACCGTAAATTGCGCGAGTTTGAGCGCCTTGAACCGGGCGAAGACGTTATTGAGAACGAATATTTAAACCAGGGACAAAAAGTATTTACGATGTAAGTTTTGAGGTGAAAGGCTAAAGCTGAAAGGCAAAAGGTCAGGGCCCCTATAAAAAAAGCGTCATTGCGAGGTACGAAGAAATCCCCAACTATACAGGACAAGCTTTCAGGTTAAGCAATGTCAAAAATAAATTAGAAAACTTAAATTACTCATAAAATCAAAATCGGTGAAATCATCACAAATCGGTGAAATCCCAAAAAACAAACAATAAAACAATGGCAAAATTAAATTTCGGCGGTACCGAAGAAAATGTGGTTACCCGCGATGAGTTCCCTTTATCAAAAGCTCAGGAAGTACTAAAAGATGAAGTTGTAGCAGTAATTGGCTATGGCGTTCAAGGTCCGGGTCAGGCGCTAAACCAAAAAGACAATGGCATCAACGTTATTGTTGGTCAGCGTAAAGGCACTAAAACATGGGATAAAGCTGTAAGCGATGGCTTTGTACCGGGCGAAACCCTTTTTGAAATTGAAGAAGCTTTACAAAGAGGAACAGTAATTTGCTACTTATTAAGCGATGCTGCACAAATTGCTTTATGGCCAACTGTAAAAAAACACCTTACTCCGGGTAAAGCGTTATACTTCTCGCACGGGTTTGGTATTACTTTTAACGAGCAGACTGGTATTGTTCCTCCTGCTGATGTTGACGTATTTTTGGTTGCACCTAAAGGTTCAGGTACTTCATTACGTCGTATGTTCCTTCAAGGCCGTGGCTTAAACTCAAGCTACGCTATTTTCCAGGATGCAACAGGTAAGGCATTTGAGCGCGTTATCGCTTTAGGTATTGCTGTTGGTAGCGGTTATTTATTTGAAACCAACTTCAAAAAAGAAGTATTCAGTGATTTAACCGGCGAACGTGGTACGCTGATGGGTTGTATCCAGGGTATTTTTGCTGCTCAATACGAAGTATTGCGTGCAAATGGTCACTCTCCGTCAGAGTCTTTCAACGAAACTGTTGAAGAACTTACCCAATCATTAATGCCTTTAGTTGCAGAAAATGGTATGGATTGGATGTATGCCAACTGCTCAACCACCGCACAACGTGGTGCTTTGGATTGGTGGAAAAAATTCCGTGATGCCACTAAACCGGTATTTGAAGACCTATACAAAAGCGTTGCAACAGGTGTTGAGTCGCAAAAATCAATCGATTCAAACAGCAAAGAAGATTACCGCGAAAAACTGGATGCTGAATTAAAAGAATTACGCGAAAGCGAATTGTGGCAGGCAGGTAAAACTGTACGCAGCTTACGCCCTGAAAACCAGGTTGTAGAAGCTTAGGTTTAGTAGTAAGTAGTTAGTATCAAGTAGTAAGATTTTTTTACTTGCATGGTACTAACTACTTTATACTATAATACAGTATCAAAGTAAAGCTGGCCGCTCATGTAGCGGTCTCGATACTTAATACTAACTACTTGATACTATAATGCCGTATCAAAGTCAAGCTTGCAGCTTACGCAGCTGTCTTGATACTTGATACTTACTACTTGATACTATAACACCATGGGACAAACATTATTTGATAAGATATGGGATGCGCACGTCGTCAGTAGCAACGAGGGTTTTCCGGATATTTTATACATCGACACACACTTCATACACGAGGTAACCAGTCCGCAGGCATTTGATGGTTTGCGCACACGGGGGTTACCGGTTTTCAGGCCAAAACAAACCGTGGCCACGGCCGATCATAACGTTCCTACAATTGATCAGCACCTCCCGATAAAAGAAGAACTTTCCCGCTACCAGGTTGATATGCTCACCAAAAACTGTGCTGAATTTGGTATCGAGCTTTATGGTTTAGGTCATCCTTTCCAGGGTATAGTACACGTAATAGGGCCCGAGCTGGGCATCACCCGTCCCGGTGGCACTTATGTTTGCGGCGATAGCCATACGTCAACACACGGCGCCTTTGGTGCCATAGCGTTTGGTATAGGCACATCACAGGTTGAGCAGGTAATGGCAACCCAATGTTTGCTGCAATCGCGCCCAAAACGCATGAAAATTGAAGTAAATGGCACGTTGCAAAAAGGCGTTGGAGCCAAAGATATTATCCTGTACATCATTTCGAAAATTTCGGCCGCAGGCGGTACAGGTTATGCTGTGGAGTATGCAGGCGATACCATCCGCGCGTTAAGCATGGAAGGCCGCATGACCATCTGTAACATGAGCATCGAAATGGGTGCCCGTTGCGGGTTGATAGCCCCCGATGATACAACGATTGAATATGTAAAAGGCCGCGAATTTGCCCCTAAAGGCGAAGAGTGGGACAAAGCAGTAGCTTACTGGAAAACTTTATACTCAGATGCAGATGCAGCCTTTGATGAAGTATTATCCTTTAAGGCCGAAGATATTGAGCCAATGATTACCTACGGAACAAACCCCGGTATGGGCATTGGCGTTACACAACACGTTCCCGAAACTGCTTCGTTTGAAGCAAAAGAGCAGGGATCATACAAAAAAGCCCTTGATTACATGGGGCTGCATGATGATGAACAATTATTAGGCAAACCTATTGATTATGTATTCATCGGCAGCTGCACCAACTCGCGCATAGAAGATTTGCGCCAGGTGGCCGAATTTGTAAAAGGCAAACACAAAGCAGATAACGTAGTAGTATGGGTAGTTCCCGGCTCTAAACAAGTACAGGAACAAGCCATCCGCGAAGGACTGGATAAAATATTTGATGCCGCAGGCTTCCCGCTTCGCGAACCAGGCTGCAGCGCATGCCTTGGCATGAACGAGGATAAGATCCCGGCAGGTAAATACTGTGTATCCACCTCCAACCGTAACTTTGAAGGAAGACAAGGGCCAAATAGCCGTACCTTTTTAGCCAGCCCGCTAACTGCGGCAGCGAGTGCCATTACGGGGAAGGTGACGGATATTAGGAGCTTTTTGAAGGAATCAGTTGTCTGAACCGGAATTAAACGAATTTATTGAATTAACAGAATTTCAGAATGTGGCTTCGAGAAATTCTAAAGATGTCTGAACTGGAATTAAACGAATTTATTGAATTAATAGAATTTTAAAATAGTGCTTCGAGAATTCTAAAGATGTCTGAACGAGAATTAAACGAATTAATGAATTTATAGAATTTTAAAATGGCGCTTCAAAAATCCTATCATTCGTGTAATTCTAAGAATTCAACAAATTCCGGTTCAGAAAAAAATAACAAATGGACACCTCTAAAAAGACGCCCGACGAATTTAAAGATTGCACAAGCCGAATCATTGGTTGTGCAATGCGGGTGCATTCTTTTTTAGGTAATGGTTTTCAGGAAGCCATCTACCAAAGGGCGTTGCAAATAGAAATGGCTTTAGAAGGCTTGGTGTTTACAAGAGAAATGGAAATGCCAATCTTTTACAGAAATGAACAGATTGGTACAAGGCGGGTTGATTTTTTTGTAGAGGGTGAGATAATGGTGGAACTGAAAGCAATTATTTTTTTAGAAGATGTTCACCTTGCACAAGGTATTAATTATCTCGAAGCATACAATATCAAGACAGGTTTACTTATAAATTTTGGAAGTAAAGGCCTGCAATTTAAAAGATTACTGAATAAAAAATATAAACCGGAGAATGTATGAGCCGGAATTCATCGAATTAAAGAATTAACAGAATTTTAAAATTCTAATTCAATAAATCCTAAAATTCGTGTAATTCTAAAAATTCKACAAATTCCGGTTCAGAAAAAAGAAACATCATGGCAACCAAAATATTCAAACACATACAAACCAGCGTGGTGCCTTTGCCTATCGAGAATATCGATACGGACCAGATTATCCCTGCGCGGTTTTTGAAGGCTACTACCCGCGAGGGCTTTGGCAATAACTTATTTCGCGATTGGCGTTTTGATGGCGATGATAACCCTAAACAGGATTTCGTGCTGAACAATCCCAACTATAGCGGCAAGATCCTGGTTGCAGGCAAAAACTTTGGTTGCGGCAGTAGTCGCGAGCATGCGGCCTGGGCCATTGCCGATTATGGCTTTGATGCCGTGGTAAGCAGTTTTTTTGCCGATATTTTTAAAGGCAACGCCCTTAACAATGGCTTGCTGCCCGTACAGGTGAGCGAAGATTTTTTAAAGAAGATATTCGACGCGGTTTATGCCGATGAGCACGCCGTAGTTGAAATTGACCTGGTAGACCAGTTCATCCGCCTGGTAACAACCGGCGAGCAGGAAAGCTTTGAGGTTAACCCCTACAAAAAGGCTTGCATGACCAACGGTTACGATGATATCGACTACATCCTGAGCAAAAAGGAATTGATAGCCGAATTTGAAAATAAGTAGTGAGTTATAAGTGCTGAGTTATGAGTTTTAAAATGACCCAATGACCAGCGGAGCAATGACCTAATGACAATAGTAAACAAGCATATTCACCGGGAAGGCAAAGGCACCGCCAAGTTATTTGACGAACGTAGTTTGGCTAATGATTATGCAACGCTCGCTTCTGCCCTAAAACCTGGTTTGCGGGTGTTGGATGTGGGTTGTGGTACGGGGGCGATATCTAAAGATATAGCCGCTAAAGTTGGGGATACCGGTCATGTTACGGGCATTGATAATACGGAGTATTTTATACAAAGCGGCAGGGAAACCTATGCTTCGGTAAAAAACCTTGATTTGATTTATACCGACCTGTTTGCTTTTGAACCTGAAGAAAAGTTCGACCTGATTGTAGCCGCAAGGGTTTTACAATGGCTCAATAACCCGGTGGAGGCATTAAAAAAAATGTATTCCCTTTTAAAACCGGGTGGCACGGTGTCGATATTAGATTACAACCACGAAGCATTGGAATGGCAGCCGCAACCGCCACCAAGCATGCTGCGGTTTTATGCTACCTTTTTAAGATGGCGCGGGGATGCCGGCATGAACAACCACATAGCCGAAGACCTGCCCGGATATTTTGAAGAAGCCGGTTTTACCAACATCGCGGAGTTTAACGCCGACGAGGATTGCCAAAAGGGCGAGGAAAACTTTACCAACAAAGCGGGCATCTGGGCTAAAGTAGCCATGTCGAAACAAATGGTAGAGGAAGGTTATATTGATGATGAGCTACGCTTGTTAGCGATAGATGAGTACACCGAATGGGTAGCAACCGATGCCGAACGTATGGTCATGAAACTGAAAGAAATACGCGG
This sequence comes from Mucilaginibacter sp. P4_D1, assembly GCF_056401935.1. Classification (NCBI taxonomy): domain Bacteria; kingdom Pseudomonadati; phylum Bacteroidota; class Sphingobacteriia; order Sphingobacteriales; family Sphingobacteriaceae; genus Mucilaginibacter; species Mucilaginibacter sp. P4_D1. The sequence continues at coordinate 66,159 of NZ_JBFUIJ010000010.1, forward strand.
CACAAAACCGCAACTATAATATTAAACTATAACAAAACATTCCCCCTTTAGGGGGTTAGGGGGCGCATGAAAAAACACATTTTAGTAATACCCGGCGACGGGATAGGTCCCGAGGTTACCACCTGGGGTAAAGCGGTTTTAGAAAAAATTGGCCGGGATTTTGGCCATGAGTTTACTTTCGACGAAGCCCTGATGGGCCACGCCGGTATCGAGGCTACGGGTAACCCGCTGCCCGACGAAACTTTGGCAAAAGCAAAAACCAGTGATGCCATTTTATTTGGCGCCATCGGTCACATCAAATATGATAATGATCCATCGGCCAAGGTACGCCCCGAGCAGGGATTATTGAAGATCCGTAAAGAATTGGGATTGTATGCCAACCTGCGCCCTATCATGTTATTTGATGAGCTGCTGGGTGCATCGAGCCTTAAACCGGAAATTTTGAAAGGTACCGACATACTTTTCTTCCGGGAACTTACCGGCGACGTTTACTTTGGCGAGAAAAAACGCAGTGAAGATCGCAATACGGCGTCAGATCTGATGATCTATTCTCGCTATGAAGTAGAGCGCATCGCCATTAAAGCTTACGAAGCTGCCATGGTTCGTGGTAAAAGATTATGTTCGGTTGATAAGGCCAATGTGCTGGAGGCTTCACGCCTGTGGCGCGAGGTGGTACAGGAGATGGCCAAAAACTATCCCGAGGTTGAAACCGAACACATGTTTATTGATAATGCCGCTATGCAGCTGGTTAAAAATCCTAAAAAGTTTGATGTGGTATTAACCGCCAACCTTTTTGGCGATATTTTAACCGATGAAGCATCGCAGATAGCAGGTTCGATGGGCATGCTGGCATCGGCATCAATTGGCGATGGTACCGGCTTTTTTGAGCCTATCCATGGTTCGGCACATGATATCGCCGGCATGGACAAAGCCAACCCGTTGGCATCTATATTATCTGTAGCTTTGATGTTGGAGATTAGCTTCGGCCTTAAAGACGAAGCCAAACTCATCACATCGGCTATCGATAAAACGCTGAAAGAAGGCTACCGCACCGGCGATATTGCCGATGCAAAAACCGACAAGAGCAAGATTTTAGGCACCAGGGCGATGGGGCAAAAAGTGCTGGAGTATTTGAGTTAAATTCAAAAATAAAAAGTCAAAAATGACGGGGTTTAAAGTATTTATCTTGTTGTTTTTCCTCTTTTGTGGCTATGCAGCCAATAACGGAAGCGGAAGTTTTGGCTTTATAGAGTTTTTAGCAATCACTAACATTGATGATTACGAAACATCCGAACGGCTGGTACTGGTGCTTACAGTAATAGCCCAGGCAGCAGGAGTTTTCGCGCTCATCACCTCAAATAACCGTTTGATGCTGGCTTCGGTAATAGCATTAAGCGTGGTGGTAATTATGGTAACAATTGCTTCGGCAGACGCCATAGGCAAAGTAATATGGGTTAACAGCCTGTTCCTGATAACTGCAGCTATTTATATAGTACTGCACTTCAGGAGCAAAAAAACACACGTCATCGATCCAAAGTCAAACCAATGACTAATGACCAATGACACAATGACTAATGATATGAAGTGGAACGCTGATTTATACGACCAGAAACATGCCTTTGTATTTCAATACGGGGAAGATGTTTTGGCTTTACTGGATGTTAAACCCGGCGAACATATCCTGGATATTGGTTGCGGCACGGGCCACTTAACCAAACAGATACAGGATAAAGGTGCCATTGTAAAAGGTACCGATTATTCGCCGGATATGATTGCGCAGGCAAAAAAACTGTTCCCCGGTGTTGATTTCGCGGTAGAGAACGCCGCCGATTTTTATACCGAGCAAAAGTACGATGCCGTTTTTAGCAACGCGGCGCTGCATTGGGTTTTGGATGCCAATGGCGCTATCAAAAGTGTTTACAATGCCCTGAAACCCGGCGGCCGTTTTGTGGCCGAAATGGGCGGCAAAGGTAACGTAGCCAAACTACTGGAAGCCATCCGCCTGGTACTGCAAAATCATGGATATCCTGATAAAGCCGAAACCAAGGTATGGTATTTTCCGTCCACAGCCGAATACGCCAAACTACTGGAAGACCACGGCTTCCGGGTAACCTTTACGGCCCATTACGACCGTAAAACCCCGCTGCAGGATGGCGATCAGGGCGTAGCCAAATGGGTAACCATGTTTGGCGCCCAGTTTTTAGAAGGCATTCCCGAAGAAGAAAAAGAACAAATATTAAAAGAAATAACCCACAAACTGGAACCATACTATAACGAAGGCGGCCAATGGTATGCAGATTATAAAAGGCTGAGGTTTGTCGCTATAAAAGAATAGCTCCTTTTAGTATCAAGTAGCAAGTATCAAGTAGTAAGATTTTTTTAGGCTACTCCACAACTTGTTTCTTTATACTAAACCAACGATAACAAGTACGTCTTTGATCTGCATTTTTTAAAAACGTTTTGATTGACGATATTTATAGATTAATAACAAATTGAAGTAGCAACACATCGCGTAGCAGGAGCAATCTTACTACTTGATACTTACTACTTGATACTAAAAAAAAGAATATGTTACACGATCCCAACCGCGTTTATGTTTTTGATACCACGCTTCGCGATGGCGAGCAGGTACCAGGGTGCCAGTTAACCACCCCCGAAAAGATTGAGATAGCAAAAGAACTGGAACTACTGGGCGTGGATATTATTGAAGCCGGTTTCCCGGTTTCAAGTCCGGGAGATTTTCAGAGTGTTGTCGAGATCTCGAAGGCAGTAACCAACCCTACCGTTTGCGCGCTTACCCGTGCCAACAAGGGCGATATTGATGCCGCTATCGAATCATTAAAATATGCCAAACACCCGCGTATCCATACCGGTATCGGCTCGTCGGATATGCACATCAAGCATAAATTCAACAGTACCCGCGAGGAGATTTTGGAGCGTGCGGTAGAAGCCGTAAAATATGCCAAACGTGCGGTGGAAGATATCGAGTTTTATGCCGAAGATGCAGGCCGCGCCGATGTGGTTTACCTGGCCCAGATGGTCGAGGCTGTTATTGCCGCCGGTGCTACCGTGGTAAATATCCCCGATACCAATGGCTATTGCTTGCCCGACCAGTATGGCGCCAAGATCAAATTTCTGAAAGAGAACGTTAAAAATATCGATAAGGCCATTATCTCGGTACATTGCCATAACGATTTGGGTTTGGCTACCGCCAACTCCATAGCCGGCTTACAAAACGGTGCACGCCAGATAGAAGGTACCATCAATGGCATTGGCGAACGCGCGGGCAATACCTCTATCGAAGAAGTGGTCATGATATTGAAAGTGCACCAGGTGTTGGGTTTGAAAACCAATATCGATTCTAAACGGTTTTATGAATTAAGCCAGATGATCCGTACGCAAATGCGCATGCCGGTGCAGCCCAATAAGGCTATTGTGGGCAGCAACGCCTTTGCACACAGCTCGGGCATTCACCAGGATGGTTTCCTGAAAATGCGCGAAAATTACGAGATCATTCGCCCTGAAGATGTAGGCTTTCCGAGCGCCACAATAGTGCTAACCGCGCGCAGCGGCAGGCATGCTCTGAAGTTCCACCTGGAACGCCTTGGCTTTAGTTTGGATAAAGAGGAACTTGCCCAGGTATACAACAAGTTTTTAACGCTTGCCGATGTCAAGCTTGATATAAATGACGAAGACCTGCAGGGCTTAATGGCCCACAGGCTGGTAAAAAATTAATAATGGAAACCGAAACCAAAAACCTGCTCGATTTCGATTCGGCTTACGAACGATTGAAAGGGGTTGTTAAACGCACCCCACTGGAGTATAATGCCGGCTTATCGGCCAAATACGAGTGCGAACTATATTTAAAACGCGAAGACTTACAAATAGTACGCTCGTACAAACTGCGCGGCGCTTATAACATGATAAGCCAGCTTACGCAGAACGAGCTTGACCGCGGCGTAGTGTGCGCCAGCGCGGGCAACCACGCGCAGGGCGTAGCCTTTAGCTGTAGCCGACTGGGTACCAAAGGCGTAATTTTTATGCCCGAAATTACCCCCAAGCAAAAAGTTACCCAAACCGAAATGCACGGCAAGGGCAATATCGAGATCATTTTAACCGGCGATACTTTTGACGATTGCCTGCGCGAGGCCTTGTTATACACCGAAGCCCACCAGATGACGTTTATCCCGCCCTTTGATAATTACCGCATCATAGAAGGCCAGGGAACAGTAGGGGTAGAGATTCTGCAGGACCTGCCCGGTATCGAAGCCATCATAATGCCCATAGGCGGTGGCGGCTTAGCGGCCGGCACAGGCACCTACCTTAAACAACACGTACCGGGCATTTACCTGGCAGGGGTAGAGCCCGAAGGCGCCCCATCAATGCTGGAAGCTTTTGAACATGGCGGGCCGACTACCTTAAAAGAGATTAACCGCTTTGTTGATGGCGCTGCCGTAAAATGCGTAGGCAAGCTCACCTACAACCTATGCCAACAAGTGTTAGACGATATGCTGCTGGTGCCCGAAGGCAAAGTGTGTACCACCATACTGAAACTATACAACGAAGACGCCATTGTGGTGGAGCCTGCCGGTGCCCTATCGGTAGCTGTGCTGGATGCCTGCAAGGATAAAATAAAAGGCAAAAAAGTGGTTTGCGTTATCAGCGGGGGCAACAACGATATTGCCCGCATGCAGGAGATCAAAGAAAAATCGCTGCTGTACGAAGGTTTGAAGCATTACTTCATTGTCCGTTTCCCGCAACGCCCGGGAGCCTTGAAGCTGTTTGTGAACAACGTTTTAGGCCCGGCGGATGATATTACCCGTTTCGAGTTCATCAAAAAAACCGAAAAAGAAAACGGCCCCGCCCTGGTAGGCATCGAACTACGCAACGCAGGCGATTACCCCGCCCTCCTTAACCGCATGGCAGCACACCGTTTCGACGTTATCGAGTTGAATAAAGATCAAACGTTGTTTGAGTACCTAGTGTAGGGGGGAGGTGAAAGGCAAAAGGCGAAAGGCTTGAGGTGAAAAGGGCCGGCCATGCTGAGCCTGTCGAAGCACGCGGGCAAAGGCCTCGCCGCCATGCATAACCGCCATGCTTCACCCACCCGTCATTATAAGGTACGAAGCAATCCCCGACTATGCTACCAAGCCCAGTTGCTTACCCCAAAAACATCAAAGCCTCCCGAAGCCAAAAACTCCGGGAGGCTTTTTGTTTACCCCAAAGTCATGCCGAACTTGTTTCGGCACCCCACTGGACAGGTAACCTACACGCAAATCATTAGCTGTCCCCTTGGGGTCTCTCAACGAGGACCCTGAGGTGTACCCGATCATCTCGCATAAACGCGGCTTGGAGATTGCGACTGCCTTTGTACACCGCAGGGGCCTCGTTGAGAGACCCCGCGGGGACAGAAATGACATAATTGTAAACGGGGCTTTTGTAGAGACGCAACATTTTGCGTCTCCCGCATGCAAATCACACATGCAAATTGAGCCTGTAAATTTTGAATGTCCTGGGGGAGACGCAAAATATTGCGTCTCTACATTAAAAAATAACATTGATAATCAATAACTTGAAATCATGTCATTATAAGGCACGAAGCAACCTCCTCGCATGCCGTCAAGCCAGTTGATTACCCCAAAATATCAAAGCCTCCCGAAGCCAAAAACTCCGGGAGGTTTTTTGTTTACCCCAAAGTCATGCCGAACTTGTTTCGGCACCCCACAGGACAGGTAACCTACATGCAAATCATTAGCCGTCCCCTTGGGGTCTCTCGTAGAGGACCCTGAGGTGTCCCGATCATATCGCATAAACGCGGCTTAGGGATTGCGACTGGCGTTGTACACCGCAGGGTCCTCGTTGAGAGACCCCGCGGGGACAGAGATAAGCAGATTTAATTGATTTTAATCCAGCTTAGGCCATCACTTTCTAATTGATAAATTGTTCCATTCGCCAGGTCTGTTATAGGGGCTCCGCTCGCATCTAAAATACTGGACACAAAGCTCCACTTATAAGTTGGTGACGTATTCCGATTCCATATAGTTAACTTATAGCCTGGATAGTCTGTTGCTTGGGGCAATGTAATAAGCCGGTTCCCGGTTAACGAAGGTAACTTTACAAATTGCTTGACATTAGTTACAACATAGTTTGAGGTGCCGGACGAAATAACAGTATCATTGTTGATAACAGTGCCACCCATAGATTGGTTACAAGGGGCTTTTGCACCGCTTACTGCATTGTAAAACAAATTTGGAACATTTGCTCCGGGCTGTAAAATTTGCGAGCTGGCATATTTTACATTTAGCCCATTCCAAAACAATACGGGGTTAGCATTGTTTTTTAATAATAGTAAATCGCCAAGTGCATATAACTCCCCATTGGAGTTTGCAATAGTAGGCTGATTGCATGCACCGTGTATAGATATCATAGCAGTACAACCACCGTCTAACACCACCAGATTTTGTTGGTCAATAGCTGTCACCACTAATTTTTTAGCAGAAACTGTAGTTGATGCATTAATTGAAAGGGTTACCTGTGTTGATGATACATATGCGGCAATGGTTGTTGTTAACACAGCACCCGATGCTCCGGCACCTGTTACATTTACTACTTTGCCAACGTCGGCAACAGTAAATCCCGCCGAAAGGGAAGTTAATGAGTTAGATCCACTGTTTATTGCACCGTCATTAACCATCAAAAAGCTAAAAGGGTTGTTTATCCCGTTTTCACCCTTCAGGTTTATAAATACACACGTATCCACGTTAATTGTACTTGTATAGCCATTAATATATATCAAACCACCCTTATTACCATCGCCAGATATATTAATAAAGCTCATGGATTGTAAAGATGATTTAGCGTAAGGCGACAACGTATTTGTGTATTGACTTATAACGATGCCCGGTCCGCCATTCCTGTTAAATTTTATATTTTGCAGGTAACCAGGGTCGCCGCCGTCCGGAAGTTCAATACCTCCCTCAGGAAATAAGGAGACAGCGAGATTTGCCAATATGCTGGTGTCCTGAAACGCTGTAGGGGTTGATGTGCTGCCGCCGCGGCTCGAAAAATCAGACCTTAGCGAAATACCAAACCCTTGGGTATTGCCCGTGTAACCCAGTAAGCATAGGTCGCGTATTGTACCATACCAAAAGTTTCGTTGGTTTAAGCTTTTAAAATTGCCTGTAACTGTAATCAGAGAACCGTTTGCAGCCGGCACCGGCATTTGACACAAGCATGTTCCGGAATTTCCAGAATAATCCGTTGAACCATTTTCTCCAAACAGCGTAACCCCATAAGGGATAGTTATTTGCGAAACGAGGTAATTACCCACCGGAATAAAGATATTTTTATTCCGGTGACTTGTACTTGCATAATCTATGGCACTTTTTATCGCAGGGGTGTCATCCGAACGATAAACTACTACAGTTGCCCCCGTAACGGCAGGAATAGTGGTTGAAGCATCTTTTAAATTTACCGTTGTCGCTGACGTAAATGCAGAGATCGTAGTGTCTAAAAGGCCTGATGATGGCCCCGCGCCGGATATTGTTATTCTTTTTCCAACGTCTGCACTTGTAAATAGCGCGGAAGAAGACTGTAGCGTTGATCCACTAAATATGGCCCCATCATTAAGTATCATCAATCCATAAACGGTAATAGTAGCTCCAGAAATGCCGGGGTCTGAAGGAAGTGCTACTTTTACTGTATGGAGGTCTTTGTAACCTGTTATGTAGGTAGATATAATTGGAAGCGTTGCACCGGGGCCAGATATAGTTATCATATTGCCAACATCCGCTGCGTTAAAAAGATTGTAAGAAGAAGTTACTGTAACAGCACCTTCCCAAACCCCGGTAGAAGCACTTGGATTCAATTTTACGCCTCCCATTGCTCCAAACCATTTCACATTAACTATGTCAGAATCCATTCTTATCCATGTCCCCGACGGTGTAACCCCTGTATTGCTTACCAAGATGGTACCACCATTGTCAGCAAGGCCGGTGCCTGACCCAGCCCAGTAAAAAAAGCCGTCTCCCCCGTCGCCGATAGAAGCATAACCTTCAACAAAAACAGTTTCATTTCCCGCAGTGTAACTAAAATTTCTTAATGCTGTATAATTGGCGATTGTTGTCATGAAAGTAAGGTTAAAGGTATATTATAAGATTTAAGGTTTTATTTTTTCTAATGTATGAAAAGTATAAACTAATCTCATGGATAAGTTCATAAAAAATAATAAGCAGGAAAAACAGTCAGGGCTTCGTTCAAAGTGTCGTTGAAACGTCAGGGCACTAAGTTGTGGGAGTAATAAGTGATAAGACTTGTGGTGTAGGGTCTCTCGGCGATCTGCTGATGAATACGCAATATATGACTCGTACCTACGGCACTCATTCATCTGCTGTATATTTTACCACGGGTTAAAACCCATGGCTACAATATTGGCCGAACCTACGGTTCTTTTTTGGACTTTATTAACGATGCCCTTCAACCTGGCGCTACAATATTGCAGGAGCGGCGCCTGGTGTTGCCTGGTAAATGAAATCATAATTGCCGCTAAGAGCCGTAGGCTCACAACATGTTGTAGCAACGGGTGTTAACCCGTTGGATGAATAAACAATAGCAATGGAGTGCCATGGGCACGGCGCATATTAACCGCCGGGCATCGCCGCGATCAGGGAACGAAGGTATATCGGGAATATTTGCTTAACTTTGGATATCTAAACCCTAATCATGAAGTTCAAATATTGTATTTTCCTCCCTGTATTTATTGTATTGCTTATAGCATCCTGCAAAAAGGAAAATAGCCCAAATCCTGGAAACACTTTAGATATATATGTGGCCGGCTCGGTTTACCCCGCCGGCGATTATACAAACACAACGGCTGCATTTTGGAAAAACGGCATAGTTAAGCAGATACCCGTACCCAACTCAAAAAAATCGTGGGCAAATGCCATTGCTGTTCTTGGTACTGATGTATACATTGCCGGAAATACGATCAGCAGCAATTCCAACGCTTTTCAAGCTACGGTTTGGAAAAATGGGGTAGCCACATTGCTTACATCCGACCCATCGGGCGGCGAGGCAAGGGCTATTGCCATAAGTGGTAATGATGTGTATATAGCCGGATATTCGAGGGATGCAAATAATCACCCTGTGGCAACCTATTGGAAAAATGGGGTAAAAACTGTAATAGGCGAAGAAGATTCGGAAGCAAGCGCTATTGTGGTTAAGGGCACTGATGTTTACATGGCTGGCAATATGTTTGTATATGACACGCCCAATAGTGGCAATCAATGGGCAGCCACCTGGAAAAACAAGACAATTACAAAGTTAAATTCAACTAACAGTGTAGATGCAAACGGTATGGCATTTATAGGTAATGATATGTATGTAACAGGTAATATTGTTTATTGGAAAAATGGTATCGAAACGAAATTATCAAGCAGTTCAACAAACGTTAACATAAGTTCTGTTGCTGTAGATGGTGCTGATGTTTACCTGGGAGGTACTGAAAGTAATGTAGCCTCATATACCGGTAATACGGTAACCTATTGGAAAAATGGAATTCCGGTAACACTCGGTGATGTGGGATTTATTGAAGTATATGGCATCGCAGTAAATGGTCAGGATATCTATTTAGCCGGCTTTATGGATCGCGCTGCAACGGTTTGGAAAAATGGCAAGCCCGTTCAACTTTCCCAAAATAGCAGTGCATCTTGCATCGCTGTGGTATCGCGGTAAAAACTCGCCCTTGTTGTGTTCTCCCCCGCACTTTGTTGGGAAGTGTTCGGAAGATTTTTAGGCTCTCCCCAAAGGCAGAGAGGGTTTTCACCGCGCTGCCGTAAAATGCGCCTGTGAACACCGGATTTTAACCCCTACCTCCACCTTCCCCAGGGAAGGAATCGCACGTTCCCCCGCTTTTTTATTCCTTCCGAACACCTGTGGACACAACTCCAACAACGGCTTTGGACGATAGCGTAATGGCTTCTTTTCTGAGTAGGATCATTTTCTTAAATATGACAATCCACAATCTTCACTTCGCAACCAAGGCGGTCTTCAAATTCGGCTATTACGCTATCTTTTAATTCGGGCCAGTTCCAGAAGGTAAAGCCCAGGTTGCTGAAACCCCAGGTTGGTTCAATGTCGTAGTCGTTAAGGTCGGCAACCTGGTTACATAGCGGGCAGGTTAGGCTGGGGGTGCCCTGTTCGTGAAAATCATTAAGGTCCCAGCCTGCTTCTAAAATATCGTCGCCACAATTGGGGCAAACAAAGCTGTCGAGGCCATTTGCACCGGCATGAAAAACGGTATTTTCGGTAATTACTTCAAGGCCGCAAACAATTAGGCCGTAGGGGAGGTCTCCGGACTCGTCAACCAAAGCTTTGGCGTTTTTGCCAATAGGATAGCCAAGGCCCTTGCCCAAAATACAGTCGGTTTTTACCGGTTCCACAGCCCCGATACCAATGAGCCAGTCGACAATGGTTTTGGCTTTTATCAATCTGTCGGGATATTGGGTAAGTTTTGGAACTATGGAGGTACTGTTATCGCTCATGAGGGTTTAAATTTAAACCAATATAGGAATTGTTATTTACTATAGGCTGTGGGGTGTGTTTGAAAAGTAATCAAAGCTCTCGTTTTCCCTACCCGCCGGCAGTGGAGTTTCGGGCGAAAACGGCCAAAACGATGGTGGCCTGTGCGGTTGCAGGGCATAGGGAGTTTTTGCGGTGGTTTAATTGTCTGAACCGGAATTTTTCACATGTAAATGATTTTTCAAAGGTGTTCAAGAGGGCTGCGCCGTTCACAGAATTAAAGAATTAGCAGAATACATAGCGAAAGATTTTATAACCCTCCGCGAGGACGTTGAAAGCTCTCGTGTTCCCTTCCCGGCAGCAGAGCAGTTTCGGACGAAAAGGGCCAAAACGATGGTGGCCTGTGCGGTTGCAGGGCATAGGAAGTTTTTGCGGTGTGTGGGCGTGAGCTTAGGTGCAAAATAATTCCAGCCCAGGTTTTGGCCGTTTTGTCCCGATTAAAATCGGGATGCGGCAAAGAAGCCTTTCTGCTGACAGCCGTTTAGTTACTTTGCGGCTTCGAACGGCGAAGCCCTCTTGAGCCCCAACAAAAATAAACAACAGCGAAAAACTAACAGCCCTCCCGCTGCAACTGAGCGGACCAATGCTGTCGAGTACAACTAAATAATGTAAAAAAATGCGGCTAACATATTGGCCGAAACTATAGTTCTTAGCTGATGAACGTACGCATCGCTGTTCAAATATCTTTTAACACCGGTACCAACCATGTGTTATCTACGAGGATCGGTTTAGCAAATGGGAAACAATAGATAATGCGAAGGCATGGAAGGAAAAAAACAAGCCGCAAACACCCTCGCGGTATTTGCGGCTCAACCTAAACCTATGAAAATATTCTTACTATGAAAAGAACATAAACAGGCATTCAAACCCGGTGCCAACAGGCAAAAATCGCATGTAGATGCTCAAAAAGACATTTTTAGCCATGCCCTTTTTCCACACTATGGAAAATGTTGTCTTTTTTGGAAAAAATGTTCCCGGCCTGGTTAAGGGAGGTGCCGCCATAAATCCTCGCCCCGGCCATTGCCGGGTTTAACCCTCATTACGCCGCCGTCACCGGTTTGCCGTTGAAAACTTGTAACTTAACTTATTACTTTACATTTATTAAAGCTACAACGCTATGAAAAATAAGGTATTTAAAAAGCTGCTGGTGCCGCTGGGGGTATTGCTCATTATCTTTTTGGTAATGCAATCCATACGTCCGGCGCTGCCCAACCCGCCGGTAAAAAAGGATTTTGAGGCACCGGCCGATGTGAAGAATATACTGGTAAGGGCCTGTTACGATTGCCACTCCAACCAAACCAACCTGCGCTGGTACGATAAGATACAACCGGTTTACTGGCAGGTTGCCGCGCACGTAAAGGATGGCCGCAAGGTGCTCAACTTTTCTGACTGGGGCAGCCTGGCCTCGGCCGACCAAAAGGCCAAACTTTGGGAGGCGGTTAACCAAATTATTGCCGGGGCCATGCCAATTAAAAGCTACGCCTTTGTGCACCCCGATGCAAAAGTTTCCGGGAATGACATAGTTGTACTAAAAAACTATCTTGCCGCTATGGTGCATGATAAACCGGCCGATACCGCCCAAACCAACGCGCTATTTAAGCAGGTAAAACAGCTTGCCCCAATAGCGGCAGCCAGCCACAATTTGCCTGAAGCATTAAATGGTATCAGCTATATTCCCGATTATAAAAACTGGCAGGTGGTTACCACATCAGACAGGTTTGACAACGGCACCATGCGCGTGATTTTTGGTAACGATGTAGCCATTAAAGCCGTTAAAAACCACCAGGTTAACCCATGGCCAAACGGTACCATATTTGCCAAAGTGGCCTGGGATAAACTACAGGATAAAGAGGGCAACGTACGCACCGGGGCTTTTAAACAGGTTGAGTATATGATTAAAGACGACCAGAAGTACGCAACCACCAAAGGCTGGGGCTTTGCCCGTTTTAAAACCCTTAAATTGGTGCCCTATGGTAAAACCGTGCTTTTTGCCAACGAGTGCGTAAGCTGCCATAAGCCCATGAGTAATAACGATTTTGTATTTACCCTGCCGGTTAAAAATTAAACAGATGAAAAAATTAAGCATTTTAATAATGGCCCTGGGTTTGCTTTTTGCAGCATGCCAGTCGCCAACCCCTGCCGGGCAATTGCTCAATGCGGATGCATCGTTGCCCGCATCGCATACCATATCTGGTAAAGGCCTTAAAGTGATCACGTCGTTTATCAATAACAGGCAGCATACCATGGCCACCCTGTATGGTAACGCGGCAGCCCTGCAAAGCGGAACTAAACCAATTGCGGGGGAAGAGCTTACCCTGATCGCCTGGAAACAAAAGGAGGACGAACATTGGTTTGGCGCCAAAATTCCGGGAGCCATCAGCTCGTTAGAAACAATAAAGATACTGCCGGGAGATAACAAAAATGTAGTAAGCTATCAACGGTTTGTGGGCGCGGCTTTAACTGCCGACAGGGATACACTGGGCAATGCCGGCAGGATAGCGTTTATGCTGGCGCAGCAACCATCTGTAATGCCATGATATTTGAGCACGACTTTAACATCAGGAATGCCAGTGTGTTTAACGTGCCGGCACGCATCATTTGGTTTAGCGCCATGTTTATGGGCATACTGGCGTCTATCCCTAAAATATTGCAGCTTCACACCACCATCCCCGAAATTTTGGTGGACTGCCTGGTGGCTTTTTTATTTTCGCTGTTTGTTTGGTATTACAACATTTACAGTCTGCCCAAATTTTCGGCCAGGCGGATAACTACCCGCTTTTTTAGCTTGCGGTTGTTAAGGAGCCAGTTGCTGGGCATTGTGCTGATGATTATATTGGTTATAGTTACGCAGTTTGCATTTTTTGGCATAAAACCGGTATCTATGATGCTGATGTATGAGTTCAGGGGCATCCTGATTAACCTTACCATATACATGTTTTTGCACCTGCTTTATCAAAGCTATAACAACCAACTCATCGGCATCGAATTGGAACGCAGCAAGGCCGATAACCTGAGCGCTCAATATGAGCTTTTAAAGCAGCAGGTTAATCCTCATTTTTTGTTCAATAGCCTCAATACCCTTAAATCGATGGTAGATATGGGCGATGAGCAGTCGTCGGACTTTATCCTAAAGCTTTCCGATTTTTACCGTTTTACCCTCGAAAACCGAAAAGAAAATCTCATCCCCTTAACAGAAGAACTGGCCATTTTGGATGCCTACATGTACCTGTTAAAGGCCCGTTTTGAGGACGGCATCCAACTGGAAACCAACATCAGCCAGGAGCATTTAAACAGTTACGCACCACCATTTACGTTGCAGCTGCTGGTAGAGAACGCCATAAAACATAACGTTGTTTCGCTTGAGCAACCCCTGCATATGCGGCTATATTCCAACGGCGATCATCTGGTGATCGAGAACGCCATAGCGGCAAAAAAGAATAGCGAACCATCTACCCAAATGGGGCTCGAAAACATCAACCAGCGTTATCTTCACCTGCTGGGTAAAACAATCAATGCAGATGCAGGCAATAATTTTTTTAAAGTAACATTACCGGTGATTTATGAACGTACTAATCATTGAGGACGAGCTGAAAACGGCGAGGGCTTTAGAGAAGCTCATCACCGGCATCAAGCCAGGTGTCAGGGTGCTGGCATCGCTGCAAAGCATTAAGGCATCGGTTAATTTTTTAGCCACCAACCCGGCCCCCGACCTGATATTTATGGATATCCAGCTATCCGACGGTATTTCTTTTGAAATATTTAAAGAAACAAAAGTGACATCGCCGGTTGTGTTTTGTACCGCTTATGATGAATACGCCATACAGGCGTTTAAAGCTAACGGGATAGACTATATCCTTAAACCCTTCTCAAAAGAAACCATCACCGAAGCTTTCAATAAGGCCGAAATGTTATCCAACTTTTTCCAGCTAAATGAAAACGCCGGGAAAGGGATAGAAACGTTGTTGCAGCAACAGCAGGTGCTGAACGGCAAAAAAAGTTTCCTGGTTTTTAAAAACAATAAGTACCAACCTGTGCCGACAGCCAGTATCGCCTATTTTTATATCCGTAACGAAATTGCCCACCTGGTTACCTTTGATGGAGCGGAATTCGCGCTTACCATGCCGCTCGACGAAATTCAGCGCCTGCTAAACCCCGAAGATTATTACCGCCTGAACCGGCAGTACCTGGTAGGTTTTGCCGCTGTAAAAGAGGTAGAACATTATTTTTCGCGCAAACTGCTGCTTAAGCTTACCCTCCCCACTACCGAGGACCTGATTGTAGGTAAGGACAAATCAACCTCGTTTTTTAACTGGCTTAATAACAGGTAGGGGGATTATGGGCAGGAGAGGCGAATTTTATACCACTCCCGGAGCTGCCTGTTTTGGGAATAATATTTACATGGATTAGCTTAGTTTAAGTGCTTACCTTTGATTATACCTTTTAAAATATGCCCCCACGCCAAACCATTTCCTTTTTCGATAAGCTGAGCAAACAGGTAATCAGCATACAGGTTGCCGGCTCGGCGCAGCTGCCGCAAAGTGCGGGGTATTTTAATACGGATACCAACCAGGTTTTATTAGGGAGGGATCGATTTAGCGAATGGGAAACATTAACCGGCCACCTGGAGCGGCAAATAGAATTTATTTTAAGCTTGCAAAAAGTGAAGGGGGAGGAGAGCCAAGAGATTAGAGTCAAGAATTAAGGCTTTTGGCCAGGGTATGATCGCCCTCTTTATAGCCTGCGCTGCCTGGAGTATTGCAGCTGCTGGAATATCGCCGGCCTTCGAATGATTTTAAGCTTCGGCAATTTCAGCCACATGTTGCAATTTTAAAGCCGGGTATTACTGGTTTTCCGGGCGGGTCTTTCAAGAAAATTTACATGGAGTTTCACTTCTGTTTTTTTGTGTGAATTTTTGTATCATTTGTTGAAATTATTGCTGCTTTTTTGTTAAAAAAGCGGCAATAAATGACTTGTTTTTAGCTATTTATTACGCGTTTAAGAGGCATCTGAAAATATAAAAAGGACGGGTATATTTGTAATGATTACAAGCAAAAAACAGCCCCCCGCACGACAACGGGTTAGACAACGCAAACGCATCTAAATAGCTAATGGCATGGGCTTATGGCGCAGGGAAGATATAAGCATCAAACTCACCTTGTTTTATTGGCTGATCCCGGTTAAATTATCCGGCTACCGAAAGGCCTTTTATTAGTCAACAACAGGCACAGGTATTTGGATGCGCCTGAATTACGCAATAATTTTAGTGTTAACCATGATTAAATATAAAATATTGATTATCAAATATTTATAAATTATTTTATCTGAAATGTGTTAAGTTATGTTAACCCAATGAGTACGTTAACTGGCTTAAAGCCAGCTACGGCTACGCGGTTACCTGTCACAAGGCCCAGGGTGGGGAATGGGCAAACGTGTACCTTTTCCTTGAAAAAAGTATGTACGCCATGCCTTATTCCGAATTGTGCAATTGGTGGTATACCGCCGTAACCAGGGCCAAAGAGGAGCTAAACCTGGTCAGCAACTGGTGGGTACGGTAGGGGCTTTAAGTATACGCGCTTTAAAACTCCCCCTTCAGGGGCAGAGGGGCTTAGCTCAACTCCTCATAAGCAGCAGTTAATCCGCGTTCAATACCGTCGCCTTGCCACTCGGGCGCGCCGGGGATAGTTTTAGCGGTCATGATCTCGTCTTTTGATTTGCCCGCTTTAATACTGCTACCCACATAGGTTACCAGGCTTTCCATAAAATGCTGCATGGCTTTTACATCGTCTATATTGCCGGTCACCTTCAACGGATCGAGCGCGTGGCCGAAAACGAAAATAGTGTTTTTATCAAACTGTTTGGTGGCTGCCTCCAGGGTGGTTATCCAGCTTTTACATGATGCACCGGCGCTGCGATCAACAAACGGGAAACGGCGGTTAAAAACCAAATCGCCGGTATGTACCACGTTGGCATTTTCAAAGTGAATAAAACTATCGCCATTGGTATGGCCCGCGCCAAAGTAGTGCGCGGTGATATGCTCATCGCCCACTTTGGTTTTCCATTTATCGGTGTAGGTAATGTTAGGGTAAAGCTGCTTGTCGTCGTTATTTTGTTTGGCTGCGGCGGCTTTTTGATTGGTAAGCGAATTGGCATGCGCGGCTACATTGGCTGCAATGCCTTTAAAAGAGATGTTGCCGCTGGTATGATCGCCGTGGTGGTGGGTGTTAATAAGCCATTGAAAAGGTTTATCCGATTTCTTTTTCAGTTCGGCAATAACGTGAGTAGCTTGTTCAGGGAACTCAGCATCAACCACTACTATACCTTCTTTATTTACCAGCCAGGCAATGGTGCCGCCCTTTTCGGCAAACATGCCCACGTTACCACGCAAGGTTTTAAACTGAAAGGCTGGGTCCTGCAGTAAGGCGGCCAGGCTTCTTTTTCCGAATAATGCGATTGAGCCCGCGGCAAGGGCTGTTGTAGTTAAAAATTTACGGCGTTCCATAGGGTTGTTCATTAGTTCACTGGTTCATTAGTTCATTGGTCTTGTATGGTGGCCAATGTGGGAAATGGGTTTAGTAAATTTAGGTATTTTAATACTGAAGTATCAAGTCGTTAGCATCATGTATCAAGATTGATGCATTGCGCCATAACATACCCAACCAGATGCCGCATGTAAATACCAATGAACTAATGAACGACCGCCGCAAATATCAATGAACTAATGAACGATCTCGAGCTAATGAACCGGTAAACCAATAAACGACCACCTGCAAATACCAATGAACTAATGAACCAGTGAACTAATGAACCAAAGAGTTAAATAATGTTAACACCTCCATTTACCTCGTACAATCAAATTATCTTTATGTGATAAAACAAACCTTATGTTGAAAAACTACTTTAAACTGGCCTGGCGTAACCTTTGGAAAAATAAGGTATTCTCGATAATCAATATTTTTGGGTTGTCTGTGGGGATAGCTTTTACCATGCTTATCGGCGCATATATATGGGGGCAGGTGCAGGTAAACCACCAGCTTAAAAATTTCAAGAATCAGTATATTTTAACCAGCAAGTGGAAAGATGCGGGGCAGGGAAATGAAATTGCTTCGGCTGGGCAAATGCCCCGGGCTTTGCGTGATAATTACCCTAACCTGGTTGCCAACTATTACCATTTTGATGGTGTAACCACTAACGTATCAAAAGGCGATAAACATTTTAGGGAGAGCCTGCAGTTGGGCGATAGCACCTTTTTTAATATGTACGGCTTTAAACTGCTGTATGGTGATACCAAAACAGCACTGAATGATCCGTTTGCCGTGGTGTTAACCCAAAAAATGGCCCTGAAATATTTTGGCAGACTTGATGTGGTTGGGCAAACCATCAATTTTGAAAGTTTTGGTGGCGAAAAGCACGATTTTACCATTAGTGGCGTACTTGGCGATGTGCCCAAAAACTCGGTAACCAACCTTGATCAGAACAATAATTCTGATTTCTTTTTTACGGTAGCTGCAGCCAGATTTTTTAAACGGAACCTGGAAGGCTGGACAAACTTCAGCACGGTAGGTTATGTAGAGCTGAAGGACGGCGTTACCGCGAAAGATCTGGAGCAACCCCTACGCGATTTGATGAAGCGCAATGCGCCGGCCGATATCAGTAAAAGCCTTACAAACATTGCCGTTCCGCTGAAGGATTATTACCTGGATGGCTGGGGTGGCGCTGCCAAACGGATGTGTTATATACTGGGCTACATCGCCTTGTTTATCTTATTGATGGCTATTATCAATTTTGTAAATATCTGTATCGGGCGCTCTTCGGGCCGTATGAAGGAGATGGGTATCCGTAAGGTGTTGGGTGGTTTGCGGGGGCAACTGATCTGGCAGTTTTTAACCGAGTCGGTGCTGATGGTTTTAATAGCTACAGTTATTGCATTGGTGTTTTATAGTCTTTGCAGGCCATATTTTAGTAATGTTTTGGGCGGGCAAATTAGCGGGCTTTTTGCTTTTCCATGGTATTTTATGGCGATACCCGTTTTGTTTGCAGTTTTGGTTGGGATAGTGGCCGGTATTTACCCGGCGCTGGTGTTATCCGCTTTAAAATCTATCGATTCGTTAAAGGGTAAGCTGGCGTCGGTAAAGGAAGGTGTGCTGTTTCGTAAAACACTGGTGGGTTTCCAGTTTGGTACGGCAGCTATTGTATTTATCGGGGCGCTTATTGTTTCGCAGCAAATTAACCTGTTTTTTAACGGCAAGTTGGGATATAGTAAAGATTATGTGGTGTATGCCCAGTTACCAAGGGATTGGTCGGTAAAAGGGGTGCAAAAAATGGAATCGGTAAGGGAGCAGCTGGCACAAATGCCCCAGGTAAACAGTGTGTCGCTTTCGTGGGATATACCGAACGGACAAAACGGTGGCAACTACCCGGTGTATAAACAAGGTGGCAACCCCGCACAATCTGTTACAGCTACGGGTTTAATGGTTGACAACCAATACGCGGCAACCTATAATATACCCATGCGGGCAGGTACTTTTTTTAAACCGGTTTTTATTGTGGCAGATACCACGCAGGTGGTGATTAACGAGTCGCAATCCAAAATGATGGGGTACAAAAGCCCAGGCGATGCCATCGGACAAAAAATTATGCAGCAGGGTAGTAATATCCCATTAACCATCTGCGGTGTTACTGGCGATTTTCATTTCGGATCGATGCATGACCTGATGCCGCCCATTACTTTCATGAACGTAAACTATACAACCTATTACCGCTATTTTTCGGTGAAACTAAAGCCTGGGGATATGCAGCAAAGCCTTGCCGTCCTGCAAAAAAAGTGGAGCGAACTATTACCCGGCGCCCCTTTTGAATACAATTTTGTTGATGATGCCCTTAAAAAACTTTACCAGTCAGAAATTCAACTGAAACAGGCGGCGTATATAGCCACCATATTGGCCATTATCATCGTGCTGTTAGGTGTATTGGGGTTAATATCATTAAGTATACAGAAACGTACCAAAGAGATAGGCATCCGGAAAGTATTGGGCTCGTCGGTTACCGGTATCATCGGTTTGTTTATGCAGGAGTTTTTAGGGGTGATAGTTATTGCCTGCCTGGTGGCCTGCCCGCTGGCCTACTGGATGATGAGCAGCTGGCTTAGTGATTATGCATACCGGGTAACCATTGGCCTGAATCCGTTTATGGCAGCTATTGTGTGTCTTACGCTGGTGACGGCTATTTTGATAGCCATCCAAACAATTAAAGCAGGTTTAGATAGCCCAGTTAAGAGTTTGAGGAGCGAATAGATTAGTCATTGGTCATTTCGCTGCGCTGCCATTGGTCATTGGATGGTGATAAATGCTATACAATTAGCACATGTATAAAACGATTGCATTATGCTTCACGAAAATGATATTAAACAACTATATGCCGATTTTAATAAGCGGGATATCGACAGTGTCTTGAAACTATTTGATGCCGATGTTGAATGGCCCAACGGATGGGAGGGCGGCTATGTTCACGGGCACCGGCAGGTACGCGATTACTGGACAAGGCAATGGGCAGAAATTGATCCGCTGGTTATCCCTGTTGGTTTTGATGGCCTTGCCGACGGCCGGTTGCAGGTTGAGGTAAAGCAAATTATTAAAGATAAAAACGCCCAATTAATTGCCGAAGGAGCTGTCATGCATATCTACACTTTTAGGGATGGATTAATCAGCAGGATGGATATTGAAATGGTTAGCTGATTTAGCCTTCCCCTATACTAATGCAGCCAAAGTAATACCACCTATATATACAAAGGGCAGAAATATCAGCTTAGTTTAGCCTTAAATTGTTGGATGCAGGTATAGGTTATTGGTGAACTCCCAAATCAAACTACTCCATCATCAGCCTTCTGATCAGCTCTGCGCTTTGAGCCTTGCCTTCTTCCAGCCTGTGGCTGAAAAAGGATTGTACTTCGTTGAAGTGCTTTTTGTAGCCCTCCATATCACCGTAACCAATAATGGCCGACCATTCCCTTACTGCCGAGTGGAACTCCAGATCATCGCCCCGGATGGTTTTATCGTACAGGGCGGTTTCGATCGATTCTTCTAATAGTTCTTCGTTTTTAAACAGGTATTCGGCAATGCCAAGCCTTAGCCGGAAGGGCGGGGTTTGGCAAATGAGGTTGTCATAAGGGTTTACCCCCAGGTGGTACCAGGCATCAACCATGCTCAGTATGCTCAGGTGTGAGTTGGGTTTCTGATGATCGGCGTGTTGCGACAGCGAAAACTCTTTCATCACGGTATCGCTCAGCATAATAGGTTTGCGGCTTTCATGAAAAACAAAATCGCGGGCTTTGTACAGGCGCTCCCTGAAGGTTTGCGCCTCTTCTTTGATCATGAGCTTAAATAATTCCGATTCTGACTCCGAGTAGCGTTTTACCTGCTGGCGCGCGTAGGGATTTAAAATGGCCAGCCCGGCGTATACGTGTGCTTTATAGCTAAAAATACGCAAGGTGGTCAGGATCTTCACGTTGTCGATACCACCCAGGTACGATGCGTTTTCCCAGGGAAAAAAGCCGGCGGCTTTCCAGGCGGTGCCCATGCTTTCAAAACCTACGTGGGTAACGGCCTGGGTATCGGCCACAATTTTATCGTGCTCGTGGTAATCGGCAATCTCTACAATATCGCTGCCAATAGCTGTAAACAAATCATACATGCGCTGGTAAGCATCTGCTTTTGCCCGGTGCGGAATCAGGATAAGCGTTTGCCCTTTTGGTTCAAAGCCCGGCCCGTGCATGGCATGAAAGGTAATGATTTGCACATCGGCGGGCAGGTATTTTTCAAATATGGCTATCTCGGGGTGCTTAACAGATGTTTGGCCGGCCACAATGGCCCCGTACTTGGTAAGCGGACCGCACTCGGCTACCACCTGCTCCAGTTTGTCGGCCTCGACTGAGTAAATAACCAGGTCGTTTGTACGGGATACGTCGCGCGCGCTATCCATTATGGTGATGCCAAAGGGGCTAAGTTCGTTTTCGAGCTTGTCGCGGTTTTCGGGTAAATCGCAGCCGCAAACGGTGTAACCTGCTTTTGCAAAAGCTTTTGCATACAAACGCCCCATGTCGCCCAACCCAATGATGCCTATATTCATGCTGCTAATATAACTATGAGTAGCAAAATTCCGTACGAAACCTTACATTAGCGATCAGAAACATGGAGGATAATAAAATAAAAACCATTAAAATCCTGTTTTGTTAACAACAGGTACCTAATTTTACATGATGAACAAGCATTCTATATTCCGTATCTCTGTTTTAATGGTCATAATTTTAGGCATCAGTGATATGGGCTTTGCCCAGGATACTGTTAAAAAAGCTGCTGCTAAACCGCCTGCCGCCAAAACTGCTGTTGTAAAACCGGTGGTTAAATATGGCGCGGCCACACCTGCAGGCACTGCTAAACCTGCAATCACTCCCCCCAAGTATAACTATCAACCCCGCCCTACAGCTGCCGATTCGGCCCTGGCGAAAGACAAAAGTCTGAACGGACAATATCAATACTTGTTAAGTAAATTATTCCATTACCAGCAACCTTTGGTATCGGCTTTATGGAAAAACCTGCAGGATACTTTAAAAACGGAGCGCCGCAATCTTAAAGAAGCGCAGGCCAAATTGGCCGCGCAAACTCAGGATATTACCGGCCTTAAAACCGATGTAGCCACCAAAAGCCAAACGCTTTCCGAATCAAACGCCAAACGTGATGAGATAAACCTGGCTGGTATAAGCTTTACCAAAGCCACCTACAATTTAATGATGTGGGGCCTGGTAATTGTTTTTGGCCTGGCAGCCGCCATTGTGATAGCCCGCTCGGGCGCACATAGCCGCGAAGCCAAATATCGCATAAAACTGTACAACGAACTTGACGAGGAATACAAAACCTACAAAGCCAAAGCCAACGAAAAAGAAAAGAAACTGGCCCGCGAACTGCAAACCGAGCGTAATAAGCTGGATGAGTTGTTAGGCAGAGGGTAGGCTTTTGATGTGCAGATTTCAAATTTCAGATGTGCGGATGTTTTCTCAGTGTTATTTCGAACTATTTGGGAATCCCGCGTGCTAAACACTCATTAAGTTGGCCACCTGTTATATGAGATGCTGAAATAAATTCAGTATGACCTTTTTTCTCTTATAATTTCCTTTGATGAACAATACAGAAATTTTAACCCTTATAACCCGCCTGCGTTCGGTGGCCGATGTGGGCTTGTTGTATGCCAAGAACGGGTATGATATTGAACGTTATGCCGAGTTACAACATATTGCAATTGAAATGCTGGATAACGTTACCGGTTGGGGCATAGATGATATTAAGCTTAACTTCCCGATGCCGCATGATTACCCTACAGTAAAAGTTGATGTACGCGGGATGTTATTAAATGCCGATGGTAAAATATTGCTGGCTAAGGAAAGCGCCGATGGCAAGTGGAGCCTGCCGGGGGGCTGGGCCGATGTGGGTTACAGTGCCAAAGAAGTAATTGTTAAAGAATTTGAAGAGGAAACCGGGCTGGAGGTAGTTGCCGATAGATTATTGGCGGTATTTGACAAAAAAATGCACCCCCACCCACCGCAGCCCTTTTACGTTTACAAAATGGTGTTTCACTGTAAAACAGTGTCAACCGCTGTTAACAAAGGGTTTGACATGCTGGGTGTTGAATATTTTGATATCGATAACCTGCCGGAACTATCAGAAGACAGGATATTGAAAAGCCAAATAGAGTTGMTTTATCAAAAGATCATCAGCGGGAATCTGGCGGTGGAGGTTGATTGAGCGCGGATTATTAAGACCTACGAAGTTTCAAAAACTTCGTAAATCTCTGATCGACTGCAAGCCGCCTACTGCAAACTGCCCGGTGCCGGCGCTAGTTGAGGTAAAGCTTTTTTATTGGCAGGCAAGGCCTTGTATTTCTTATAAGCATCGTTGATATAGGCCGTCATACTTGGGGCATTGTTGTTTTTGAGGAAAGCATAGCTTGGGCGATATAACGACATGAAGTTTTCCAGTTCGGCACCCCGTAATGGTATCACACTTTTTACATAATCTACGTTAAATGCTTCGTCAATTTGCTGCTCTTCTTCAGCACGCTGGAAATATCTTTTTAAGCGTCTCGCATCCTTTCCCTCTTTACTGAACCAGGTTGATGGCGACATTACAAATACTTTGCTTTTGGTGTAAACCTCGGGATATTCTTTATGCGGGTCGAATGCTTCTTTGGTAGCGCTTACGTTCACCTGCCTTAGCGATATGGTTTGCGATATCATATCTACCCGTTTTGGCCTCATATCAGTGATGTACAACGTATCTGATACATAGCCCGGTGCGTTGAATATTAGTGTATGGCCCGTTGCTGTGCGAATGCTGAAATTGCCATTGTTATCGGTAATCGTGATCTGTTTGTTGGTAACATCTTTTACAAAAACATTGGCCAGTTTTTCGTTTTTACTTTTTTCATAAACCGATCCTTTTAACACATCCTGGGCTTGCACATGTGCAGTTATAAATAGGCTAATTATCAATATTAGGTAGTTCGGTTTCATGGTAGTTGAATTATGCCGTAAAATAAACTTATTTTTTGAGCATATGGTTTTCAATTTAACATATTTAAATATAGGTGGTGGTTTAATGACAGAGATGTGAGGTTTGCCCGGATAGTAGACGGCACAAAAAAACCGCCTCATTTTCATGAAGCGGTTAATAGAATATATATTAGTTCTGTCCCGGTAATGGTTGGGCAGGTTTAATAACGGTTCACTTTAAAATCGGCCAGGGCACCACTTATGTGAATGATGATCTTGTTTTTTGCCGAACTGAAGCCTTCTGTTTCGTAAGTATTATCATCTTTTTTGGTAAAACCTTCAAACTTATTTGAAGATAAACCTGTATTGGCCTCAATACTACAGGCTGCCTCTTTTGGCACATTGATAGTACTTTCAGACATGCCTGTTGCAATCTCTACATTTGTACTTACTAAAGGCATTCCAAGTTTCACGTCAAATGATGCTGCGCCGCCTTTTAAAGTTACACTTTTTATTTTAAATTTACTCAAATCAAAATTTACTTTTGTTGCGCCTGTTTCTACATTAATATCCCAGATAGGGTTTGGGTTTAGTTTGATATCGGCGGTGTTTGATTTGTTATCGTCCGAATCAAAGTGCCAATCCTTGTTATTGCTTTTCATTCTAAGGTTTAATACATAAACCGAATCTACCAAATCGTTAGTGAATTCATATTTGCCGTAAAACTCCTTTGTTTCGGCCTTAAATAGCTGGTTGGTGGTATCGTTCAGCGTATAAGTGGTAGCTCCTCCGCTAATATTCAGTCGTGCCAGCCTAGCATCCGGGGTATAATCTTTATTAAAAGTGCTGCTGCCTTCAATTTTTGTTACACCATGATCGGTATTTGTGCTGTCGCTGTCATCGTTGTTGTCGTTATCATGGTCGTCATCAAAGTTGATAAAAGTAGTGGGCCAAAAATGATAGCGGTTACCAAAGTTGCCAAATAGCAGCAGCGAGAACCCACCAATTATTACGGCCAGTTTTACCACTGTTGCCAAAGGCGACCGATTACCCGCAAATACCAGGTTTACGCCACCTATAATTAAAAATATAGGCCACAGGTAAAGTATATTCATCCATTGAAAATGGAAAATATGGAAGTTATGGAGCAGGAATATGGCTCCTATGCATACCAGGATTGTTCCGGGAATAAGTCTGTCGGTTTTCATGGTTTTATATAATTGGAGGGGTGTTGTTAAAATTATCGTCTTTTTTCTCTTCGGTGTTCAGCGGCTGTTCAGTTGTGTTTGCTTCGGGTTCAGCAGTTGTATTTTGCCAGCCTTCTTTTTCCCATGGCTGCCTCTTTTGTCCGGATGCGATCATCGCCAGGCCACCAACTACAAGAATTGCGGGCCATAGCCTTGCTACATGCCAGAAACGAAAGATACCTAATTCATGAAACAGGAACACTGCGCCGAAAAATATAAGGATGCAGCCAAAAATGATACCAGCAGGTGTTGATGTTTTTTTTGGGAATACCGGCTCAAAAGGAGCACCAGGACTTGCCGGTCTATTGGCGTCAAAAGGAGTAAACGGCTGTTGTGGCGGTACACGATAATCGACATTGGGGTTAAAATAGCCTACGCCTTTGTTTGGTATAACTATCCACAATACGATATAGGCCATAAAGCCGGTGCCCATAAATATAAAGGTGAGTACAAATAGTGCGCGTATAATAGCAACATCCATATCAAAGTACTCGGCCAGGCCGGCGCAAACGCCGCCTATTTTCTTCCGGTATTCATCCCGGTAAAGTTTCTTTTCCATAATTTTATTTAAATATCGTTCAGTTGTGATTGTTTGATGATATAAAGGTATATATGGTGGCTCAAAACGCCTATATATTATAGGTTAGCAGGGGCAACAAGTCGGTGAACTGCCGTGTTTCAGCGGTGAAAAAGTTTTGAGTGGTGAGTAGTGAGTGGTGAGTCGAGTATTTGAGTTTTAGCCAGCTACTTTTAAACCCAATACTCAAAACTCAATACTTAAAACCAACACCTACAACTGGCCTGGCGCAGGTTTAATGATAATCTCGTCTACATTGGCGCCGGGGCTCATCCTGTAAATATTGATGATTGCCGATGCTATGTCTTCGGGCAAAACCATGGTGTTTTTATCAACAACAGCATCCTTCCATGAATCAGTTAAGGTTGATCCTGGGATTATTGCCGTTACCTTTACGCCATGCTCCTGCGTTTCAAGCCTCATTATTTTTGTTAAGCCTAACAACGCGTATTTGGTTATGCTATAGCTGCCCGCTTGTACAACGGGGTTTAATGCAGCTACCGAGCAGATATTAAAAAAATGCCCCTTATGTGCAGCCATCATGGTTTTGCCAAAAAAGCGATAAAGCTCGTAAGTTGGCATCAAGTTGGTTTTTAGCTGTTTATCAAATGTGTCGTCGGCATCGTCCAATATGCTCGATGGGATAAAAGTGCCCAGGTTATTTACTACAACATCAATAAAACCAAGTTCCTGCTGCGCGGCGGTGGCGAAGGCCAGCAGCTGGGCCTTATCACTGCCATCTGCAACTTGCGCAAAAACTTTAATGCCAGGGTTTGATCTGTTAAGCAAATCCGCGAATTCAAATAATTCTTTTTCATTTCGTGAACAAATTGCCACGTTTAATCCTTCATTAGCGAAGGCCACAGCAATGGCGCGGCCCATGCCTTTTGTTGAACCGGTGATGAGGGYGTTTTTCATGATGATGTGCTATATTTTTTTAGTTAAATGTTCGTTATTGCAGCGTCGGGCTTAGCGGCGCAAGTTTTTTTGTTGTTTTAAAAGCTTTACGGCACTAAATTACGTAAGCTGTATTAATAGCTTGCAAAAACCGCCTATTTTAGGCAATTAAACAATAGCGGCTGGGATGCTAAATTTAAAAATGTAATTTTATCCAATTTTTAACATATACCTATGATTCAAAGTTTAGGCAGATATATACTTTTATTACGTTTAAGTTTTCGAAAACCCGAAAAATTTTCGGTGTACTGGGCCGAGGTAATGCGCGAGATGGTGTCGGCCGGTATTGGCTCTTTGGGCATCATCATGATCATCTCGGTTTTTATTGGCGCAGCGGTAACTATTCAAACAGCTTTTCAGTTAATCTCTCCTTTAATTCCCAAATCGGTTGTAGGTGGTATCACCCGCGATAGTATGGTTTTGGAATTTAGCCCAACTATATCATCGCTGGTGCTGGCCGGTCGTATTGGTTCAAGCATGGCATCGCAAATAGGCACCATGCGCGTTACCGAGCAGATAGATGCTTTGGAGATAATGGGTGTAAATGCGCCAGGTTACCTGATATCACCGAAGGTAATAGCAGGTGTTACCATGTTTCCGCTGCTGGTAATCGTATCTATACTGTTGGGTTTTATAGGTGGCTACATCGCCTGCTTTACATCAAGCGAAGTTACAACTGATGATTTCCTGATTGGCTTACCCGATGGCTTTAACACCGTAATTATTACCGTATGTATGGTTAAAGCAGTTGTATTTGGCTTTATTATTACCACCATATGCAGTTACCAGGGCTTTTACACATCAGGGGGGGCCCTTGAAGTAGGCCAGGCGGCAACACGCGGGGTTGTATTTAGCTGCGTAATGATACTCATGTTCGATTTAATTATCTCCCGCCTCTTCCTATGATAGAAATACAAGACATCTATAAAAAATTCGGAGAAAACGAAGTACTTAAAGGCATCAGCTCCACTTTTGAACCCGGGATCAACAACCTTATAATAGGAGGATCAGGATCCGGAAAAACAACATTATTAAAATGTATTGTTGGGCTGCACGAACCAACAAAGGGCGATGTACTTTTTAACGGTGAAAACTTTACCGACATGGGCTTTGAGCAGCGCGTACCCATCCGAACGCACATAGGCATGCTTTTTCAAAACTCGGCTTTGTTTGATAGTATGACGGTAGAGCAGAATATCATGTTCCCGCTTAATCTGTTTACCAACCAAACACGCGCTGAGAAACGCGACCGGGCTAACTTTTGCCTGGAGCGTGTTAACCTTGCGGGTAAAAACAAGCTTTACCCATCAGAACTATCCGGCGGGATGAAAAAGCGTGTGGGTATTGCCCGCGCTATATCTATGCAACCCAAATACCTTTTTGTTGATGAGCCAAACTCGGGTCTCGACCCGGTAACTTCTATCCTGATAGATGACTTAATCAGCGAGCTTACCGTAGAGTATAACATGACCACAGTTGTAGTAACACACGATATGAACTCTGTAATGGGTATAGGCGACCATATTGTTTTCCTGCACCAGGGTAAAAAATGGTGGGAGGGAAGCAACAAAGAAATTGCCCACACCGACAACAAAGAACTTAACGACTTTGTATTTGCCAGCCGGTTTATGAGGGCAGCGAAAGCAAAGCTTTGATTAGTAGTAAGTATCAAGTAGTAAGTAGTAAGATTTTTTTACGAGTATCAAGTACTTAGTAGTAAATATCAAGATTTTTTGATTGGTTAATTTGAATTAATTGCCAATACACTATTTTTAATTGGCACAAACTTCATATCACACGAGGGCAGCCGTTTTGATACTTACTACTTGGTACAAAAAAATATGCACAATTTTAAAGAGTTAAAGGTTTGGAAGGCAGGTATTGAAGTATCCAAAATTACATTTCAAACGTGCAGGGCGTTTCCTTCCGAAGAAAAGTACGGTTTGATATCGCAAATGGTTCGGGCAGCCATTTCGATTCCATCAAATATTGCAGAAGGTTGCGGCAGAAAGTCAAATAAGGAATTATATCAATTTCTAAATATAGCATTAGGTTCATCTTTTGAACTCGAAACCCAATTCATTATCGCAAAAGAATTTGGTTATGTTACACAAGAAGCACAAGACATGGTGTGCACTCAAATCAACGAAATTCAAAAGATGATTCGCGGCTTTCAAAAAAGTCTTGTTATTTAGTATCAATTACCCGGATGTTTGTCGGAATTTAAAATTGATTGGAATGCATTTCCCTGCACCAATCTTCTATCCAAAAAAAGATACTAAATTTGCGCCATGCAAGTGCAGCGGTCTTACTACTTACTACTTGATACTCAAATCTAAAAAGAATGATTCAACTACTTACCCCAACGCACTGGAAAGATTACGAGCTGATTGATTGCGGCGATTTTGAAAAGCTGGAGCGTTTTGGGAATATTATATTAATACGTCCCGAGCCGCAGGCGGTTTGGAGCAAAGGCTTACCGGCATCTGAGTGGCAGCGCTTACACCATATAAAATTTAAGGGACGGTCGGCTACGGCGGGTGACTGGGTGAAAAAAGACCAGAAAACGCCCGACCGCTGGCACATTGAATACAAGAACAATGATGCAGCCATTAAATTTCGCCTGGGTTTAACTTCGTTTAAACACCTGGGTATTTTTCCGGAGCAGGCTGTTAACTGGGATTACATAACCCAAAACATTAAGCGTTTTAAAACCCCGCAGCCCAAAGTACTCAATCTGTTTGCTTATACGGGCGGGGCATCGCTCATTGCGCAGGCAGCCGGTGCCGATACCACGCACGTGGATTCTATTAAACAGGTAGTTACCTGGGCTAATGAAAACCAGGAGATATCGGGTTTAAGTAATATCCGCTGGGTGGTTGAAGATGCGCTAAAATTTGTAAAGCGCGAATTAAAGCGCGGCAAAAAATATAACGGCATTATACTTGACCCACCTGCTTATGGCAATGGCCCTAACGGCGAAAAATGGAAGCTGGAAGATAATATTAACGAGATGATGGCCGATGTGATGCAGTTACTTGATCCGGAAGAACATTTCCTGATTCTGAATACTTATTCGCTTGGTTTTTCATCGGTAATTATCGAAAACCTGATAAAAAGCGCTTTCCCGAAGGTTCAAAACCTTGAAATTGGCGAGCTTTACCTGCAGGCCACCGCGGGGGCAAAACTGCCACTTGGGGTTTTTGGAAAGTTTCATAAACTTAAAAGTAATTAATTATCAATATTTATATTTGCCGCAAACTAAAGCGGCTTTTATTGCTTTATAAGTAGCTGAAAATTAGTTTGCATTTACAATACATCTTACATACACCTGCCATTTACCGAACTTCGAAGACACATGAAATTAAAAAACGTCCTACTATCTGCCACCCTGTTCTTATCGTCTATTATACTATTATCGGGCTGTTCGCAAAACGACAAAACCGGAAAAACAGATAGTAAGAAAACCGCCGCTAAAACCGATTCGGCCAAAGGCGAAGCCGCTGACACCCTGAGTGTAAAAAAATCAGAATACCCGCCAATAGATCATAAGCTGTACGATTCGCTGATGAAGTTTAATGCTCATGGCGATACCACAGGCAGGTGGCCGGTTAAAAATACCCCATATCCTGTAGGTGGGGCCATTTTGCCATTTAAACGTGTAGTAGCTTTTTACGGTAACCTATACAGCAAAAAGATGGGTATTTTGGGCGAATTACCTCCAAAGGAAATGCTTGCCAAATTAAAAGGCGAAGTAAAAAATTGGGAAAAGGCCGATCCCAAAACACCGGTGCAACCTGCGTTACACTATATTGCAGTAGTAGCACAAGGCGATGGCGGTAAAGATGGCAAATTCCGCTACCGGATGCCGTTTAAACAAATTGACAGTGTGTTGGTATTGGCAAAAAAAGCGCATGCCATTGTGTTTTTGGATGTGCAAGTTGCTTTGAGCAATATACAGGCCGAGTTGCCTTTATTAGATAAATATCTGGCGATGCCACAGGTACACTTTGGTATGGACCCTGAGTTTTCGATGAAAGATGGCAGCAAGCCTGGTCGTAAAATCGGGACTTATGATGCGGCGGATATCAACTTCGTATCAGATCACCTGGCAAAAATTGTGAAAAAGAACGGCCTGCCGGCTAAAATTTTAATAGTTCACCGCTTTACCAAAAAAATGGTAACCAATTACAAAAACATCAAGTTACACCCAGAAGTACAGCTGGTAATGGATATGGACGGCTGGGGCGAACCTGATTTGAAAACGGGTACATACCGCTATTTTATTAACCAGGAGCCGGTACAGTTTACAGGCTTTAAATTGTTTTACAAAAACGACATCAAAAAAGCTCCTCACCACATGCTAACTCCAGAGGAGGTTTTATCAAGATATAAACCGTATCCTATTTATATTCAGTATCAGTAGTGAAGGGTGAATAGTTCTAAGTCTTAAGTCAGAAGTCTTGAGTTTTAAGCCGAACTGAAAAGTCTCAGGTAAGAAATATTTATATTTTTAACCTGGGATTTTTTCTTTTGAATACTTTTGGTGTTGGACCAATTACTAACTTAGGACTTAGACCTCGGGACTTAAGACTTAAAAAAGATGATCAAATTCGGAATTATTGGCTGCGGGCGGATAGCCCAAAGGTTTATGCAGGGCTTTGCGGCGGTTGATGGTATAGCGTTGGTGGCATCTTACTCAAGGCGTGCCGTTACGGTTGATGATTTTGTAAGTAAGTACGGGGGGATGGCCTGCTATAGCCTTGACGATTTACTGGCAAGTGATATTGATGCCGTTTATATTGCAACCCTGCCGGATAGCCATGCAGCATACAGCATTGCTGCCCTTAAGGTCGGGAAGCATGTGCTTTGCGAGAAACCAGCCACCGTAAACTTAGCCGAACTTGATGGGGTTTTGGAAGTGGTTAAGGCAACAGGCTTATTATTTATGGAGGGAATGAAACCGCCCTTTTACCCTTTATATACCAAATTAAAAGAATACCTGGCAACAGATCCCATTGGGCCGGCCGGTTATGTACGTGCCGGGTCGGCTGTTGCTGATTGCCCGCCCGATCATCCAAATTATAACCTTGAACTTGTTGGCGGCAGCTTAATGGGTATAGGTATTTACGAAGCCTTTTTGGCTATAGACTGGCTTGGCGATTTGCAGGATGTACAAACCATGGGGCGATTTGGGCAAACAGGGATAGATATGTTTGCTATATTCCAGACGATGCACAAAGGCGGGTATTCACAGTTGTATGCGGGTTTTGATTTGCATGGTAAAGGTGATGCGCTGATAGCTGGTCCGCTTGGGCACGTTACCATTCACAAAAACTGGTGGAACCCGGCAATCGCTACCATTGATTATTTGGATGGCCGTTCGGTTGAAATCAATGAGCCATATACGGCCGGAGGTTTAAACTACGAACTGGAACATTTTTGTAACCTGATAAGATGCGGCGCAACGGAAAGTCCCATAATTCCGCACCAGATGTCGCGCCAGATGATAGATATGATAGATAGGGCACGGGCACAGGTGGGGTTGAAATACCCTGGGGAATAGAGTCAAGAGTTAAGGCTTTTGCTACTGCCAACTGTCGCGGGGTTTTAACCCGTGACCAACATGGTTTCAGCTTTCAGCTGAACTGCGAAGCCACAGGCTTCGGCCAGGTTTACCCACGAGTTGCGCTACGCTAACCTCGCGGGAGATAAGGCATCTAATTGGGTTAACATAACTTAACACATTTCAAATATATTTTTTATAAATATTTGATAATCAATGTTTTGTATTTTATCATGGTTAACACTAAACTGAGCGCAATTTAGGCGCACCCCAATATTTGTACCTGTTGTTGGCCCATCCAGGTCCCTTTGGTACCTGGATCATTTAATATCAGCAACAAAAACAAGGTATCGGTTGAGGCTTATATCTTCCCGACGCGATAAGCTTATTCCGTTAGCGCTAACTGTTGTGGGGTTTTAACCCGTGACCATGATGGTTTCAGCTTTCAGCTGAACTGCGAAGCCATTGGCTTTGGCCAGGTTTGCCCACGAGTTACGCTGCCCTAACCTCGCGGAAGATTAAAACTTATTTGAATTCAGCATAGGGTTTTGGCTGGCATTTACCTGGTAGGTATAAATAGCGTTTTGCTCATGTATCTCCACTATCCGGTATCCCTTGTAGTCGGTACCCCAGTTGCCGCCAATATGGGAGTCAAAAAAATGCGGGAACTTGTTGCCCGTATAACGCACGCCGTCCAACAGGTGATCGTGCCCATGAAATGCGGCTTTTACGTTGGGATATTGATGAAGTAGCTCAATAGTTTCGGGGCAATCCACAAATACATCGTTTTTATTCCAGTTTATCGGCGGGATGTGCAGCACAACTAATACAATTTTTTTATCGGTAAACTTATCAAGAGCAGCTTTTATAAATACATTGTCGGGGCAAATGTAGGTTCCTTTGGTATCGGCGGTGTTGGCCAGTACAAAACCGATATCGCCAAACTCAACGGTGTACTTATCCTCGTAACCAAAGCTGCTTTTCCAAATCGAGGCATCGGCAAAGTCATGATTGCCCGGTATGGTATGATAGGGCATACTCAGTTTATCAAAATATCTAGATTTAATTTCGGGCAGCAGGTCGGGGCGGTTATGTACCAGGTCGCCGTTTATAATAACCATATCCAGGTGATTTTTATCGTGGTCCTGGTTAAGCCACTTAACCATATTGCCCGTGTTGGCGGCAAAATCGGTTCCTGGCTGACCGTAGTGAATGTCGGAGACGAGGGCAAAGCGTAGTTTAAGTTTGTTTTTAGGCCCGCGCAGATAGCTGTTGTCTGTATTGGCGAATGAGTTAACAGCCGGTAATAAAGTTAAAGCCGCCATGCCGGTAAGGCTTGTGCCTATGAAGTTTCTGCGTGTGCTCATTTAAGGGGGGGTGAAGTTTAAATTTTTAGATAATAGCGTTCCTATCTTTATGGTCTATTTAACAACCACCCAACGATTCACCGTATTCAGTTCGCCTTCAATAACGACCTTGTAGAAGTTAGATGGCATGTTTTTTACATCGATTAAAGCATGTTCGGTAGTAACCGGTACTTCGGCCAATAATTTATATTCATCGGCTTTGCCTTCTTTATAATTATTGGCAGCGGCTACCCATATCTTTACCTTGCCTTTGCCATCCATGGCTTTCCAGCTTACATCAAGTGAACCCTGAGTTAAATTGGCTTCGGGCTGGGCCACAGACACCGAGCCGATGAGCGAAATTCCATCTACCTCGCGCAATTGTGCTTCAGGTACTTTTACATTTAAAAAGCTATTGATGGATGGGGTAATATCCACAATGCCTGGGGTATAATACTTAGCGTAATTATTTAAAGGCGTGTAGCTGGTTACCATCCAGGTGCTGCGTTGGCGTGTGGTTTGGCCGCCATGGCCTTTACCGGTTTGCTCATCACGTCCATGGTCTGTAGTTACAAATATCACCCAATCCTCTTTAAAGTTTTTTTGGCGATATTGAATAGCTTGCCAGATGCGGCCAACCTGGGCATCCATTTTTTCGATAGCATCATAATATTGGGGGCTATCGCCGTAACGGTGCCCCATATCGTCTGTATATTCCAGGTACACCCATGATAAATCTGGCGCTTTATCTTTAATGCAGGTGGCTGCCGAAGATGCCACTTGCTCATCTATCAGGTGCATATAATTACCGGCTTTATCGTGCGGGAATTTTACGGTATCCAATTCGTATCCATCATAAGCATAATCCGGGTGAATGTTGCCGGCTTCGGGCAGGTTATCTCCAATGAGTTTGGTGCGGTTATCGGTCCAGCTTGAAAATACGGCGGTTTTTTTATTTGGGAAAGCGTTTTTAAACATCCGGAAAATGTTCCAGTAGTTGTAGTTAGGTGCTTTAATATCGTTGCCCCAAACGTTGTGCTTATTAACCCATGTAGTTGTAAGCAAACTGTTGTAGCCGTTGGCAGATATAGTAGGTGTCTGCGAGTAGCCGCCTTTTTCGCCACCAACATGCGCCCGCAAATAAGTGCCCTGCGCTGCTATTAGTTTAAGATTGGGCGTATTTAGTTTTTCGATAACATCGGCAGGAATGCCATCGGCAATAATAAATACCGCTTTTTTAACCCGAGTTTGGGCGTTTAAAGTAATGGCTGCCAGGCAAAGCAGGCTAAAGAATAATAGTGGAGTACGCTTTTGCATTATAATGTATTAATGTGCTAAGCTAAGATGATGAAAAAACCGCTGAGTTAATAAATTGTTATGTTTTGGCTTAACATATATGTATACCAAAGCCCGATTGGCATTTTTTTTATCTTTACAACACAAATGACCCCAGATACCGCAACAACCCAAACAAAATGGATTTACCTTTTTATAGGGATGGCGGTTGTTATCAATTTCACCGGTCTGTTTACTATCATCATGGGCCCCGACCCAAGCCTTTATGCAACCATCGCCAAAAATATGGTGCTGCGTAATAATTACACCGACCTGTATGCCTGGGGTACCGACTGGCTGGATAAACCGCATTTTCCATTTTGGGTAATTGCCTTGTTTTTTAAATGTTTTGGCTTTAAAACATGGGCGTATAAACTGCCGGCTATATTGTTTATTATGATGGGTGTGGTTTATACCTACTATTTGGCAAAGGCGTTATACCATAAACAGATAGCGTTGTGGGCGGTGTTGATATTACTTACCGCCCAGCATATCATCCTATCCAATACTGATGTACGGGCCGAAGCTTATTTAACAGGGCTAATTATAGCAGCTGTGTATCATTTTTATAAGGCGCAGAACGGCAATAGTATTTGGCACCTGGTGCTGGCCTGTGTGTTTACAGCCTGCGCAGTGATGACAAAAGGGATGTTTGCCCTAATCACCATTGGTGGCGCTATTGTTGGTCACCTGCTAATTACCCGGCAATGGAAACAGCTGTTTCACTGGCGATGGTTGTTGGCTATAGTGCTGGTACTTATTTTTATATTGCCTGAAATCTGGTGCCTTTACCAACAATTTGACCTCCATCCCGAAAAGGTTGTATTTGGCCGTACCGGTGTATCGGGTGTTAAATTCTTTTTTTGGGATAGCCAGTTTGGTAGGTTTTTTAATACCGGGCCCATTAAAGGCAGCGGCGATCCGTCGTTTTTTGTTCATACAACGCTTTGGGCCTTTTTGCCCTGGTCGCTTTTGTTGTTTGTAGCTGTATTCCAGTTTATCAAAAAAGGGGCAAAAAATGTGAAAGCATGCGAGTGGTATTGCATCTGTGGAGCTTTACTTACGTTTTTATTATTTTCGGCATCTCAATTCCAGCTGCCGCATTACCTGAATATCGTATTCCCATTTTTTGCCATTATAACCGCCCAATATCTTTATGGCCTTGCATCTCCTAAAAACATTAAGGCCATACAAATCACCCAAACAGTGGTTATAACAATTATGCTGATTATTATAAGCGCATTAGGTTACTTTTTTAGGCCATCGGCCTTTAACTGGCTAACCGGGGCTATTATTTTGGTGTTTGTGCTGTTGCTGTTGTTTTTGCCCGGCCGCGTTTCCACAGGCATGCAGCAAACCATTTTTAAAACAGCGCTGGCATCATTTATTGTAAACCTGTTTTTAAACCTGTGCTTTTACCCGGCCTTGCTGCTTTACCAGGGAGGCAGCCAGGCGGCTATCTACATTAACCGGAATAACCCGGACAAACTCCCCGTATATGTAGCTGCAGGCCAGTTTCATGATGATTTTAACTTTTACCTGGAGGCTTCTTTTAAAGAAACCACCCCGGATGGCGTGGCTAACCTCCCTAATCAATTAATACTGTATGCCGATGCAGGCTTGTTGAAGGAGTATGTTAAGAAAGGGTTTAATGTAAAGCCGCTAAAAATCTTTAAAAGTTATGCAATTACCCACCTGGCCCCTGCATTTTTAAACAAGGCAACCCGCGATAAGGAATTATACGATATGGAGGTAGCCATCATTCAATCGCCAAAAAAATAAAACAGGTGTAACGTTTAGGGGGGAGTTTATCGTAATGTAGATATAAACCTATCTTTATGATCCGTAAAACACTTACCATCCTAAGCTTATCACTCGTTGTAATTAGTGCCTGTAAAAAAATTAACAGCAACCCCGACACCGGTAAAGATCTTGTATTGACCACTACAGAGCAGCAAAAAGTTGCAGCAGATAATGCATTTTCCCTTAAGCTGTTTAAAGCCACGTTGAGCGGGAATGGTAATAATAACCTTTTCCTGTCGCCACTGAGCGTGAGCATGGCTATTGGTATGATCAGTAATGGAGCTGCTGGCCAAACCCTACATGATATTCGCAATACAATGGATTTTAACAATTTTACTGAAGACCAGGTAAATAGTTATTACCACAAAATGATAACCGAGCTGCCGCAACTCGACTCAAAAACCACGTTAAAGTTCGCTAACTCCATTTGGTATGCCAATGGCTTTACACCTATGGCTGCATTTTTAAATACAAGTGAGGCCAACTATAGCGCCCGGATTGAATCGGTAGATTTTAAGAACGCGGGTACAAAAGATGTTATCAATAATTGGGTGAGCAACGCCACCGACGGTAAAATTGCTACAATCATAGATAAATCGACGGATGGTGCAATAATGTACCTTATCAACGCCATTTATTTTAAAGGTAGCTGGGCAAACAAATTTGATGCGGCTAAAACCCAAAAAAGTGTTTTTTACCTGCCTTCAGGCGGTACTGTGCAGGCCGATTTCATGAATCAAAGTTATGTGCCTTTAAATACCAACATTGTTAACGATGCCCGGGTGCTGGAATTACCTTATAACAATAAAAAATTTAGTATGGTAATAGTAACACCAACTTCTCAGTCGGTACAGGAATATGCCGCTGGCCTCGATTCTGCCAAATGGCAAAGTTTGATGACTGGTTTATCCGGCAGTTATGTTGATGTAAGCATGCCCAAATTTAAGTTTAGTTATGATAAGGAGTTAAAGGATGTTTTATCAACGCTGGGCATGGCTAATGCATTTAGTGACCTTGCCGATTTTACCCGGATCAGCACGGGCGGGCTGGTTATTAGCGAAGTAAAACATAAAGCTTTTATTGAAGTAGATGAAGAAGGAACAACAGCTGCTGCCGCAACATCGGTAACTTTTGTTGCCACCGCCGTTTTACCTTATAACTTTAAGTTAGACCATCCCTTTATTTTTGCTATCCGCGAAATGAAAACCGGATTGGTATTGTTCACGGGAGTGGTAAATGACCCTACAAAATAGTGTAGTGTTAAGTCATAAGTACCCAATCTTAAGTTCTAAGTCAAAAAGAGAAGAAAATCAACTTTTGACTCAGGACTTATTACTATTAACTTAAAAGTAGCTTTAAAACAGAGTATAACCAATTACTTTGCCTTATTAATCCCGGCAATCGCGTCATCAATTGCCTTTGCCGAGGTGCCATCGTTTAATCCGGCCCTTTGAGTTTTTAACTTGATTAATACGGCTATAATCTGCGGGCCAATGTACTTTTTAAATTCAACGCCCAGTTTTTTTATCTCGGTAATCCCTTGCAGTGCATGTTCCTGGCTTTTTATCCTGCCTATATAGGCAGCAAATTTGTCGGTAAGCTTATACCGTGATTCTTGAAACCGGCTCATGTAAAACGTGAATATGTAATCCCATTTGTCGTCCCCGGCATTTGCAGTATAAACGGTGAATAGGGCGTTGGTTAAATCTCCTTCATTATCTTTCTCGTAGCGTGGTGCCAACGTCATTGCCTCGGCGGGGTTTACTTGGTTTATCGCCCATAAAGCGGCGCCCTGTACGGCGTATGATTGGCTTTTTAAAGCTTGCTTTAATAGTTCAAGGTCGGTGTTTTTTTTATATTTCCCCAAAAGTACAATGGCCTGGGCTTGTGCTAATGGGTTATCGTCTTTTTGGGCAATGCCAACAATCAAGGGGTACGCCGCGGTGCGGATGGTATCGTTATCCATGTTTAAAGCACGCAGGGCTTTAAGGCGTAAACCAAAGTATTTGTCTTTTAAAGCACCGATTAATATCCTTTGGCCTAACGGCGTTTTTTGCGACGATGTTGCTGCTTCAATAGCCTCGTAACGATCAAGATATAAAGGAGCCTGTTCGTATTGGAATGCATACTCGTCCAGGGTTTTATGATCAGTTTTTTTGGCAAGCAACAGCTTGTCGCCATCAACGTTTACCAGGTCGGGTTTTAACGGCAGGGTGTAAGTTAAGGTATCTGCCTTACCGCGCATCCAAACCTGGTGACGTTCTTTTTTGCCAGCTACGTAAATATCTACCGCAAACGGCAGTGTGAAAACTTGCCCGCTTTGGGTTTGTTGCAGGTATATGGTTTGCTTTTTACTGCGCTCATCCCAACTATAGCTAATGTTTAGCTCCGGGTGCCCGGCGCCGTAATACCATTGGTTAAAAAACCAATTCAAATCAAGGCCACTGGCCTCCTCCATAGCCAGGCGAAGTTGTTGGGCTTCGGCATTTTTGAAGGCGTTTGTTGTCAGGTAAATATTCAGTCCTTTATAAAAAGCATCGTTCCCTAAATAATGGCGCAGCATATTCAGTATGCGGCCGCCTTTTTGGTAGGTAACGCCATCAAATACATCCTGGCTATCGTTATAATAAAAACGCACCAGGTTTTTTGTGGCATTTTGGGGGCTGCCCAGGTAACCTTGTAAGCCCTCCTGGATATGTTCATCCGCGGCATCCTGGCCGTAGCGGTGTTCGGCCCAGAGTATTTCACCCAGGTCGGCAAATGATTCATTGAGGGTAAGGTTGCTCCAGCTTTCGGTAGTTACATAATCGCCAAACCATTGGTGAAACAGTTCATGGATGCTGCCAAAATCGTTATGAATCCGGTCAACTAGTTCGCGCCTGGTGGCCTGGGCACCTTCGCCGGTCATCATAGCCGTTGTATTTTCCATAGCTCCGCTTACATAGTCACGCACGGTAATTTGCGCGTATTTATTCCACGGATAATCCACCCCGGTAATTTTTGAAAAAAAGCTCATGGCATCCGGCGTAAAACCAAATATATCTTTTGCGTAAGGCGCATACTTGGGCTCAACATAGTAGCTTACCTCTTTGCCGTGCCAACTGTCTTTGTAAATCGCGAAATCGCCCACGGCCATCATAAACAGGTAAGGCGCATTGGGCAGTTCCATTTTCCAGGTATCGGTGCGGGTATTGCCGGCATTGACTTTTTGTGATGCCAGCCTGCCATTTGATAAGGTAACATATTTGGCCGGAACCGTTATGCTGATTTCGCTGGTTGTTTTTTGATTGGGTTTATCAATGGTAGGGAACCAGGCCGATGAACTTTCCGGCTCGCCTTCTGTCCAGATCTGGATTGGCTTATTTTTTTCCGTACCATCGGGGTTAATAAAATACAGGCCTTTCCCGTGCTTGCGGGAGGTTTTTAATTCATTGGGTTTGGCTGTGTAATTGATGAATAGCGTGTAGCTTTCGTTGTTATGATAAACCCTATCTAACTTAACTGCAACGGTAAGGCTGTCGTAACTAAATTTAAGTGGATATTTTTTACCATTTTTTACAACGGAAATGTTTTTCAGGTCCATCCCCTTGGCATCCAGCCTTAAGGTATCGGTTGAGTAAAAGTGAGGTTTTAGCGTAAGCCACTCTTTACCGTATAGGTAGCGTTTTTTATAATCAAAACTTACCGCCAGTTTGGTATGCACCAGGTCATTAATCTTAGCCGGCGTTTCCTGGTATGTAGTTGCGATTGGGTTTGCAGGCTTTTCCTGGGCAAATACCTGGTTAAAAGCGCCAGGGGTAGCTAAACCGGCGCAAAACAGCGAGGTTACAAAAAGCTTT
Source organism: Mucilaginibacter sp. P4_D1 (assembly GCF_056401935.1). Classification (NCBI taxonomy): domain Bacteria; kingdom Pseudomonadati; phylum Bacteroidota; class Sphingobacteriia; order Sphingobacteriales; family Sphingobacteriaceae; genus Mucilaginibacter; species Mucilaginibacter sp. P4_D1. The sequence continues at coordinate 106,944 of NZ_JBFUIJ010000010.1, forward strand.
TTCATATTCATTCGATTTGGTACGAACAAATATATGATATTGTATAGTACTATTTATAACATAGTACTATTTATTTATTGATTTAGCTCATCATGTGTTGCGACAATGGAAATGGCTGGTAAATTCAATTTAAAATACTTAAATTTGTACTTAATTAAGTACTTAAGCTATGGAGGTTTTAAATTATACGGAATTTCGGAAAAACCTTGCCCGGAATTTAGATAAAGTAAATGACGATGCCGAAGTTGTTATTGTATCGCGGAGCAAAGGCAAAAATGTGGTAGTAATTGGGCTTGATGAGTATAATGCAATGACAGAGACATTACATATTGTTAAAAGCGAAGCAAACAGGAAGCGCTTGCAGGATGCGATTGACGAAATGGATAGCGGAGCCTTTTATCAGCACAAATTAATAAACGATTAAATTGGAATTGGTTTGGCAAACCCAAGGCTGGGAAGATTACTTACATTGGCAGCAAGCCGATAGAAAGGTGTTGGATAGAATTAATGCGCTAATTAAAGAATGTTTGCGCTCGCCATTTAAAGGTATTGGTAAACCCGAACCCTTAAAAGGAAATTTTGCCGGCTGCTGGAGCCGCAGGATAACCGACGAACACCGTTTGATTTATAAAGTTAAAGACGGCCGGTTGCATATTTTGCAATGCCGATACCATTATCAAATTTAAAACAAAAAGGCCTTGCAATGTTTCCAACCTGCAAGGCTTTTTTGTGTTCAGTCATTTTGAATTCTACAAATTCTGATTTTATTTAGCCGCAAACAACGTCCACGGATAGGCTTTCATATCCCGTAAATATTTGGCCTGGTAGTTATATTCGGGGTGTTGTTTCAGGAAGGGTGCTGCCAGGAAATCGTCGCCGCCTGGGTGCCCCATATGCGCCCATAGCTGTAATTTGCTAATCATATCGGCAGTAGCCACTTTGCCTTGTACGGCACCCATGGGGTAGTAGGGGCCTTCGCTCCACTCCGGGCAGCCTTTAGGGTCTTTATCAACATGGCCGTCAATAACGCAACGGTTTAGCGCGGTTTTATTGTCGAGCGCGTCAAAAGTATCGCCTTCAATAGTTTTACCGTTATCGGCATTAAGTTTGCCTTTGTAGTTAACACAAACTAGTTTTTCCATGCGCAGTTTGCGGGCATTTGGCGAACTTGTTTTGTTGTTTACATCAAATGTGGTCTCCTGTTTAATCAGGTTAGGGTCGGCCGGGAAGTTTGAGCCTATCATGGCGGTATCTTTTGATCGCCATACTTTCATGGTTTTAAGGCCCAGCTCCAGTTTGGCCACTTCGTTTGTTTTAGTATCGCCAATGAGCCAGTCGTTAGCGTAACCGCCATTATTATCGGTAGTCATTATCTTAATCACGTCATCAATGCTATTACTATACTGGGCGGCTTTGCGGGCGCGTACAAACTCGGGGGTGCGGGTGGTATCGAAGCCTTTAAAGCCGGTAATGGTAGTTTCGGTTATCACAATGCCGCTGCTGGTTTCTACAAAATCATCGCCGCTATGGATAAAGCCAGGCGCGGTATCCATCAATATATGGTTGCCCTTTTCGGGAACGATATCTGCAATTATGTTCCAGCGTTCACCTTCAATATAATCCGTCCAGTTATTATGGCCTATCACTATTTTACCATCTTTGGTATATTTTCCTGTAGCTATAAAGGCGCTGCAATTTCCCGGTGCTTTGTTATCGCCGCTGCCGGGTTTTACTTTGTTCATCAGGCCCGGCACATAATATTGGGCAAGCTCGATGTTGGCATTAAGCGCGGTGATATCCAGGGTATCATATTTCATTCCTTTGGCCTGTAGGCCTTCGGTTATACCACGAATCTCGTCCTGGTATTCTTTACCAATTTTACCCCACATAAACCGGGCCGATGCCTTGCGGTAAAAGGCCCAGTCCTTTTTGCTGGTATAGGGCAGGTAATACTGCATTACCTTTATTAAGGTATCAATTTCTTTAGATAGGAGGTAGCCGTGCTGATAACCGATATCGGCAGGCGAACCCGCCAGGTGCACGTAAATCCATCCGTTTTTGTCTTCGCGGGAGGCTTTGCCCATGCGGTCATGCGCTACGGTAGTTTTTTCTGTGGGTTTTTGCTTGCAGGCAAATAACAGGGTGGTGATAAAGATGATTGAAAGCGTTTGGGGGAAGTATTTCATCGTGTTTAACTGCTTAATTGTTAGATGGATGAATATAGGGAAAGAAAATGGCGATAGCAACAGGAGTGGCAGCTAATTCCGGCCCCACGATTTATGCCTGTGCGGTATAAGCGCACAGGATATTACCCTTCAAATATCAGTTAAGTGCTTTTACGCAATTATTTATCATTTCGGCAAATGCTTCGTAATTGTCAATGTTCATTAATATGGTGTTAGCCATTTTGCTTTTACCGTACAGCTTATCTACCTGCACCGGTTCTTTAAAAGATATAAGGAGGTTGCCACTGCTTTTTATTATTCCCCCTTTAAAGTAAATATCATCTGAATGGTAATCGTTAACAATTTTGTTTATGGAGCAGATGTTAGCGATATCAACTATAGCTCGCCAGCGTAAGCCTGTGCGTAAAAGAAGCGTGGTTTGGTTAATTTCCACTCGTCTTTTAATTACTGCAGATAGATCGGCAAGCAGGAAAATAACACCGTAAAGAGTAAGTCCCGTAACGATCATAGCCGCCAAATGGCTCCATTTTAGCAGCAGCAGGTGAAAGGCAAATGTTTCGACCATAATGGCCACGAAGAGGATGCACCAAATAGCTATGTAACCAAAATCCTTATGCGTACTAAATGAACGACTTTGGGTGAGCGTGGGTTTTTCTTTTTTCCATGATAGCAGGCCATATTTTAATACAGCCAATTCCGAAGCGATAACTTTTACGCCTAACGAGTCGCCCATGGTGCTGGCCATTGCAAGTCGTAAATTGTAGATGGGATCGGGAAGTAGCTCCTTTTGATATTTGTAGGCCAATCGTAGTTTATTGATTTTGGTAAGGGCATAAATAACAAACAGGAGTTCGGCAAGGGCCGACAGTTTACGGATTTGCAATATGTACGCTTTTTGCTGTGCAGGAAGTATCAGGTAGGCAATCACCGAGCATATACTTACAACAAACAACAGCCGTTTTGCCGAAGTTTGCGAGGGGCGAATAATTATAAAGTAGTATAAAACAGGAAAAGTAACGATAAAATCGGCCAGCAGGCCGTCTGCAACTTTGTTCCTCATGTTTAATGCCACCGCATGCAGTAATGCCCATCCGCCTAAAAATATCAAAATGGCTATTATGGTAATTAAAATAACGTTTCGGGTGAGTGAGGTTATGGGCATAATGCTGCTTTTAAAGATATGGTTTTATGTGGCACTCCTGAGCTAACGCGCGTAATTTTGACATCCGATATTTCTGCTCAGGTGCACCTTTATTAACGCCCGGCAAAATACGATAAACTACTTTACTTTTGCACCAATATAAATCAATTAGCCCCCAACAAGATAGCCCGGAAACGCAGGTTAAAACAAGTATATAAAATTTATAAAAAAATAACTCACTAACTATTTGATTATTACTGTAAAGTTTCTATCTTTGCCGTCCCTTTCGGGGGGAATAATATGTCTTGAACGAAGCCCTACTGCTTCGATGGACACAAATAAATTAAAGAAATGTCAGGAATTATTGGTAAAAAAGTAGGAATGACCAGCATTTTCGACGAAACAGGGAAGAATATTCCTTGCACCGTAATCGAAGCTGGCCCTTGCGTGGTAACACAAGTTAAGTCTGTAGATACAGACGGATATGCTGCTGTACAGCTGGCATATGGCGACAAAAAGGAAAAAAACACTTCTGGTCCGTTAAAAGGACACTTCCAAAAAGCCGGTACAACTCCAAAGCGTAAGCTTGTTGAATTCAAAACTTTCCAGGACGAAAAATCATTAGGTGATACCATCACTGTTGATATTTTTGCTGCGGGAGATTTTGTTGATGTAGTTGGTACTTCAAAAGGTAAAGGATTTCAGGGTGTGGTAAAACGTCACGGTTTTGGTGGTGTGGGTATGCAAACTCACGGTCAGCATAATCGTTTACGTGCGCCAGGATCTTTGGGTGCGTCATCATGGCCGTCGCGTGTATTTAAAGGCATGCGCATGGCAGGTCAAACCGGTAACGTTCGTGTTAAAGCACAGAACTTACAAGTGATTAAGGTTTACGCTGAGCAAAACCTGTTGGTTGTTAAAGGTTCCATCCCCGGAGCTAAGGGTTCATTCGTAATAGTGGATAAATAAGATGGAAGTAAACGTATTAAACGTATCAGGTAAAGAAACAGGTGCCAAGGTGCAACTTCCTGAGTCGGTATTCGGTATTGAACCAAACGATCACGCGATCTATCTTGATGTTAAGCAGTTTTTAGCTAACCAACGTCAGGGTACACACAAAGCAAAACAGCGTAACGAGATTGCAGGTTCAACCCGCAAATTATATAAACAAAAAGGTACAGGTGGTGCCCGTGCAGGTAGCGTTAAATCTCCATTATTTAATGGTGGTGGTCGCGTTTTCGGTCCGCAGCCCCGCGATTACAGCTTCAAGTTAAACAAGAAGTTAAAATCACTGGCCCGTAAATCGGCTTTATCATACAAAGCAAAGGATAACAACATTTTAGTATTGGAAGATTTTAATTTTGATAGCATCAAAACTAAAAACTACATTAAAATGGAAGCTGACCTGAATGTTACTAATGACAAAACATTATTAGTAGTAGCAGCAGCTGAAAACAACAATGTGTATTTATCAAGCAGAAACCTGAAGAAAACGAAAGTAATTTCGGTTGAGCAGCTAAACACTTATGATGTGTTAAACGCTGGTAAACTGTTATTAACTACAGGCGCTGTTAAAACTTTGGAGGAAGCATTAGCTAAGTAATTATGGAAATTTTAAAGAAACCCCTACTTACTGAAAAAGTAACTCAATTAACCGAGAAACTTAACCGTTATGCTTTCAAAGTTGATCACAGAGCAAACAAAATTCAGATTAAAGGCGCCATTGAGGCAATGTATGGTGTAAACGTTAAGGCGGTAAACACCATGAAATACGTCGGAAAACTTAAAACTCGCAATACTAAGGCAGGCGCCGTATCTGGCCGTGCTGCTACGTATAAAAAAGCGATCATTACGTTAAATGACGGGCAAACAATTGATTTTTACAGCAATATATAATTATAGAGATGGCAGTAAAGAGATTTAAACCGGTTACACCGGGTACCCGCTTCAGAGTTGATGTATCTAACTCAGATATCACAACAAACGTTCCTGAAAAATCGTTGGTTGAAGCAGCCAACACCAGATCGGGCGGTCGTAACAACACCGGTAAAATGACTATGCGCTACATGGGTGGTGGTCATAAACAAGCATACAGGCTGATTGATTTCAAACGTAATAAATTTGACATCCCGGCAAAAGTGGCAACTATCGAGTACGATCCTAACCGTTCGGCACGTATAGCACTGTTACATTTTGTTGATGGTGAAAAACGATACATGATAGCTCCGGAAGGCTTAACAGTTGGAACGGTAGTTGTAGCCGGCGAGACAGCTACTCCAGAGGTTGGTAACACCATGCCTTTGAAGAACATCCCGTTAGGTTCTATCATCCACAACATTGAGTTAAACCCAGGCCAGGGTGGTGTTATTGCCCGCAGTGCCGGTACTTATGCCCAGCTTTCGGCGCGCGATGGTAAATATGCCATCATCAAATTGCCTTCAGGCGAAACACGTATGATATTGTCAACTTGTTTGGCAACTATCGGTACCGTTTCAAACGGCGAAAGAGCAAACGCGGTGTTAGGTAAAGCAGGCCGCAAACGTTGGTTAGGCCGCAGGCCGCGTGTTCGTGGTGTTGCCATGAACCCGGTAGATCACCCTATGGGTGGTGGTGAGGGTAGAGCCTCAGGTGGTCATCCACGTTCACGTAAAGGTTTGTTAGCTAAAGGCTACAAAACTCGTGATAAGAAAAAAGGGTCGGATCGTTATATCATTGAAAGAAGGAAAAAATAATGGCACGTTCAATTAAAAAAGGACCTTATATTGATCATAACCTGGAAAGAAAAGTTCTGACCTTGAATGAATCAAGCAAAAAATCAGTTGTAAAAACATGGTCACGTCGTTCCATGATCTCTCCTGATTTCGTTGGTCACACATTCGCAGTACACAATGGTAACAAGTTTATCCCGGTGTATGTAACAGAAAACATGGTTGGTCACAAGTTGGGAGAATTTGCTCCAACCCGTACATTCCGCGGTCACGCAGAGAAGAAAAAATAACAGGCAATGGAAGCAACAACAAAAATTAAAAAGTCTGTACTAATCAGGCAACAAAAAGAAGCTGCAAAGGCCCTTACCGGTGGTGCATCTGTTGCCAAGTTACAGGACTGCCCAACTTCACCACGCAAGATGCGTTTGGTAGTTGACCTGGTTCGTGGTAAAAATGTATTTTCAGCTTTAAGTATCTTAAAGTTTACTAATAAAGAAGCTGCCATCCGCGTAGAGAAATTATTAGTATCGGCAATTACTAACTGGGAAGCAAAAAACGAAGGTAAAAAAGCCGAAGATCATGGCTTGTTTATTAAAGAAATCTCAGTAGGCGGTGGCCGTCAGCTAAAAAGGTTACGCCCTGCTCCGCAAGGAAGGGGATACCGTATCCGTAAACGCTCAAACCATGTAACACTGGTTGTGGATAGTAAAAACGAAAACAATTAATTTGAAATGGGACAGAAAGCACATCCAATAGGTAACAGATTAGGAATCATCAGAGGTTGGGATTCTAATTGGTTCGGTGGCAATCATTATGCCGACAAATTAGTTGAAGACGAAAAAATCCGCAAATACCTTTCAGCACGTATCGCTAAAGGTGGTGTATCAAAAGTGGTTATCGAACGCACATTAAAACGCATCACTGTAACTATCCACACTGCCCGTCCGGGTATTGTGATTGGTAAAGGCGGTGCCGAAGTTGATAAGATTAAAGAAGAGTTGAAAAAACTTACCAAAAAGGAAGTTCAGATCAACATCTTTGAAATTAAACGCCCTGAGCTTGATGCACAATTAGTGGCAGAAGGTATTGCAAAACAATTAGAAGCACGTATCTCTTTCCGTCGTGCCATGAAAACTACTATCGCTTCAACCATGAGAATGGGTGCTGAAGGTATTAAGATCATGACATCAGGCCGTTTAGGTGGCGCTGAGATGGCACGTAGCGAACAATATAAAGAAGGAAGAATTCCTTTGCACACTTTCCGTGCTGATATTGACTACGCATTAGCAGAAGCATTAACTACTTATGGTAAAATAGGTGTTAAAGTATGGATCTGTAAAGGCGAAGTTTACGGCAAACGCGATTTATCACCAAACATTGGTGGTGCAAGCAGCGCAAGCGGTAAAGGTGGCAGGCCAGATGGTGCTCCGGCATTCGGTGGTCGTGATAACGCTCGCGGTGGCGAACGTGGTGGCGAACGCAGAAATGACAGGAAACCAGGTGGTGGCGATCGCAGAGGCGGTCCTGGAGCAAGTGGTCAAGGTGGTCCTCGTGGTGGCGGTAACAGCCGTCCGGGTGGTCCAGGTGGCAGCCGTCCAGGTGGTCAAGGTGGCGGTAACCGTCCAGGTGGCCCAGGAAAGAGATAATTATAAAATAGAAAGACAAATATCGTAACGATATAAAAGCTTAAGAAAATGCTACAGCCAAAAAGAACGAAGTTCAGAAAGATGCAAAAAGGCAGGATGAAAGGTTTAGCCACTCGTGGTGCTGAACTTTCATTCGGATCTTTCGGTGTAAAATCACTCGAAGCGGCATGGATAACCAGCCGCCAGATCGAGGCTGCACGTATTGCTGTAACACGTTTTATGAAACGTGAAGGTCAGGTGTGGATCAGGATTTTCCCTGACAAGCCTGTAACCAAGAAACCAGCAGAGGTACGTATGGGTAAAGGTAAAGGTGCTCCTGAGTACTGGGTAGCGGTAGTACGCCCCGGAAGGATCATTTTTGAGGCCGAAGGTGTGCCTATGGAAGTTGCTAAAGAGGCTTTGCGCCTTGCAGCACAAAAACTTCCGGTACAAACAAGATTTATTGTACGTAGGGATTACGTAGAAGCATAAATTGGAAGAGTTGAAAAGTTGTAAAGTTTTCTCATGTTGTAAAGTTAGATGCCGAACTTTCAACCATCAAACCAAAACAATACAACGTTGAAACTTTCTACTATTACAACAAATAACACAAGAAGATGAAGAACTCAGAAATTTTGGGACTATCTACAGAAGAACTGGTAGCAAAAATCGGCGAGGAAAGGTCAACCCTTACCAAATTGAAATTTGCTCACGCAGTATCGGCTATCGAGAATCCATCCCGTATAACAAAGGTACGCAAGGGAATTGCTCAGTTAAATACTGAATTAACAAAACGCAAAGCGGCGTCGGCTTCTGAAAAGAATTAATTTTTTAAGCATTCAGAAAAATGGAAAGAAATTTAAGAAAAACACGTACCGGCCTGGTGGTTAGCAATAAGATGGAAAAATCTATTGTAGTGGCTGTTGAGCGTAAAGTGAAACACCCTATCTACGGTAAATTCGTGAAAAAAACCACAAAATTTATGGCTCATGATGAGACCAATACTTGTGGCATTGGCGATACCGTATTGATTATGGAAACCCGCCCGCTGAGCAAGAGCAAAAACTGGAGAGTAGTTCAAATTTTAGAAAGGGCTAAATAAGATGGTACAACAGGAATCAAGATTAAACGTAGCCGATAACAGTGGCGCTAAAGAAGTTTTAGTGATCCGCGTGTTAGGTGGTACCGGCAAAAGGTATGCATCTATAGGCGATAAGATAGTAGTAACCGTAAAAAGCGCTTTACCATCAGGTAACGTAAAAAAAGGTACTGTATCAAAAGCCGTAGTAGTACGCACCAAAAAAGAGATCCGCAGAAAAGATGGTTCATACATCCGTTTCGACGATAACGCAGCTGTTTTGTTAAATAACCAGGATGAGCCAAGAGGCACACGTATCTTTGGCCCTGTTGCAAGAGAACTGCGTGAGAAACAATTTATGAAAATTGTATCATTAGCACCGGAGGTATTGTAATCATGGAAAAGAAAAAAGTTGCAACACCAGGCAAACTGAAAATTCGCAAAGGCGACCTGGTAAAAGTTATAGCCGGCGATTCAAAAGGATCGCAAGGTAAAGTAGTTGAGGTGATAATAGCAAAAAACAGGGCTGTTGTTGAAGGTGCCAATATGGTATCAAAACATACCAAACCTAATGCTGCTAACCCTAACGGCGGAATTGTTAAACAAGAAGCTGCTATACATATTTCAAACCTTGCGCTGGTTGACCCTAAATCAGGTAATACAACCCGTGTTGGCCGTAAATTGAACGATGCCGGCAAATTAGTAAGGGTAGCAAAAAAATCAGGGGAGGAAATTAAGTAATGACTTACGTACCAAGATTAAAAACAAAATACAAGGACGAAATTCGCACCGCACTGAAAGATAAATTTCAGTACAAAAGTGTAATGCAGGTTCCTAAACTGGAGAAAATTGCCATTAACCAGGGTGTTGGCGGTGCTACTACCGATAAAAAACTTATCGAGAACACCATCACCGAGTTAACAACCATCACTGGCCAGCAGGCAGTATCTTCAAAATCTAAAAAAGATATCTCGAACTTTAAATTGCGTAAAAATATGCCGGTTGGCGTACGTGTTACCTTGCGTGACAACACAATGTATGAGTTTTTAGATCGTTTAATCGCTGTTGCCCTGCCACGTATCCGTGACTTTAAAGGCATCAACGACAAAGGTTTTGACGGCAGAGGTAACTATACTTTAGGTATTACAGAGCAAATTATATTCCCTGAGATAAATATTGACAAAATCAATAAAATCCAAGGTATGGATATTACCTTTGTAACCTCCGCAACAAACGATGTTGAAGCATTGGAGTTGTTGAAACAATTTGGATTACCATTTAAAAATCAAAATAGCAATGGCTAAAGAAGGTGTAAAAGCTCGTGAAGTAAAGCGCGCTAAATTGGTTGCTAAATACGCAGAGAAAAGAGCAGCCCTTAAAGAAGCCGGCGATTACGTTGGTTTAGATAAATTACCTAAGGCATCATCTCCGGTAAAATTACACAACCGTTGTAAATTAACCGGCCGCCCACGTGGTTACATGCGTCAGTTTGGTATTTCACGCGTAACATTCCGTGAAATGGCTCTTGATGGCAAAATCCCGGGAGTAAAGAAAGCAAGCTGGTAATTTTTCAGTAGCAAGTATATAGTATCAAGTAGCAAGACATACCTTGCGAACGGTATTAAAGAGTAGAGGTAGTTAGCATCAAAAAACAAGACAAAATCTTGATACTTGATACTAACTACTTGATACTATAAAAGAGAATTAACCGATGGAAGGTCGTCCCGGATGTTACGGGAAGGAAACCACTATCATAACCCAATAAAATGAATACAGATCCAATCGCAGATTATCTTACAAGAGTAAGGAATGCTATTAAAGCCAACCATAGGGTTGTTGAAATTCCTGCATCAAATCTGAAAAAGGAAATCACCAAGGTGCTTTTCGACAAAGGTTACATTGCCAATTACAAGTTTGAAGACAGTACAGTACAGGGCACTATTAAAGTGGCTTTAAAGTACCACCCGATAACTAAAATTTCTGCTATCCGTAGCATTACGCGCATCAGTAAACCAGGTTTGAGGAAATACGCAGGCATGGATAAAATGCCAAGAGTATTAAATGGTTTAGGTATCGCCATCCTGTCAACTTCTAAAGGCGTAATGTCTGATAAAGAAGCCCGTCAGCAAAATGTAGGTGGCGAAGTTTTATGCTACGTTTATTAATAGGAGAAATTAAGCAATGTCAAGAGTAGGAAAAGCACCGATAGCAATGCCAGCAGGAGTAACCGTTACCGTATCAGCAGATAATGTTGTTACCGTAAAAGGCCCTAAAGGTGAGTTGCAGCAAGCGGTTGATAGCGATATCACCATTGCACAGGAAGATGGTCAGTTAGTGGTTCAACGCCCGTCTGATCAAAAACGTCACAAAGCATTACATGGTTTATACCGTGCGCTTATCAACAACATGGTAGTAGGCGTAACCGAAGGTTACAAAATACAACAGGAGTTGGTTGGTGTAGGTTACCGTGCTACAAATACAGGTAATACATTAGATTTAGTGTTGGGTTACTCTCACCACTATGTATTTGAATTGCCAACAGAAATTAAAGTTACAACCACTGCTGATAAGGGTAAAAACCCAACTATCATACTTGAATCAATTGACAAACAGTTAATTGGCCAGGTAGCTGCAAAAATACGTTCGTTACGTACTCCAGAGCCTTACAAAGGTAAAGGTATTAAGTTTGTAGGCGAGATATTGAGAAGAAAAGCAGGTAAATCAGCATCTAAAAAATAATCGTCATGGGAGCTAAATTATCAAGAAGAGACAGGATTAAAAAAGGTATCAGAAAACGCCTTTCAGGATCAACAGAGCGTCCTCGCCTGTCAGTATTTAGGAGCAATAAAGGTATTTACGCGCAGATCATTGACGATTTAACCGGTAAAACTATCGTATCAGCATCATCTTTATCAAAAGATTTCGTTGCAGCTGATGGCACAAAGTCTGATCAATCAGTAGCCGTTGGCAAACTGGTAGCTCAGAAAGCTATCGCAGCGGGTATTAAAGATGTGGTTTTCGACAGGAACGGTTATTTGTACCATGGTCGTGTTAAGTCACTGGCCGAAGGTGCACGTGAAGGTGGTTTAAACTTTTAATCGAAAAGAGAAATGTCAACAATCAACATAAAAAGAGTAAAAACAAGCGAGATCGAATTAAAAGACCGCTTGGTAAGCATACAGCGTGTTGCCAAAGTAACCAAAGGTGGCCGTACTTTCAGCTTTTCTGCCATCGTGGTAGTAGGTGATGAAAACGGTGTTGTAGGTTACGGATTAGGCAAAGCAAAAGAGGTTACCGAAGCAATTGCAAAAGGTATTGATGATGCTAAAAAGAACCTGGTAAAAGTTCCTATTATCAACAACACAATCCCTCATGAGCAAATTGGTAAATTCAGCGGTGGTTTTGTTTTCTTGAAACCAGCAGCAAACGGTACCGGTGTTATAGCAGGTGGTGCAATGCGTGCAGTATTAGAGTCTGCAGGTATTCACAACGTGTTAGCAAAATCAAAAGGTTCATCAAATCCGCACAACGTGGTTAAAGCAACCGTATCTGCGTTATCACAATTACGTGATGCTCATACTGTAGCACAACAACGTGGCGTTAGTTTAGGTAAAGTATTTAACGGATAATCAGTCATGGCCAAAATCAAAATAACTCAGATTAAGAGCGTGATCGACAGAAGTGAGCGCCAAAAAAGAACCGTAGAAGCATTAGGCTTGCGTAAAATTAACCACAGTGTGGAAGTTGAGGCAACTGCAGCTATAATTGGTATGGTTAGAAAAGTTAACCACCTGGTAGCAGTAGAAAATATTTAATATCATGAATTTAAGTAATTTAAAACCTGCAGAAGGTTCTACTAAAAATAGGAAAAGAATTGGCCGTGGTACAGGTTCTGGCCGTGGCGGTACGTCAACCCGTGGCCATAAAGGCGCTGGTTCACGTTCAGGTACAAGCACCAAGGTAGGTTTTGAAGGCGGTCAGATGCCTTTACAACGCCGTGTGCCTAAGGTTGGTTTTAAAAACCCTAACCGTGTAGAGTATACTGGTGTTAACCTTGATGTATTGCAAGAATTAGTAACAAAATACACACTTGATGTTGTTGATTTTGATACCTTGAAATTACATGGTTTGGTATCTCGTAACGACCTGGTTAAAATCCTGGGCCGTGGCGAATTAACTGCCAAATTAGAAGTTAAGGCACATGCATTTACTGCTACAGCTCAAAAAGCTATTGAAGCAGCTGGTGGTACCATAGTTAAGCTATAATTTTAGGATGAAGAAATTTTTCACCACATTATCCAATATCTGGAAAATAGAAGATTTAAGAGTGCGTATTATAAACACACTCTTATTTCTTGTAATATATCGTGTAGGTTCCTTTGTGGTACTACCGGGGGTTAATCCTGCGTCAGTAGCTAACCAAAAAGCAGAAGGATTAGTAGGATTGCTGAATATGTTTTCAGGAGGCTCGTTTTCACATGCCTCTATTTTTGCATTGGGTGTAATGCCTTATATTTCGGCTTCAATTGTGGTGCAATTATTGGGTATCGCGGTGCCTTATTTCACCAAATTACAAAAAGAGGGCGAAAGCGGCCGTAATAAACTTAACCAGTGGACCCGTTACCTAACCATAGGTATCACGGCTTTACAGGCTATAGGTTATTTAAAATCGCAGATATCTCCTGAGGCTATGCTGATCAGTAACCCATTCTTTACTGTGCTTAACATGTTTGTTTTAACGGCAGGTACATTATTTGTAATGTGGCTGGGCGAGAAAATTACAGACAAAGGGATTGGTAACGGTATATCGCTTATCATCATGGTTGGTATTATAGCCCAATTACCAGGCGCATTTTTAACAGAGTTTACCTCACGTACCAGCGGTACAGGTGGTTTAATTACATTCATTGTTGAAATTGTAGGCTTAATTGGGGTTGTAATGTTTACTATCCTTATTGTACAGGGCACCCGTAAAATTGCGGTGCAGTACGCTAAGCGTATAGTAGGTAATAAACAATATGGCGGCGTGCGCCAGTATATACCGTTAAAGGTAAATGCTGCGGGTGTAATGCCTATCATATTTGCGCAGGCGTTAATGTTTATACCGCAAACCGTACAACAGTTTATGCCAAACATTTCATCAAATGGTATACTAATTGCGTTATCAAATTATAATTCATGGCAGCACAACACGCTGTTTGGCGTGTTAATTATCCTGTTTACTTACTTCTACACAGCTATTACGGTTAACCCTAACCAGATGGCTGATGATATGAAGAAGAACGGTGGGTTTATCCCTGGCGTTAAACCAGGTAAAGCAACTGCGGATTATATAGATGGCGTAATATCAAAAATTACCTTACCCGGATCTGTTTTTCTGGCTATCATCGCAATTATACCGGCAATTGCCAGTTTAGTTGGTGTATCTCCAATTTTCGCAAGATTTTTTGGTGGCACATCGTTAATCATCCTGGTAGGTGTTGTGTTGGATACATTGCAACAAATAGAAAGCCACCTGTTGATGCGCCATTACGATGGTTTAATGAAAACCGGACGGATTAAAGGACGTACAGCAATGCCTGCTGCTGCCGGAACAAGTCCGACAGCGATCTAATAAGGAATGTCAAAAATAATTTACAAGTCTGCCGAGGAAATAGAGTTGATCCGGGAAAGCGCGCTGCTGGTGTCAAGAACACATGCAGAGGTTGCTAAAGTAATAGGCCCGGGTGTTACGACTATAGAACTCGACAGACTTGCTGAAACCTTTATACGCGATAACGGCGGTATCCCCGCTTTTTTAAACTACGGCGGGTTTCCCTACTCCCTCTGCATATCATTAAATGACCAGGTAGTGCATGGTTTCCCCGGAAAACATGTACTGGTAGAAGGTGATTTAGTTTCTGTTGATTGCGGTGCCATATTAAACGGTTTTGTAGGCGACTCGGCTTATACTTTTGCTATTGGCGAAGTAAGCGACACAGTAAAAAAACTCATGCGGGTAACCAAGGAGTGTTTGGACCTGGGTGTTGCTAAAGCTGTTGTAGGCATGCGGATAGGCGATATAGGCTACGCGATACAGGAACACGCCGAGAAGAATGGCTTTGGAGTTGTTAAAGAGCTTGTGGGGCATGGCGTGGGGGTTAAACTTCACGAAAAACCCGAAGTGCCTAACTACGGTAAACGTGGATCGGGTATTAAGCTTGAAGAGGGGATGGTAATTGCCATTGAACCAATGATAAATGCCGGCCGCGCCGGTGTTAAATTTTGGGATGATGGATGGACCGTATCAACTGTAGATAAAAAAGCATCTGCTCATTATGAGCATACTGTTGCTATAGGCAAAGGAAAACCCGACATTTTATCGACGTTTGAGTATGTTGATAATGTTTTAAAAGAAAAGAATAATAATTAAATAATTTTTATTAATTTTGCATCCCGGTTTTAGGGCGGATAATTAAGTAAAAATCAACAAAATATGGCTAAACAATCTTCGATCGAACAAGACGGTACAATTAGAGAGGCATTGTCAAATGCAATGTTCAGGGTTGAGCTGGAGAACGGTCATGAGATTATAGCCCATATTTCCGGCAAGATGCGTATGCACTACATCAAAATTTTACCTGGCGACAGGGTGAAATTAGAAATGAGTCCGTACGATTTGAGTAAGGGTAGAATAACCTATAGATATAAATAAAAAAGAGATGAAAGTTAGAGCATCCATTAAAAAACGCAGCGCAGATTGCAAAATCATTCGCCGTAACGGGAAACTTTACGTTATTAACAAGAAGAATCCTAAGTACAAACAACGCCAGGGCTAAGAACAATTTTGAATTGGAGAATGTTGAATTACTGATTAGTAGTATTCGATAATTCAATAATTCGATAACTCAATAAATTAAGATAAAATATGGCAAGGATATCAGGTATTGATTTACCAAAGAATAAAAGAGGAGAAATCGGACTTACTTACATTTTCGGTATAGGCCGCTCAACAGCTCAAAAGATTTTGACTGAGGCAGGTATCGATTTTAATACAAAAGTACAGGACTGGACCGATGAGCAGTTAGCCTCAATCCGTGGAATCATCAACGATCAGATTAAAGTGGAAGGTTCACTTCGTTCAGAAGTGCAATTGAACATTAAACGTTTGATGGACATTGGTTGCTACCGTGGTACACGTCACCGTAAAGGTTTACCATTACGTGGTCAGCGTACTAAAAACAACTCACGTACCCGTAAAGGAAAACGTAAAACAGTTGCTAACAAAAAGAAAGCTACTAAGTAGTAAATAACGATTGGTTAGCGGCGGGTAGTTATATACTTTAAGCTTTCCAGGAATAAAAATTATAATCACGATTGGTGGGTCAGGGTTATTCTATAGCCCAGTAATTCATTAATTCAATAATTAAAAAAATGGCTAAAAGTAAAAAAGTTACCAAAAAGCGCATTGTGATTGTTGAGCCGGTTGGCGAAGCACACATCAATGCTACTTTTAACAACATCATCATCACCCTTACCAACAAAACCGGACAGGCTATTTCATGGTCATCTGCAGGTAAAATGGGTTTCAAAGGTTCAAAAAAGAACACCCCTTATGCTGCCGGTCAGGCTGCTGCCGATTGCGGTAAAGTTGCTTATGACTTTGGTTTGCGTAAAGTAGAAGTGTTTGTAAAAGGCCCTGGTGCTGGTCGTGAGTCGGCTATCCGTACTTTGCAAACTGCAGGTATCGAAGTTACCACTATCAAAGACATTACGCCGCTTCCACACAATGGTTGCCGTCCGTCTAAAAGAAGAAGAGTTTAATTAACAGATTTTAAAGCTAAGATTCTACAGCTACAGGCTGTAAGATACTTTAAAAATACACAAAATGGCCAGATATACAGGACCTAAGTCCAAAATTGCACGTCGTTTCCGTGAGCCGATTTTCGGTCCGGATAAAGCGTTAGAACGTAAAAACTATCCACCGGGAATGCATGGCGCTTCAAAACGTCGTGGAAAACAATCTGAGTATTCAACTCAGTTAATGGAGAAACAAAAAGTTAAATACACTTACGGTGTATTAGAGCGTCAGTTCGAAAACTTGTTTCACCGCGCTTCGGCTAAAGAAGGTATCACAGGTGAAAACTTGCTGAAATTCTTAGAAGCCCGTTTAGATAACGCTGTTTATCGTTTAGGTATATCACCTACACGTTCAGGCGCCCGTCAGTTGGTTAACCACAAACACATTAATGTTAACGGTGCTGTTGTAAACATCGCATCATATGCATTAAAAGCTGGTGACGTTATCTCTGTACGTGAAAAATCTAAAACATTAGAAGCTATTACTACGTCAGTAGCAGGTAGAAGAATCAACAAATACAGCTGGTTGGCTTGGGATGCAAATGAATTAACAGGCACATTCCTTAACTATCCTAACCGCGATGAAATTCCTGAAAACATTAAGGAGAACCTAATCGTCGAGTTGTATTCAAAATAATAAAAATAATTATCCAGGGGATGGTTGGCATATTCTGTCAATCATTTTCGTGGTTAAAATCATTTCAATTAGTAAACAATAAATAAAGGATATAAATGGCAATTTTAGCATTTCAAAAACCAGACAAGGTTATCATGCAAAAAGCAAATGATTTTGATGGTACGTTTGAATTTCGTCCGTTAGAACCAGGTTTTGGTGTAACCATTGGTAATGCTCTGCGTCGTATCTTACTTTCATCACTCGAAGGTTATGCAATTACTTCAGTACGTTTTTCGGGAGTAACGCATGAGTTTTCAACCATCAAAGGTGTTGTTGAAGACGTAACCGAGATCATCTTGAACCTTAAACAGGTTCGTTTTAAAAAGACTGGTGAATCTGGCGACAGCGAGAAAATATTTGTTATTATAAATGGCCAGGATGCTTTTAAAGCCGGAGACATTACTAAATTCTCCAACAACTTTACAGTATTAAATCCTGATCTGGTTTTATGTAACATGGACTCATCGGTAACGCTTGAAATCGAGCTTACTGTTGGTAAAGGCCGTGGTTACGTGCCGAGTGAAGAAAACAAAAATCCTGATGCAAATGTTGGCGTTATCGCTATCGACTCTATCTATACGCCGATAAAGAACGTTAAATATACCATCGAAAACTATCGTGTTGAGCAAAAAACCGACTATGAAAAATTAGTATTGGATATTGCTACTGATGGTTCTGTTCATCCTGAAGATGCTTTGAAGGAAGCTGCAAAGATCCTTATCCAGCACTTTATGTTGTTCAGCGATGAAAACATGATGTTAGAAGCACAGGCTAAAGAAGAAACTAAAGAAGTTGATGAAGAAATTTTGCACATGCGCAAGATCCTTAAAACTGAATTGGTTGATCTTGATCTTTCTGTACGTGCATTAAATTGCCTTAAAGCTGCAGACATCCGCAGCCTGGCCGATTTAGTATCGTACGATGTTGCTGATATGTTAAAGTTCAGGAACTTTGGTAAAAAATCACTGACTGAAATTCAGGACCTGGTTAAATCAAAAGGCTTATCTTTTGGTATGAACCTGTCTAAATTTAAGTTAGACGAGGAATAAGTCTTTAAGTCTTGAGTTCTGAGTGTTGAGTTTATCTCTGTCGCTCGGAACTCAAGTCATTTATAGGGTAGTTAGTTTTTTAGGGTTTTAAACTCACTACTCGTCACTTAAAACTCAATACTATTAAATAGCGAAGGCATAATTCCGAAGGCTTGAGTAAATCGCCGGACGGTATGCACGTGAAATAATTTAAAACAATGAGACACGGAAACAAAAACAATCACTTAGGCCGTACTACCAGCCATCGCAAGGCGATGCTGTCAAACATGGCAACTTCGCTTATCCTACACAAGCGTATTACTACAACATTAGCTAAAGCAAAAGTTTTGCGCGGTTACATCGAACCACTTTTAACTAAATCAAAAAGCGATACTACTCACTCTCGTCGTACAGTGTTTAGCTACCTGCAAGATAAAGATGCTACAACAATCCTTTTCCGCGAGATTGCTGAGAAGATTGCTAACCGCCCGGGTGGTTACACCCGTATCATTAAGTTAGAAAACCGTTTAGGTGACAACGCCGAAATGGCGATCATCGAGCTGGTAGATTATAACACTGTTTACGGTGTTGATACTGCCGCAACTGCTAAAAAATCAACACGTCGTCGTGGTGGTTCAGCAAAAGCTAAAACAGCAGCCCCAGTTGCAGCTGAAGAAGCAGTAGTTGTTGAAGAAGCTAAAGAAGCACCAGTTGCTGAGGCTCCTGTAGCCGACGCTCCGGAAACTGAAGAAAAAGGAGAATAATTATCCTTTTTGTTTAGATATAAAAACGCCCTGCTCATTTGAGCAGGGCGTTTTTTGCTTTAAAGATTTATTGATAAATTTGAACAAAACGAATAAAATGAAAAAGTATCACTTCCCGATCGTAGTAGAAATAGATGAGGACGGCGTATATATAGTTTCGTGCCCTACGTTTAAAGGTTGTCACTCTTACGGAGCCACTATCGACGAAGCTTTGGACAATCTGAGGGAAGTAATCGAGTTGTGCATGGAAGAACAGGAAACGGAAAGCACAAATCAATTTATCGGCGTTCGGGAGATTGAAATAAGTGTGCCTATTTCGGCATAAGCGATAAATTACCCGTGTTAAGTGGCAAAGAGTTTGTTGCTTTGTTAGAGAAGCTTGGGTTCATTGTTATTCGTGTTAAAGGGTCACATCATAGAATGAAACACCCGGACGGGCGGATAACCGCTATTCCGGTTCATAAAAATGATTCCATACCTAAAGGCTTATTGAGGAAGATTATCAGGGAAGATGTGATTGTTTCTGTGGAGGAGTTTAATAAACTGGTTCAAAAGTAAAATCAAATTAATTTGTTTCGGTGTTAATAAACGCCCAGCTCGAATGAACTGGGAGTTTTATTTTGTTATTTTGACACGATTTTCTGGATTGAACAGGATTGACAGAATTACCAGATAGGTGGTTTTCTATTCAATCTATAGGTCAGCAATCCTTCTATCTCCTCCACCTGCTCAAAGCCACACTTATCCATTAGCCTGCGCGATGGCAGGTTATCGGCGTAAGTATGCACAATAATGGCTTTTACAAACGGATGCGTAAATGCCCAGTTTATCATCGCCTGAATGGCCTCTGTCGCGAAGCCCTTGTTGTGCTGGTTGCCATCAATCATGTAGCCTATCTCTGCTTCGCCATTATCATTTGGATAGCCCGCGAAGCCCATCCCGCCGACGGATGTGTTTGTGCTCTTAAGTACCAGTTCCCAATCGGTATACCACGTATATTTATCGGGGTAGGCGAGGGTATTGGGTAGCCAGAAGTTGTCCAATGCATCAATGATTTCGGCATAATAAAATGGATCAACAAGCATAAAGGAAGGTGTCAATCCCATGGAAATCTCCATCAGCGCACGGTCCTGCCTCAGCAACAAAAGCTGCTGGTACGTTAACGGTATTAGTTTTAACCGTTCAGATTCTATAAAAAACATTTGATTTGTTTAGGAATTAAATAACAATAGTAAACCAGTTCTCTTTTTTAAAGTGAAGGTTAAGCTCTGCGGGCAAAGCTTTTGCTATGCAATTCCAGGCGTAGTAATTAGCCCGATTTGATTTGTATGTAACAGAGGCGTTTTGTTTATTAGGATAAAGATGGGGATTTAGTTTGTAAATAACTAATGCTGTATTTAATACAATCTGCGTTAGGGGCAGTAGCGGATACCGGCCCGAGCCTAAGGCCGTGTGTGCGTATGAGCGGATGACCCGGCCGCAGGCAACGCCCTCGTTAGTTGATTAGGTGGAATAGGGAGTGGTTGATTAGGTTCTGAGTTATTTAAAATTCCAGA
The DNA here is from genome assembly GCF_056401935.1 of Mucilaginibacter sp. P4_D1. Taxonomy (NCBI): domain Bacteria; kingdom Pseudomonadati; phylum Bacteroidota; class Sphingobacteriia; order Sphingobacteriales; family Sphingobacteriaceae; genus Mucilaginibacter; species Mucilaginibacter sp. P4_D1. The sequence continues at coordinate 127,545 of NZ_JBFUIJ010000010.1, forward strand.
TATCCGCCGGTTCTATTTTAGTTGTTTTACCCGATTTTAATCGTTTTCACTTTTCTGCATCTTAGCAATAAATGTTATGCTGTAGGGGTTATTCTTATTTTTGTTCTTTTCTTTCGGGTTGAACTTTATTGGCAGATTTTTCATAATACTAACCTAAGGTTTAAATGTAGAATTAATGAAGACCTTTCGTCTCTTACCTTTCTTCTTTCACCTCCAACGAAGCGATTTCTGCCAACCTGTCACCACAGTTTATGACTTTTCTGACGCAATAATTGTCATCCTGACCATATGCCCTGCCAAACGGGTTTGGCACAAACGTTGATAAATAGGAGTTGTAGTAAATTAATAAAATCAAGAAAAAACAATCATATGTCTAAAATAATTGGAATCGACTTAGGAACAACAAACTCCTGCGTGTCTGTAATGGAAGGTAACGAACCTGTAGTTATAGCAAATAGCGAGGGAAAACGTACTACGCCATCCGTTGTAGCTTTTATTGATAACGGCGAGCGTAAAGTTGGTGATCCGGCTAAACGTCAGGCAATCACTAACCCTACAAAAACCATTTCGTCTATCAAACGCTTTATGGGTAACCAGTTTAACGAGGTTACTAACGAGGCTGCACGCGTACCTTACAAAGTGGTTAAAGGTGATAATAACACCCCACGTGTTGAAATTGGCGACCGTAAATACACTCCACAAGAGATTTCGGCCATGATTCTTCAGAAAATGAAGAAAACTGCCGAAGACTTTTTAGGAACTGAAGTTACTGAAGCCGTTATTACTGTACCTGCTTACTTTAACGATGCACAACGCCAGGCAACTAAAGAAGCCGGTGAAATTGCTGGTTTAAAAGTTCGCCGTATTATTAACGAACCTACTGCTGCTGCCTTGGCTTATGGCTTTGATAAAGCACACAAGGATATGAAAATTGCAGTTTTTGACTGCGGTGGTGGTACGCATGACGTGTCAATCCTTGAATTAGGTGACGGTGTATTTGAAGTAAAATCAACCGATGGTGATACTCACTTAGGTGGTGACGACTTTGACCAGGTAATTATTGACTGGTTAGCTGACGAATTTAAAAGTGACGAAGGTATTGATCTGCGTAAAGATCCAATGGCTTTGCAGCGTTTAAAAGAATCAGCCGAAAAAGCTAAAATTGAGTTGTCGAGTTCTGCACAAACAGAAATAAACTTGCCATACATTACCGCTGCCGATGGTATGCCTAAACACCTGGTTAAAACTTTAACCCGTGCTAAATTTGAGCAACTGGCAGATAGCCTGATTAAACGTACTATTGAGCCTTGTAAAACAGCATTGAAAAATGCAGGTTACAGCACATCAGATATCGACGAAGTTATCCTGGTAGGTGGTTCTACACGTATCCCTGCTATTCAGGAAGCTGTTCAGAAATTCTTTGGCAAAACTCCATCAAAAGGTGTTAACCCTGATGAGGTTGTAGCTATCGGTGCTGCTATTCAAGGTGGTGTATTAACAGGCGAAGTTAAAGATGTGTTGTTGTTAGATGTTACCCCGCTTTCATTAGGTATCGAAACAATGGGCGGTGTAATGACCAAATTAATTGAGTCGAACACAACTATCCCTACAAAAAAATCTGAAACTTTTTCAACGGCCAGCGATAGCCAGCCATCTGTTGAGATTCACATATTACAAGGCGAGCGCCCAATGGCTGCGGGTAACCGTACTATAGGTCGTTTCCACCTGGATGGTATTCCACCAGCACCCCGCGGTGTGCCTCAGGTTGAAGTAACTTTTGATATTGATGCCAACGGTATATTGCATGTATCTGCTAAAGATAAAGCAACGGGTAAAGAGCAAAAAATCCGCATCGAAGCTTCTTCAGGTTTAACTGATGCCGAAATTAAAAAGATGAAGGACGAAGCGGAAGCTAATGCCGATGCCGACAAAAAAGCACGTGAAGAAGTTGAAAAACTTAATGGTGCCGATGCGCTTATCTTCTCGACAGAAAAGCAACTGAAAGAGTACGGTGATAAAATTGGCGCTGATAAAAAAGCTCCTATCGAAGCTGGTTTAGCTAAGTTAAAAGAAGCTTACGCTGCTAAAAACTTTGATGCTATTGAAGCCGCTCAAACTGAACTGAACGCTGCATGGGCAACCGCATCTGAAGAGATGTACAAAGGTGCTGCCGATGGTGGTCAGCCTCAGCCAGAAGCTAACGCCGGCGCACAAGATCATGGCGACACCGTAACTGATGTTGACTTTGAAGAAGTAAAGGACGAGAAATAATATCAAGTTTCGTTTAATATATAGCAAAGCCCGGTTGAAGAAATTCAGCCGGGCTTTAGTGTTTTTATAGGAACGATGCAACCTCGGCACTATTAAAACAAACTTGACAGGTTAAATGGGTTGTATAAATGGAGAGATTCTTTGGCGCTTTATTATAGACTAATTACGAGTTATTGATAATAACTTTACCACACCAGCTTATACCCCAAACCTCTCACCGTAATAATCTGCACGTTGGGATCGGCCTTTAAATGGCTGCGAAGTTTGCTGATAAAAACATCCAGGCTGCGGGCGTTAAAAAAGCTGTCGTCGCCCCAAATTGTTTCTAACAGCATTTTGCGCGGGATTACTTCATGCTGATTTTTACAGAGCAGATTAAGGATATCACTTTCGCGGTTGGTTAGCTGCCAGTTGTTGATACCCTGCCGAACGGTATTTTTAAGCGGAGTAAAAGTGATATTGCCAATTTGGTAACTATCGTTTAATGGTTTTACCTGCCGCGCGGGCCTTAATAAACGGTTGTCGCTCAGCAAAACCTTAATGCGCACAACAAGTTCCTCCACGCTAAATGGTTTTTTCAAATAATCGTTGGCTCCCGATTCAAAACCGGCCACTACATCTTTTGGCTGCGACCGGGCGGTTAAAAAGATAATAGGCGTAATGTTGTCAGTCTCGCGTACCCTTTTAGCTACCTCAAAACCATCCATCTTGGGCATCATAATATCAAGCACCAAAATATCGGGCTTGTGGTTTTTATAGTTCGCCAGGGCTTGTTCGCCATTGGCGCATAAAGTAACGTCGAAGCCGGTTTCTTGCAAGCTTTCGCGCACTATGTGGGCCAGCGCCAATTCATCTTCGGCAAACAGGATGCGTGTTTTATCCATTTTATAAAGGTATTGATACTATAAATTCGCTGCCTGCATTTACTTCACTTTTTACGGTTACGATGCCTCCATGCGCTTCTGCAATATATTTCACATAGTTTAAGCCAAGGCCGGTACCTTTTACGTTGTGTATGTTACCGGTAGGTACACGGTAAAATTTTTCAAATATCCTGTTTAGATGAGCTGTAGGGATACCAATACCGTTATCCTGAATAGTAAATACCGCCATATTATTACTTTTGGTTAGGGTTATATTGATAATGGCAGGTTGGGCGCTATACTTCACCGCATTATCCAAAATATTGATCAATACATTTTTAAAATGCAGCTTATCGGCAGTAATATCAATTATGCCTGCTTCATTTTTATAAGTAATGGTTGTGGCCTTATCCGTTTTTGATCTTTCTGCAGTTATTAATTCATTTACAAGCGCGTCGATATTAATGTTCTCCTTAATGAGTTTAACCTCATTATTCTCAAAAGCGGCCACATCAAGCACTTTGCTCACCAACTCATTCAGCCGGGCCAATTCATTTCGGGATGTTTCCAGGTAGCGTTGTGTTTTTTCGGGATCATTTAATACATTATACTTCTGCATTCCCTCAATAGCCACGGTAATGGTAGCAATTGGTGTTTTTAGCTCATGGGTCATGTTATTGATGAAATCGTCTTTAAGCTCGCCCAGCGCTTTTTGCTGGTTTAGGGTTTTTATAATATAGTAGAAACAGAAAATAGTAAACAGCACCAACAATACCGATAACAGCAACACCGTCATCATACTTTTTAAAACTGCCCGCTGCGGGTTATAAAATCTTGCGCTGGTATATAAATGATTGAAAATATTATGGTTAAGTTCTGTAAACCCGTGGTAAAAATATGGATACTCCGTGGTTTGGCTATAGTTTGAATTTGGCTTGCTCAATGCCGCCGGGATGGTTGAAAAGCTTAATTCAAATGGCGAGTACATGTGCATTTTTTCTAATTCGGCAGTATAATAGTTATGCAGCTTTAAACTGTCGGCCTGTCTGTAATTCTTAGGCATTTCGTACATGCCGCTTTTAACAATTTGGTGATGAGCAAAAATACTGTCGCGTGGCACATTACTATGGGCCTTTAAATAGGCATCAATTTCATCGTGGTGGGTCATAATATCATCCATTTCCAATATGTTATTAATGCTATTCATAAAAGAGGGCACATAAAATGACATTTCGGTAAGCACCTCTGGTATGGTTGCCTTATGATTTATTTTTTGGCGGTAAAAATCAATGATATTATTAGTTGTGTGAAAGGGCTCGCCAAATCCGGTATGCGCTGTGGTAATCATTATCCCAACTTGTTTGTGGATGGTGTCGGCTTCGCGGAGGGTATCAAACTTGATAACAACGGATGGGTCCGAAAGCCGCTTCACCAGTACTATTCTGATTGAATCGAAGTAATCCTTTTTGCAGCCATCCAAAGCCTGCTGCATGGCTATGTCTATTTGGGTATCAAACCTTTTTTTATTTACCTGGTAGGCATTGATACTCCAATAACATTGAAATATAATGATGCCGGTTAATGATAGTACAACTAGTGCTAAGGCAATTTTAAGCTTACGTTTCATATTAAATTGATTGATGAAGGTAAAGCTAATTACACTTCAAAAAACCAAGGCAATCTGTTAACATTGCTTAACATTAAATAAGATAGCTTAAAAAAAGCAATAACGCACCTAAGGCTATTGTTTTTTAAGGGTGTAAATAAAGTTGTAGGTGCCCAGGGTTTTCGTCCATACCAGGCTATCGCCTTTGGTGCTTTGTTTAAATGTGCCGTTTAACAGCAAACTCCAGTTGAAATTGGCGGTATGGGCAAGGCTATCGGTAAAGGTTATTTCATTACCTGCTATTACGTAACTACCCCTGCTTGTTTGTGCTGCTGTGGAACCACCCTGGTAATTATTACCGCTGATAACAATTTCGGCGGTACCGTCAAGCAAGCCCGATCTATCGGTCATGGATGCTGTATTTAAACTCTTGAACGAACCTTTGTATGTTCCCTGTAATTGTTGGGGCGTAATTTTATCATCTTTACAGGCGGCTATCATAAAACAGGCAAATGAAAAAATTAAAAGGCGGTGCGCTTTCATATAATTGATTTTATTTAATTACGGTTAATTATCAGGTTGTGTTACAAGTGATTGAAAATATTAAAATTAAGCCGCACCCTTGTACATTCAATTACAAGAGCTTATCAAGTTGGCCTCCGAAATAAATTCATAACTTTGTTGTTGTTATGATGATTAGTGTGGCAACTCCCTTTAATTTACTCAACCAGGATCTGTTATTGCTGCCTCAAAAAGCCATTTACTGGCAACAGCAAAAAGCTTTAATAATAGCCGATGTGCACTTTGGTAAAGTGGGGCACTTCCGCAAAGCAGGGATAGCTGTGCCCCGTGATATGGAACAAAGCGACCTGGCCACGCTATCTGACTTGGTGCATGAGCACAAGCCCGAAAAACTCATTTTTCTTGGCGATCTGTTTCATAGCGATATGAATAACGATTGGGATTGGTTTATTCTTTGGCGCAGCCAGTTTCCGGGATTGCAAATCATCCTGATAAGGGGAAACCATGATATTATTGCCGATAGTAACTACCAAAAGCTCGACATTGAATTGCATAACGAATTATTGATTGGCCCCTTCCTGATGCTGCACCATCCCTTGCCCGACGATAAGCTGCAAAACGCGGACGGTTATGTTTTTTGCGGACACATCCACCCTGGTGTAAACCTGAGCGGTAAAGGCAGGCAAAGCATAACCTTACCCTGCTTTGCGTTTGGCAGCAGGCAGGCAATATTCCCGTCATTTGGTAAATTCACCGGTAAAATAGCCATCCACAGCCGACAGGCAGATAAAATTTTTGCCGTATTGAAAGATAAAGTAGTCGCGATAGCCTAACGCGCGTTTCATTTACAGCTTATTTTACGCCGTAATTTTTGTGTAATTATATTGTAATTTCTTAGATTGATTCTAAATAACTTTTTAGGGGTTAATAAGCCGGATGCATTTATATCTTTTGGCATATAATAGATACTTTTGCCCAAATAAATCTAATTCATAATGAGCGAAATTAAACAAACCTTTAACTCATCGCTGGGCAAAAAGCTGATCATGGCTTTAACAGGCTTGTTTTTGTGTACTTTTATTATTGTACACCTTGGGGGCAACCTGTTGCTATTTAGCAACGATAACGGTTTTGGTTTTAATGTGTATGCCAACTTTCTTACACATTTTGCACCAATTGAAGTAATTGCGTATATCCTATACCTGTCTATAGCGGTACATGCGCTTTACGCATTAATTATTACGGTTAAAAACCGCAAATCACGCCCGGTGGGTTATGCTATCCAGCCAAAATCTGATGCTACCTGGTCGTCAAAAAACATGGGCCTTTTGGGCTCAATCCTGTTGTTGTTTATCGTTATACACATGGGCGATTTTTGGTTTCGCTACCATAATGACAAGGAAATGGGCTTTAAAGAGTACCGCACCGACTTGGCAACAGGCAAAACAACCGAATCTGTTTACACACCTGTTTCGGAGGATTTTAATCATTCCGTTTCTGTTGAAAACAATGTAGAAATTGTAAGGGTAAAAGATTTGCATGCACGCGTGGTATTTAGCTTTAGCCATTTATGGTATGTAGTATTTTACGTGATTGCCATGGGTGCACTATCATTCCACCTGTTGCATGGTTTCCAGAGCGCTTTCCGCACACTGGGTTGGGTACACCGTAAATATACACCTATTGTATATGCTATTGGCACCTGGTTTTTTGCAGTAATTATCCCACTGGGCTTTGCCGCTATGCCGGTATATTACTATTTTGTAGTTAAAGGTTGATTAAGTTAAATGAGTTGATTAGGTTGATTAAGTTGAATGGTTAATTAAGTTAAATGAGTTGATTAAGTTGGAAAATAAACACCCTTTCAAACTCACTACTCAATACTCACCACTCACAACTCACCAAACCAACCACTCACTAATATAAAATATAAAAGAAATGAGTTTAGATGCTAAAATTCCAGAAGGCCCATTAGCCCAAAAATGGAGCAAGCATAAATTTGACCTGAAGCTGGTTAACCCGGCCAACAAGCGTAAATACGATATTATTGTTGTAGGTACCGGTTTGGCAGGCGCATCAGCAGCAGCCTCATTGGCCGAGCTTGGTTATAACGTAAAGGCTTTTTGTTTCCAGGATAGTCCACGCCGTGCGCACTCTATTGCAGCACAGGGTGGTATCAACGCTGCAAAAAACTATCAGAACGACGGCGACAGTGTGTTCCGTTTGTTTTATGACACTATAAAGGGTGGCGATTACCGTGCCCGTGAAGGCAACGTATACCGCCTTGCCGAAGTATCAGTAAATATCATCGACCAATGCGTAGCACAGGGTGTTCCTTTTGCACGCGAATATGGCGGCTTGCTGGATAACCGCTCATTTGGTGGTTCGCAGGTATCACGTACGTTTTATGCACGTGGCCAGACAGGGCAACAATTGCTTTTAGGCGCATACTCGGCATTGAACCGCCAGATACACGCCGGCAAGGTAAAAATGTATACCCGTACCGAAATGCTTGATGTGGTAACCATTGATGGCCATGCCAAAGGTATTGTTACCCGTAATATGATCACCGGTTCAATTGATACACATGCAGGTCATGCAGTGTTGTTGTGCACAGGGGGATACAGCAATGTTTTCTACCTGTCAACCAATGCAATCGGCTCAAACGTAACGGCTGCCTGGAGGGCTCACAAACGTGGTGCATTCTTCGGTAACCCTTGCTATACCCAAATTCACCCAACCTGTATCCCGGTAACCGGCGATCATCAGTCGAAGTTAACGCTGATGTCTGAGTCATTAAGAAATGACGGACGCGTTTGGGCGCCAAAAACAGTAGAAATTGCCGAACAGTTACGCAAAGGAACAATTAAAGCCGACCAGGTAAAAGAGGACGACCGCGATTACTTCCTGGAACGTAAATACCCTGCTTTTGGTAACCTGGTACCGCGCGACGTGGCTTCACGTAACGCCAAAGAAATGGTTGCAGAAGGTAAGGGCGTAGGAGGCTCGGGTTTCGCGGTATTCCTTGACTTTGCCGACGCCATCAAACGTTTAGGCGAGGATACTGTTAGGGCAAAATATGGTAACCTGTTTGATATGTACATACAGATTACGGATGAAAATCCATACAAACAACCAATGCGTATTTACCCGGCTGTACACTATACCATGGGTGGCCTTTGGGTTGATTATAACCTGAGCACAACCGTACCTGGTTTATATGCTTTGGGCGAATGTAACTTTAGCGACCATGGCGCCAACCGTTTGGGCGCTTCTGCTTTGATGCAGGGCTTATCTGATGGCTACTTTGTGATCCCTTTTACCCTTGGTGATTACCTGGCCAAACTTGGCCCTAAAAAGGTAGACACCACGCACCCTGCCTTCGAAGCTACTAAAAAGGACGTAATAACTTATATCAATAAATTGCTTGCTTTAAAAGGCAATAAAACTGTAAACGAGTATCACCGCGAGCTTGGCCACATTATGTGGGAATATTGCGGTATGGCCCGTACAGCAGAGGGTTTAACAAAAGCCAAAGGTTTGATCCAGGCATTGAAAGCCGATTTCTGGGTGAATGCCATTGTTACCGGTGAAAACGAAGAAGTAAACGCTTCATTGGAAAGGGCCGGCCGTATTGCCGACTTTATCGAGCTTGGCGAACTGATGGTTGATGATGCACTGATGCGTAACGAATCATGCGGTGGCCACTTCAGGGTTGAATCGCAAACGCCAGATGGTGAGGCATTGCGCGACGATGACAACTTCGCGTTTGTAGCTGCCTGGGAATTTAAAGGCGAAAACCAACCGGAAGATTTACACAAAGAACAACTGGTATTTGAAGCAGTTCATTTATCGCAACGAAATTATGCTTAGTAGCTGCGCAGTAGCAAGTATATAGTATCAAGTAGTAAGACTTAAAAACTCATACAACCAATACAACTACTTGATACTTGATACTAACTACTTGATACTAACATTTGATACAAAATCTTAAAGAGATGAGTAACGGAAATATGAACCTGACGCTGAAAGTATGGCGTCAAAAAAATGCTCAAACATCGGGCAAATTCGTGACTTACAAGGCTGAAAATATTTCGCCCGATATGTCATTTTTGGAAATGCTTGACGTTGTTAACGAAAGTTTGACCCATAAAGGCGATGAGCCAATTAACTTTGATCACGATTGCCGCGAAGGTATTTGCGGTATGTGCTCGTTATATATCAATGGCCACCCGCATGGGCCAAAGCGTGGTGTTACTACCTGCCAGCTGCACATGCGTACCTTTCATGATGGCGAAACCATCACGATTGAACCGTGGAGAGCTTCAGCATTCCCGGTTGTGAAGGATTTGGCAGTTGACCGTTCGGCGTTCGACAGGATACAGCAGGCTGGCGGTTATGTATCGGTAAATACCGGCGTAACAACCGATGGTAATGCCATCCTTATCCCGAAAGTTATTGCCGACGAGGCATTTAACTCTGCTACCTGTATTGGTTGCGGTGCCTGTGTTGCAGCATGTAAAAATGCTTCGGCGATGTTGTTTGTATCTGCAAAAGTTACCCAGCTGGGCTTGTTACCGCAAGGCCAGCCAGAGCGTTATAGCCGAGTACAATCAATGGTGGCCCAAATGGACGAAGAAGGATTTGGCAGCTGTACCAATACCGGTGCCTGCGAAGCTGAATGCCCTAAAGAGATCAAGCTTACTAACATTGCCCGCATGAACAATGATTTCTTTAGCGCTAAATTGTTCAGGGAAGAAGAAATTCATGATGTAAAACACTAGGCTGTTTTAACTTGATAATAAAACAAAAGGCCTGGAGTTTATCCGGGCCTTTTGTTTTATAAATGCAATTATTAATTTAAACGAAACAAAATTAATGAGAACGGGTTAGTAGGTAAACAATTATGATTTTTTATGAGAAAATTTACCCTACTACTGTCAATAACTATTTTGCTTTTTGGTGCCTGTAAAAAAGATTCAAACTCAATTAACAACAATACCGATACCAGCCGGAAAACCGATACCCTCTCCGGTTCCATTACTACCAGCGTAACATTGGATGCCAATAAGAACTATTATTTAAAAGGGCAGGTTTATGTTAAAAACAATGCAGTACTTACTATTCCGGCGGGCATTACCGTTTACGCCGAAAAACAGGATGCTGCCGATAAGAAAACAGTACTGGTGATAACCGAGGGGGCAAAATTAATTGTTAATGGCACAGCAGATAAACCCGTGATATTTACGTCTGCAGCTACCGCAAAATCGCCCGGCGATTGGGGCGCGATAATACTTTTAGGCAGTGCGCCTACCAACACCGGCACAGGTAATGTTGCCGGTTTGCCCGTATCCGACGACACCAAATACGGCGGTACAAATTCTGCCGATAATTCGGGCTCTATTACTTATTTGAGATTGGAATACGCAGGTGGCATAAACCCGCCCGCCGAAGACGAATGGGTTGTTGATAAAGCAAGCGGACTGTTAATGGCCAGTGTAGGCTTGGGTACAAAAGTTGATAATGTAATGGTTAAATACTCCAATGATGATGCCTTTCAATTTGTAGGCGGAACAGTAAATGCCACTCATCTTTTGGCGTACAATAACGGAGACGACGATTTTGATTTTGATCTTGGTTATACTGGCCACCTGCAATTCTTGATTTCGTATCGAACCAAGGCCTCATCTCCGGCTTTAAGGGCAAACGGGTTTGAAAGTTATAACGATGAAGTTCCAACTGCCAATGCTCCCTTAACCCGTCCGGTGGTCACAAATATGACTATTATAGGTCCGCAGGGGATGGAAACGGTAAAAACTAATTTGAACCAGGCTGTATATATGCGCAAAGGTACCAGGCTTGCTATCAGGAATTCGATTGTAGCCGAGTATCCACAGGGAGGGTTCATGGTATGCCCCAGAACAAGACCTGTGATTTTAAGTAATAATAATGCCGAATTCAGGAGTAACCTGGTACAATCAGACACGACGGCGCGTGCCTTTTCCCGCGACCTTGACTACATTGTAGTCGCCGATCCTGAATTAACGGTATTTGAAACAAATATCGTTAATAAAAACACGGTTATAATTGCGTCAACAGATTTTAAACTTAAAGCAATGTACACGGGCAGCACACCTGATCTCACCCCGTCAGAAGGCTCTCCGGCTTTAAACGGCGCTGATTTTACGGGGAATGATTTTAACAATTCATTTTTTACTAYGGTTACCTATCGCGGCGCTATTGGCACTTCAAACTGGGCGGGAGCAAGTAATTGGGCTAATTGGAAATAATAAATCTTTAACTACGTGAAACAAGATAGGGCTTCGGATAGCAACTCCGGAGCCCTTATCTTATTTTCTGGCGGTTAAAGATCCCTTAAGGGGCCATGTAGGTTGCGCGTCTGTTTCCATAAAAAAATCACTTTTATTGCCGGCCAAGGTTTGCATATAATTATGCAGCATGTTGCCGGCCTTTATAACCGCATTTTCACGACCATCTGTTTGATAACGATTATCGGTAAGCCGAATAACCTGAACCCTGGTGTTTTGCCATCTGGTGATACTGATGCTCATAAACCACGAATAATAAAAGCTATAATTTATTCGAAGTAATTCCCACTGCGTGTTATACTGATTGGTGTCCCCATTAAGTTCAACTGTGTATAATTGAAACTGCTGATCGGTTATCGTTTGCAAAGCCAGCGATGAATTATCGCCCCCACAATCGTTATACTTATCTTCATATTCCTTTTTAAGGTCGTTAAAATCAATAATGTATTCTATATACAGGTCGTGATATAGCTCATGCGTAGCAATCAGCGCCCGGCGGTTACGGGTTGCGCCATCACGGATATGCTGGCTAAAACTTAAATGGGCACGTTCTTCAATTTCGCTTTTGGTGCGGCCGCATTCGCTGCAAAACATGCCATCTTTGTATTCCTGAACATTAAACTCGTACTTTTTCCGCCTGGCGTCGATTTTTGACTTAATCTTTTCGAATTTCACTTTACACCCATCGTCGGCATTGTCGGCCAAAACAGAAGTTTGCGCCGATGCAGAGCGGTAACTTACCAGGAAAATGATAATACCTAAAATAGTTTTCATGTTCAAAAAAACCGAAAATCTTGAAACTGGATGGTTTAAATAGGGTGGGCTTTATTGTAAGCTTACTACCAATTTAAGCAGAATATTTTTGATATGTTCAAAACCGGAATATTATTTAAAAAAACAAAGGTATTGGTGCCGTCGATTATTGGGGTGTTAGGGATAAAAATGAACCCGGATTATATTGGGTGCGGCCGCCTGCCTGTGTTAGCTTGGCAATTACTTGTTTTACTGGCTGCACCTTGTTAATCAACCAACCTTTTTTCAATAAATTTTGTGGTATCGCTTTCACCTTCGCCGCCAATTTTCGTTAACTTTATCGGGAACGCGATCCTTGATATTTGAAACACAGAATCGGTGCTAAACCTATTGAAGAATATATTGAAACTCTCTGATGTAGTATCAACTGCGTTGAGGTTTGTCGTTGTTTTAGCGGGCAGCGCGCCTTTTTTCCATTTGCAATTATTGTTAGCAGAAACCAACAATAACAGTGTCACATATAACAGCCCATATTTCTTTATGATTTGAAATAACACGAAAATTGTATCAGTTGTTATGCAACAATATACTGCCTGCCACTAATATTTTAGGTGAAGATAATCAGCCATTAAAATAAGTTTTGTCAGTATAAATTGCCATATCAATACCTAAACTTTATGAAAAATGAAAAATCAATCAAAATAATCGTAAAAAATTCAAAATAATTTCCTTTTTTATCAAAAACACTTCATAAATTACATTTTTAAAAAATAACTGATTAATAATCTTTAAATCTTCACAATTTCACATGCAGGAATCAGCTTATTTTGATAAATATAACCCAATAGGTGGTGTTTGGGACGAAATGTATGGCCTGGACAACAATGTTCGTGAACATTATCGCAAGGTAATTGAATATATTTCGCAGGAGTCGGCCGACGATTTGAACAAAAAAGAGGAGCTGGCCAAACGTCTTTTTATGAGCCAGGGTATCACCTTTACGGTGTACAACAGCGGCGAGGGTATTGAAAAGATTTTCCCCTTCGACATTATTCCGCGCATTATTACCGCCAGCGAATGGGCTTTTGTAGAAAAAGGTATTAAACAGCGCCTTACCGCGCTAAACCATTTCCTGAAGGATATATACAATAACCAGTTTATTGTAAAAGATGGTATTGTGCCTATTGATATCATTTACTCGTGCCCGCACTTTTTGCGCGAGATGTACCAATTGAAGGTACCTTATGATATCTATGTGCATATCTCGGGCATCGACCTGATCCGCGACGAGGACGGTACTTTTTATGTGCTGGAGGATAATTTGCGCACCCCATCGGGCGTGAGTTACATGCTGGAAAACCGCGAAATAACCAAACGTTTATTTCCGGATTTGCTGCCCCAGTGCGGCGTACGGAGTGTTACGGAATACCCTACCATATTGTATAAAAACTTGCTGGCATTATCTCCACGGCAAATCTCAAACCCCACTATCGTGTTGTTAAGCCCGGGTATTTATAACTCGGCTTATTTTGAGCATACCACCCTGGCCCGACTGATGGGCGTTGAACTGGTGGAAGGGCGCGACCTGGTGGTAAACAACCACAAGGTTTATATGAAAACCACCACAGGCCTGCAGCAGGTAGACGTAATTTATCGCCGGGTTGATGATGAGTATTTAGATCCGCTGGTATTTAACCCCGCAAGTATGCTGGGTGTAGCAGGCATTATGGGCGCTTACCGTAAAGGTAACGTAGCCATCGTAAATGCTGTTGGTACTGGTGTGGCCGATGATAAAGCGGTTTACGTATACGTACCAGACATGATCAGGTATTACCTGAACGAAGAGCCTATACTGAAAAATGTACCCACACACCAGCTGGGGAACCCCGACGAACGGGAGCATGTTTTTAAAAACCTGAATAAAATGGTAGTTAAAAAAACCAACGGCAGCGGTGGCTACGGCATGCTGATGGGACACGCGGCATCGGAAGAGGAAATTGAAGAGTATAAAAAAGAGATACTGAAAGATCCGCGTAATTTTATAGCACAACCTACCATTAGTCTTTCGGCAGCGCCATGTTACATGCAGGGCTCGTTAAAACCACGCCGCATCGATTTAAGGCCTTACGCATTGTACGGCCCGGATGGTATTGAGATTGTACCCGGCGGACTAACCCGTGTGGCTTTAAAAGAAGGCTCATTGGTGGTAAATAGCTCGCAGGGTGGGGGCAGTAAGGATACGTGGGTGCTGGCATAAAGCCCCCAGCCCCCTGAAGGGGGAGTGAAAATAGTATAGTTGAATTTTAAATAAACATCCCCCTTATCGTTCCCCCTTCAGGGGGGTAGGGGGCTTAAAGAGCTAATATGTTAAGCAGGGTTGCAGCAAGTTTTTATTGGTTAAGCCGTTACATTGAGCGCAGCGATGGTATGCTGCGGATGCTCAAAATTAATTATGCCTCTTCGCAGGATACCGTACAGGAATTTACCTGGGAACCGGTGATCAGGATTTTTGCCGGAATTAAAGAGACGGAAATTGAAAAACTGGAGAATGACAGCCGGGCAGTTTTAAAATACATGGTTACGGGTAAAAACAACCCTAACTCGATACTGAACATTATAACCCTGGCCAGGGAAAACGCGCGTGGCGTGCAGGAGCATATCTCCAAGGATCTTTGGCAATGCCTTAACGAGTATTACCATACTGTAAAAGATTCGCGCCTGGAGCGCTCCCTACAGCGCGAGGACCCTATTGGCGTGCTTGATATATTGATAAAACAGGTAATGCTTTATTACGGTACAGCAGAAATTACGATGGAGCGTGGCGAAGGCCGCAGCTTCATGAATATTGGCAAATACCTGGAGCGGGCCATCCAGTCGGTAGATATCTTGGATACCAAATTCAGCTCGGTAAGCGATAACCCCGATTTGCTGACAGACACCACCTATTGGAAACATCTTTTACTATCATTAGGCGGATATGAACTTTATCTGAAAACCTACCGCGAGGGTTTTGAGGCAGAAAACGTTTTGGAACAGGTAGCATTGAATAACGATTTCCCCCGCTCGGTTATCTACTCGGTAAATAACATACACCGTTATTTTGACAGGTTGAAAAATGACAGTAACGTAGATACCTTCCGCGAGATGTCATTCCAGATAGGCAGGTTGCAAAGCCGGATTAAGTACAGTTCGGTAAAGAGCATCCGTGATGAAGGGCTGCATTTATTTTTAACACAAACCAGGAAAGAACTTTATGGCATTGGTAACTCATTAAACGAATATTACTTTGCAAACTCATAATCTTGATTTGAAGATTTGAGAATTTGAAGATGAATGAAAGAGCGATTTGATTGGATAGGCCGACATGGCATTTTCAAATTTTCAAATCCTCAAATTAACTAATTCAAAAAAACATGCCCGACTTTAAGATACAGCATATTACTAAGTATAGTTACGAAGGAATGGTACGCGATAGCGCCAACCAGATTGTACTTTATCCTATTAAGGACGAATACCAGGATGTAACACACCATGAGCTTAATATAACCGGCAACCCGGTGGTAGATACCCATATTGATTATTATGGCAATGAGATAGGTAGCTTTACCTATAGCGAGCCACATTCGGTAATGGTTATCAATTCAAAATTAAGCGTAACCACCAGGCAGCGGCCATTACCCGTTACGGATATTTTCCCAGACCAACAGTGGGAATATCTTAAACACATCCAGTACATGGTGCCTTATATCGACTTTTTGAAACAAGAATATTTTGAAGGCTTGCCTGAACTACAGGTTATTGTAGACCAGGAACGCGCTTACGATGATACACCATTCCAGATAGCGCTGCGCTTTTGTGGCTATGTATATCAAAACTTTGAATATATTAAGGGAGTAACCACCGTTGAAACTACGCTTGACGAGGTTTGGAAACTAAAAGCCGGTGTTTGCCAGGATTTTGCGCACATTTTAATGGTGATGCTGCGCCTGCTAAAGATACCTGCGCGCTACGTAAGCGGTTATATTTGTACCAATAGCAGCACTATGCGCGGCGAAGGTGCCACCCATGCCTGGGCCGAAGCCTACATCCCGGATTATGGCTGGCTGGGTATCGACCCTACCAATAATTGCATTGCCAATGAAACCCATGTGCGTTTGGCCGTTGGTCGTAATTTTTCAGATTGCTCGCCGGTAAAGGGCGTTTACAAAGGCACATCCGGCCATAAACTGGAAGTAGCGGTTAGTGTGGATGATGACGAGAGTACTTTTACAAGTATTGATGATAAAGCCCATCACGATAATGCCATAGAGCATCGTGCCACCGATAACACAGCTAAAAACAGCTATCAAAGGCACATGGAGATTATTCAGCAGCAGCAACAACAACAACAGTAGATGTGCAGATATGCAGATTTCAGATGTGCAGATGCTGGTAGCGTTTGATAGATGTTTTGATTTTAATTATACCAATGTCATTAAAAACAACAAAGCCTTACGAGTTTAACACCGCAAGGCTTTGTTATTTGCATCAGATTTTTAGATATATTGAAATCTCCCAAATCAAAAAATCATCTGCACATCTGAAATTTTGCATATTTGCACATCTAATTTCACACCTTCTTAATGGCATCCATCAGCACGGGAATTTTGGGCACCTTATCATAAGCCTGGGCAAGTTTTCCGTTTTTATCATAAATGGCAATGTATGGCGTGGTTTGCACATGGTAATAGCGTTGCACTACGTAAGTATACCCCTCGGTACCTATAATAATATTGTGATACTTAGCCAAATCAAAATCGCGCTGAAATACCTGTATGGCCTTTAGCTGGTTCACAAAAGTGATCATTACAATTTGTACCCCTTTTAGCTTATCCAGTTCGGGTTTTAAATCATACATCAGGTGCTGGCAGTGGCTGCAATCCGGCGAGAAATAAATCACCATCACCGGCCTGTTCTTTTTCAGGTCGGCAGGCGTTACGTAAACGCTGTCGGTAGTTAATATGTGGTATGGTGCAATTTTGCTATTGGCAGGCATGGTTTGCGCCTGGCTGCAGCCGGCCGCCACAATAAGGCAAAGCAACAAACATATTCTTTTCATTATGTTGATATAAATTTTCATTAAAGCATAGTTACGATATTTTTAGCTTTCCAGCAATTCTATCTGCCAGGCTATATCTTCTTCGGTTACCGGGAATAACGCATTTTCGCGTATTGTATGATACACGGCATCAAATAAACCATTATAATTACCTTTGTCTGACGGAACCCATTCTACTGTTTTCTCATTATCAAGTCCCATCAACACCAGTTTACCCTCGCTACCTTCGGGTTCAACACCAAAACCTGCTGCATCGGGCATTATTCCGGCGTCAAGTTGTGCCTCCTGTACATCGGTACGCAACTTTACAAAACTGCCCAATGTGCCATGTACAACAAAGCCCGGCAAATGTTCGGCAATCAACAGGCCCGACGTTAGATAAACGTTTAATTGATTGGGATAGCTTAGGTGAATGTGAAAATAATCATCTACCTGCGATCCGGGCCGGTGTATGGCCGTTGTTTTTACGTAACTCAACGGCCGGCCAAAAATACTAATGGCGTTGTCAACCAGGTGTGCCCCCAAATCGTAAGTTAAGCCATTACCGGGCGTGTCTTTAGTCTCTTTGAATTGTTTTACACCGATAGGCATACGATACCTGTCGAGCCTGAAATGTACCTCTATCAGCTCGCCCAGGCGACCACTTTCAATCACCTTTTTTACGGAGATGAAACCACTATCATACCTGCGGTTGTGGTAAATCATTACTTTTAAACCAAGCTGCCTGCCCAAATCAAATAGCGCCTTCACTTCGGCCGAAGTAACCGCTGCCGGTTTTTCTATCAGCACATGTTTGCCAGCATTTAATGCACGCGTGGCATAGTCAAAGTGGGTGTTGTTTGGCGTATTAACAATAATCAACTCAAGTTCGTCATCATTTAGCAGTTCATCTACAGTATTGTAGCTAACTACATCAGGATATACTTTACCCGCCTTTTTTTCATGGCGTTCTACAACTGCTTTAAATGTAAAGCCAGGATTGGTTGATAAAAACGGCGCATGAAAAATACGGCCCGACATACCATAGGCCATAAGCCCGGTTACTATTGGTTTTGTTGACATTGATATTTATTTGCCTTTAGTTATAGGGTAAAAATAAGATTATTTGTGAGACGTTTATTTAAGATTGACAAAGTTGGTGTTCAATGACATAAATAAAGAAAGCTCGTTTACCTACAAATCAACAGTTTCGCCAATAGCCGGCAACTTTAAATTTAACCCGGCTTTGATGAATTTTTCTCTTACCTCGTCTTTATCAATTTTAATAACATCAAAAGAATCGTAATGAATACCTATGATGTTTTTACAGTTAATAAAACCTGCAGCTTTAATAGCATCGTCGGCGCCCATGGTGTAGTTATCGCCGATGGGGAAGTAAGCCCAGTCAAGGTTTTCATCTTCCAGCAGCTTCATATCGTAAGTAAGTGCTGTATCACCCGCAAAATAGATTTTTTTACCGTCGATGGTTAACAAAAAACCTGCGGGGTTGCCACCTGCGGCGCCATCAGGCATAGTGCTGGAATGTACCGCGTTCACCATTTTAACCCGGCCAAAATCAAAGTTAAAACCACCGCCTATATTCATGCCATGTACGTTGTCAATACCTTTGCCGTTAAGCCAGTTGGCAATTTCGGCGATGCAGATAACTTTGGCGCCACTGTTTTTTTGCACCTCTATCAGGTCGGCAACATGATCGCCATGTCCGTGTGATACCAGGATATAATCTGGTTTCAGGCTTTGCAAATCAACATCCTTGGCCAATGGGTTGTATGTTATAAATGGGTCGAACAAAAGTTTGGTGCCGGTACTCAATTCTATCCCGACAGTTGATTGTCCGTAAAAGGTAGTTTTCATTTTTATTAGTTTTGAGTTTTAAGTGATGAGTGTTGAGTTAAATAATGAGTCGGCAGTTTGAGTTAATAAGAAAAAACTTAAAACTCAGAATTCAAGGCTCAGAACTATTTTCCAAACAAGTTTCCTAAACCCGGCATTCCGCCAAACATATCTTTGGTCATGGCAGCCATTTCGGCCTGGCTTACGTTATCGGCTTGTTCCATGGCTTTGTTAAAAGCTACAACCAATAACTCTTCCAGTTCTTCCTTGTCGGCATCAGCCAAAAAATCGGGGTTGATATTGATTGATTTTACCACTTTGTTGGCATTGGCCGTTACCACAATTTTGCCGCCCTCGGCGCTGCCAGTTACCGTAATGGCATCCAGGCGTTTTTTCGATTCGCCAGCCTTTTGCTGGGCTTCCATTATTTTATCAAACATAACTTTATAGATGTGCAGATATGCAAATGTGCAGATTACAGATGTGCAAATATGCAGATGATAATTATTAATATTACTAATACTTAAATTTTACAATTCAAAACCAAAAGGTTTGATACTAAGTTGCTTTACACAACTCACAACTCACAACTCATCAATCATCACTCGTATCACCATTACCGTTGTACGCGCTTTTACGTACAATAGGCATGCCGGCGGCTTTAAACAGGTCATCAAGTTTTAGCAGGCTGCCATTGGCTAAGTTTGATAACAAAACAATAGTAATATCGTTTTTCATATCGCGCAGGTAAATGTGCCTGAAACCATGCCACCAGCCGGTATGGTAAATAACCTGCTGGCCTGGCGCCGTAAAGGTGCGCCAGCCGTAACCATAGCTAAAGTGGCCGTGCAGCATAGGATTACGCGGCACGTAGGCCGAATCGAGCGTGGCTTGTTTCAGCAATATGCCGGCACGCAGCGCCCTGTCAAACAGGAAAAGATCTTTAACAGTACTATATATACCTTTATCGCCAACAGGCCCATCTAAAAAGTTTTGGGCCACCGAATACCTCCACTGGCCACGGTCGTGTCCAACTACGTGTACCGGTATTTTATCATAAACCGCTTTGGAGTAAACCGCAGTGTGCAGCATACTGGCCGGCTTAAATACATTATCTTTCATAAACTGGGCATATGATACGCCGCTCACTTTTTCGATAATAGAGCCCAGCACCATGAAGTTCGAATTATTGTATAAAAAGCGCTTGTTGGGTACATTGAATGGATGCGGTTTATAATCGGCAATCATTTTCATTGCATCCATATTAGTAAGGCCTTTCCTTTGATTCAGATGCTGGCTTCGGTATATATCGTCAATAAAATACACATAATTCATCATACCCGAGCGGTGCGTAAGCAGCAAACGAATGGTAACACCATCGTACGGAAAATCCGGAAAAAACTTTTTTACATCATCATCCAGTTTCAGCTTACCGCGTTCCATCAGCATCAAAATGGCTGTTGAGGTCATGGTTTTGGTAACCGAGGCCAGTTCAAACTGCGAGCCTATTTGCAGGCTGTCGCGGTGCAGGTAGTCGGCCCAGCCAATAGCATTTTCGTAAATGATTTTTCCTTTTTTGGCTACCAGCACATTGCCGTTAAATGCGCGGGTACGGTGCAACTCCTGCATTACCGCATCTATTTTTTTATCGGCGTTTTTGGAGTTGTAGGCCAGCAAGGTAACCGTATCCAGTGGTTTGGCGGTGGCAGGGCCGGCGGCGCTTTGCGCTTTATCTTTATTTTTTGACGAACAGGCTGTTAAAATCAGCAGTAAGGACGCGAACGAAAGGGTACTCTTGTACAATAACTTCATAGATCAGAATCTCACACTTAAAACGAATGCGAAAATTAGAAATTATACAGCAGGTTAACATTAAAGTTTTTATTTTTTTCGTTTAGTTCATACTCTTTGTATGTTTAATGTATGAATATTGTTAAAAAACTCAGCCTGTTGATGTCCGTTTTACTATTTTCGGTTGCTGTTCAGGCCCAGGATACCGATGTTGCGGGGTTGATAAAACAAGGCATCCAGCTCAATAATCAGCATGATTATGCCGGTGCTATCGAAAAATATAAACTGGCTTTAACAACCGAACCTGATAATGCACAGGCCAATTATCAGATAGCATTCAGCTTGAATGCATCGGGTAAGGGTACCGACGGAATCCCCTACCTGGTTAAAGTAACCAAAACCAACTCCAATTTTACCGGCCCGGCATTTGAACTGTTAGGTGGTATTTATGACAGCAGCCACCAACCCCAACAAGCCATTGATGCTTATAAAGAAGGCCTGAAAATAAAGCCCGACTACCAGCCTTTGTATTTTAACCTTGGCATAGCCTATTTCCGCGCCAAACAATTCGCCGAAGCCGAGCAGGCGGCCATAGAGGCTATTAAACTCGACCCCAAACATGCCAACAGCCAGCGGCTGTTCGGCCTGGTAACTTTTCATCAAAATAAAAGGGCAGCAGCGCTGATGGGCTTTTGCAGCTATTTACTCATGGAACCCGAAGGCCCGCGCAGCGATGAGGCCTATACCAATATGCAAAGCATTTTAAAAGGCGGCACGCTTAAAACAGAAGATGCCAAAGCGGAGGCATCAACCATAGCCTTGAACAGGGCCTTGAATGCTGCCATTGCAAAAGCAAAACCAGGTTTAACCCCTGCCGATGTATTGGAAAATCAGCTAAAGTCGATTTTTGAAACAATTGGGCAATTGGCCGAAAAGCAGGTAGGGAATGATTTTTTCAGACATTACTATGCGGATTTTTTTTACAGCCTTAGTAAAACCACCAATATGCCCGCGTTTGCAAGGCTGATGGGTTTAAGCGCAGATAAGGAAGCTAACAAACAGTGGCTGCAGAAAAATGAGGATAAGCGTAAAGCGCTGGATACTTGGGTTGCGGCGACGGAAAGAAAATTTTAAAAATCCTTTTTTTAATTAAAACTGCTTCCTAAATTTAGGCATGAAAACCTATCACAAATTCCTTTTGATTATTTTATTTATTGCTTACGCGCCGGTGGCTTTCGGACAGACTAAGGACAATGCCAAAGCTTTGTTAAAGGAGGGCATTGCCCTGCACGATGCCGGCAAATACGATGAAGCCATTGCCAAGTATAAAGAGGCTTTAAAAATAGATCCTGAATATTCAAGTGCCTACCACGAAATTAGTTACAGCCTTTTTAGTTCGGGCCGGGGAAAGGAGGCTATAGCTTACCTCGAAAAGTTGCTCGCTTTAGATCCAAAATCCGGTGGCGCTTATGATATGTTGGGCAGCATTTATGACGATGACAAGCAGCCCGATAAGGCTATCGAATATTATAAAAAAGGGATAGCCGTCGATCCGCAATATCAGCGGCTGCATTATAACCTGGCGATAACCTGTCTGCGTCAAAAAAAATACGCCGAATCCGAAAATTATGCGGTGGAGGCTATTAAGCTCGATCCAAAGCATGCCAGCAGCCAGCGCGCTTATGCTATGGCTACTTTTTATGAAAACAAACGCGGGGTGTCACTTTTGGCATGGTCTAGTTTTTTAATGCTTGAACCACAAACCAAAAGGTCGGCCGAGGCATACCGGTATGTTCAGTATATCATCAATTATGGTGTAAAGCAAACGGGCGAAAAAAACGTGACCATTAATATATCAACTGATGATTTAAGCGGCGCCAATTTACTGATGCCGATGGCTATAGTTAACGCCACATCGGGCAAAAAAGATCTAACTAAAACTGATTCTCTTACCCTGCAGCTCAAGGCGATTTTTAGTATTGCCAATACTTTTGAAGACAAGAAAGGCGACCCTTTTTATAAGAACTTCCTGGGTGATTATTTTAAAAAACTTTCCGAGACGGATAATATGCCCGCCTTTGCCCGCCTGATTAGCCTGGGTGCAAACCAGGAAGAAAACCTGCAATGGTTTAAAGATAACAACGCCAAACTATCAGCCTTGGATGCCTGGGTAACAGCTACAAAAAGGGAGTTTTGATAATGAGGATAAGCCAACGGATGCTTTCGGTAACGCTGATTGTGCTTGCGGTATTGACCTTGTTTTTTGCCTATGGTTGGGTAAACAACATGGTGAGTTACAAATACCAGGTACAGGATTTTCAGCTTAAGGGTAATGATGCTTTTGCCGGGTTGGATGAAGAGCAAATAAGCATATTGCACACCATTGTTTTTTGTAAGATAGCTGCTATAACAAGTTTTGTACTGTTAATACTTGTTTTGATAGTGAATGAAAAAGAGCCCGCATTTAATGGCAGGGCTTATTACACAAAATAGCATAATGCCTGCACATGGTGTAAGTTTGTTTTTACACCATATGCAGGCATATTTATCACAGACCCGCTTTTCCCATCAAAAATTAGGATCAAAATTAAAGAATATCGGGTTTGATAAGCCAACCATATTACCGCTCAGGGCCACTGATCCGGGAACCTGCGGGTAGGGTGTAGGTGTGCCTTGTACTTCTACGCGGTAATAGCTGCGCTCAACGGTTGCAGGCGAATCTGTAAACTCAATCGCCGGCGTTTTACCCGTGGTTTTAAAGCTGCCAAAGGGATTGCCGTTTTTTATGATGTTAATAGTGTACTCTCCATTGGCTGGCACTTTGCCGCTTAGCTGAACGCGGAATTTTACTGGTTTGCCTGTGGCTTTGGCATTATCGCCCATCATCATATCCATTTTATCATCCTGGTTTATATCGGCATAAAACTCAACACGTGGGGCATACGGGTTCTGGCTAATGCACACCCGCCCGTTGTTAAGGGCGTCAATAACCGCCTGCGTGGCGCGTGCCGTGGCAAATACCCATGTGGTCGGAGTGCCCACATAGTTGGCCTTGGCCTGGTAGCTGTTTTTGGTTTCCTTATCCGGCGAATCAGGAACGCCATGGTGGGCATCGCTGCCGCCGCGGCCGGTAAGCTTGCGGCCGGATGACAGCATGTCGTCCCAGATCATGATGGCATTGGCATTTTTCGACCAGATAGCCGAGTTCCACACCTCGATTGAATTAACTATATCGTACGAATACCCGAAATGATCTTTCCCGCTTGGGTGGTTGGCCGATAGGTGGATGCCCAACTGTTTTTTTACGGCGCCTACCACCACATCGCGCTGATCGCGCACGTCATATAGCTTTTGATGATCATAAGGCACGGCAGAGAAGGCATTACCATGGCCACGGGTTGTTGTCCACTCGGCGCTGTAAAGCAGCAGCACCGAGTCTGATTTAAATTCAGGGTCGGCCCAGGTGTGGTGGGCTACGTCGCCGTTTACATGGTTGTCGTGGTCGGTAATGGCTACAAAATCAATCCCCGCCGATTTAGAAAAGGCAATGATTTTGGCGATGGGGTTATTGGACGATTCGGTACTATGCCGCGAGTGCACATGCAGTTCGCCCTTGAGCCAAACGCCCTTGCTCAGGCTGGCAATTGGCGGCAGCTGGCCAACTTCGGTTGCTGCCCAGGGGTTGATGTGGGGTGCCTGGGCTAATGCTGCAGTGCAGGCAAATGTGCCGATGATAAGCAGCAAAGTATTTACCAGCGTCGTTTTTTTGTAATTGTTAAAAGTCATATCAAATGATTAAAGGGTAGTATGTTTGGGCGGCAAACTACCCCACGCATATTAACTCAATGTTAGCGCCCGCAAAATGAATAAGATTGTGACAATGCTATTTTTTTTAAGGGTTATAAACTGCACTAAGTTTAACGATTTACCCGAAAGTGTTAGCAGGTGCCTGGCACCTGCTAAAATCAAACTAATTACTCAACTCTAAAATCCACATACGCATTGCAGGTATGGTAGTTTTTTCGGTTGTGTTTAGCAAGTTGCCGGTTATTACATTTTGGGCTTTGGTAAACCCTGCTGTCCTTTCAATATATTTGCCAAAATCAATTGTGTTTTCCTTTTTTGCAGTGTTCATAATACACATTATCGTTTGTTTGGTATCATATCTGAAATAGACATATAGTCCGTTAACCGGTATATAGTGCATCATTTTTCCGGTTTTTAATGCTGATGAGGTTTTCCGGAAAGTGCCCAGTTTTTTAACAATATTTTGAACGGCGAGTTCATCGGCGGTAAGACCTTCGCCGGTAAATGCGTTTTTTTTATCCGTGGTCCATCCACCAGGAAAATCAGCTCTCACCAAACCATCGGGGTTGGTAAAGCCTTTTAAAAGCACTTCCGATCCGTAGTATAACTGCGGAACACCCCTGCACGTTAATAACCATTCATAGCCAATTTTCTGCTTTTCAACATCCTCGCCGACAACCGAAAAAAAACGGGGCTCATCATGGTTATCCAGCAAAAGCACATTATGGGTTGCATCTTTATTTAAAAAATCGCTGCTTAAGGTATAATACAATTTATTAACTCCATCAGTCCAATCAAATGGCTGCATCAGCGCCGGGATAATGCCAAAATACAGGCATTGAAAATCCACCGAGCCTTGCAAATTACTTTTGAAAGGTAAATTGAAATTGTTCTGATTAAAATACGATTGATTGGCAACGCCAAATACCCTTGTTTCGCCAAATAAAGTAAGCTTAGGAAATTCGTCCATAATGGCTTGATTGCACAGGTTAGCAAAATCCATGTCGTTGTAGGTATAGGTATCTATCCTTATCCCGTCGATTCCAAACTTTTGCACATACCAGATGATATTTTGGATCATATAGTTTGCCATAAATGGGTTAGAGTGATTAACATCCGGCATTTCGGCGGTAAACCAGCCATCTGTCATTTTCTTTTTATCTGATGGTGCCGCGTACGGATCAAACTGGGTTTGTTCCCTGTAATTCGTTTGGGTAAATTGGGGCCAACGGTGCATCCAGTCTTTTGCCGGAGGATCCTGCTCCAAAAAATGGTAAAGGCCGGTATGGTTGTATACCACATCCATGATCAGTTTCATCCCGTTTTTATGCAGCGTATTGCTTAATTGTGCATAAAGAGAGTCGCTTCCATAGCGGGGATCAATTTTATAATGATCGGTAATGGCATAACCGTGTTCGGTGCGGTTGGGCATGTTATTTTCCATTACCGGCGTAAGCCATAAAGCGGTTACGCCAAGGCTTTTAAAATAGTCGATATGATTTAATATACCCTGAAAGTCGCCGCCGTGTCTTAAGTACATCGAATCGCGGTTCAGCGACTGATCCCTCATTCCGGTTATTCTGTCATTTTTTGTATCGCCATTACTAAACCGGTCTGTCAGCAGCAGATCTATAAAGTCAGCCGAAGTTACCCCCTGCGCATAGCTACTGCCGTTGCCCAGGGGTTTTGCTAATAACGGCCATGGTAATATCGAAGAATTAACACCATCTCCAAAAACGATTTTTACCAATCCCGGCTTTGCGGCAGGGCTGATAGAGATATCAACGGCCGTATATTTTAGGTTGGGGAAATGATGAGTTTGGAGTACGGTGATACCAGGGTAATTGATTTTGATTTTTTGCTGAGATAAAGTTTTGTTTTCGCTTCTGATTAATAATTGAACATGGTTCATTTTCATGCCAACCCACCAATTGGTAGGGTAGATGTTGGTTTGCTGCCCATACAGATTTAAATATCCGAGTATGGTAATAAATAATAAGGTTAAAAGATTTTTCTTCATGATGATTTAATGAGATTATTAATTGGAAGGGCAAAGTAAATGTTGAGCTGAAATACACCAATTTTTGATGCAGACAGCGGAAAAAGGAGGGCGAACGACAGTTAAGGCCGGATAGTTTTAAAGTAAATGCGCAATACTTTTATGGTGGCCCTGCTAATTTTATTACTTTTAAAACGTGCCACGCTTAATAGGTAAAAGGAAATTGAAGAGGATAGAATTGTATACCCTGTACTGGGTTGGCTACTTATTGCTGTTTACAATTCTGCAGGGGCTTTCGGCCGGCGACTTCTTTACCGTTTTTAGAAACGAGTTCTTTAGTTTAACCCCCAAGGTTTTTTTTGTTGCCATAGTTGTAGAAACGTTGATGGCAGATTTGCTTTTCCGGCAAAAAATTATCCGTTTTATAGTGGTGTATGTTTTGTTAATGGCGGTATTCGCACTGTTGTTACGTCTGATAGATAATTACGTTATTCTAAAATATTTTTTGACCGCCTGGACAAAAGAGCCTCTATTGAGTATTGGCCCCTTTTTATATAATTGTATTAAGCTTCAGTTTGTGCTCGCTGTACCTTTTTGCGTTAAATTATACCAGCTATTACATTCAGAAAAAGTAAAGGCTCTGCAAATTGCGGTTGAAAAAGACACCATTGAGCATGTGTTGATAGTTCCTGGTGATGAAGATGCCTTTCTTTCGGTTAAATGCGAACGCCGGATGGTAAAGATTAAATTTAACGATATATGCTATGTTGAAGCACAGGGCAACTACCTTGTTATTTTTACCTTAACCGCAACCTATAAAACCTACTCATCCATATCAGAACTGGAAGATAAATTGCCGGGAGTACTATTTGCAAGGGTACATCGGTCGTTTATTGTTGCTTTAAATAAGATTGAAAGTCATAACAACAGCGAGATAACTATAGGAGATAAAGAGATTCCAATTGGCAGGTCCTATATTTCTAAGGTTCGGGAGATCTTATCGTAATAGTAACATGATTGTAAAATCGACCTGATGGGGCAGTAGCGTCACTTGATAAAATAATTGAAATTAAAACAGAGCCGGCGGTCTATACGTCAACCACCGATGTTGCCCCTCCATCACAAAAAGATTACCATTTCCCCATCTCCCGCATCAGATAAAAACATAACTTTGCCCCTGCAAAATTTAACATCATGAGTTTTAGGACCGAACACGATACAATGGGCGAGGTACAGGTACCTGCCGATAAATACTGGGGAGCACAAACGGAAAGATCACGCAACAACTTTAAAATTGGTCCGGAGGCATCTATGCCCAAAGAGATCATCGACGCGTTTGCCTATCTGAAAAAAGCTGCCGCTTATACCAATACCGACTTAGGTGTACTATCTGCCGAAAAGCGCGACCTGATAGCACAGGTTTGCGACGAGATTTTGACAGGCTCGCTGGCAACAGAATTTCCACTGGTTATCTGGCAAACAGGCTCGGGCACACAATCAAACATGAATGTGAACGAGGTTGTGGCCAACCGCGCCCACGTATTGCAAGGCAACAAACTGGGCGAAGGTAAAACGTTCATCCATCCAAATGATGATGTAAACAAATCGCAATCATCAAACGATACCTACCCAACTGCCATGCACATTGCGGCATATAAAATACTGATGGATGTAACCATTCCCGGTGTTGAAAAACTGCGCGATACCCTGCAATTAAAAGTAGAGGCTTTTAAATCGGTAGTAAAAATTGGCCGCACCCACCTGATGGATGCTACGCCGCTTACGTTAGGTCAGGAGTTTTCTGGCTATGTATCACAACTAAACCACGGCCTTAAAGCCCTGCGTAACACACTTGATCACCTGTCCGAGCTTGCCCTTGGCGGTACGGCAGTAGGTACCGGCATCAATACCCCAAAAGGTTATGATGTTAAAGTGGCCGAATACATTGCCCAATTTACCGGCCTGCCCTTTATCACTGCCGAAAATAAATTTGAGGCCCTGGCTGCACACGATGCTATTGTAGAGAGCCATGGCGCGCTTAAACAAATAGCCGTATCGTTAATGAAAATAGCCAACGATATCAGAATGCTGGCTTCCGGTCCGCGTTCGGGCATTGGCGAGATCCATATCCCCGATAATGAGCCGGGTTCATCCATTATGCCGGGCAAGGTTAACCCAACCCAAAACGAAGCCGTTACCATGGTAGCAGCGCAGGTAATGGGTAACGATGTAACCATTTCTATCGGCGGCTCAAACGGTCATTACGAACTGAACGTTTTTAAACCGGTTATGGCTGCCAACTTCCTGCAGTCGGCAAGGTTAATTGGCGATGCCTGCGTGTCGTTCAATGATCATTGCGCTGTAGGTATCGAGCCAAATTATGCCGGTATCAAAAAACACCTCGAAAACTCGCTGATGCTGGTTACCGCGCTTAACCCGCACATTGGTTATGAAAATGCTGCCAAAATTGCCAAAACCGCGTTAAAGGAAAACAAATCCCTGCGCGAAGCCGCTATTGGCCTGGGCCTGTTAACCAACGAGCAGTTTGACCAATGGGTTATACCCGAAAATATGATAGGTAGCTTATAAGAAGCCT
The DNA here is from genome assembly GCF_056401935.1 of Mucilaginibacter sp. P4_D1. NCBI lineage: Bacteria > Pseudomonadati > Bacteroidota > Sphingobacteriia > Sphingobacteriales > Sphingobacteriaceae > Mucilaginibacter > Mucilaginibacter sp. P4_D1. Next base: position 157,013 of record NZ_JBFUIJ010000010.1, read on the forward strand.
CACCCCAAACCCCTCTCCTTCAGGAGAGGGGCTTTTGATTTACTGCTTTTGAATAGCAAGTTCAAATATGCCAAACCGTTTTTTTAGCTTTCAACTTCCAGCTTTTACCCCAAAACAGGCCTTTCGATTTCAGCCTTCAACTTTCAGCAAAAAAGCTTTTTTCTTCTTCGCTTTCTGCTTTCTGCTTTTCGCTTTTGGCTCATGTAGTATGAACCCTAACATGCAAAAGCCAGGATTAACTTATTTGCAGGGCGAGTGGAAGCAGGATTCGGTTCCGGCAGAGAAGCGTTTAGTTACCTATTCGCTATACCACATTAAATTTAGCTGCGATTCGTTTGTGATGAAGATAAGTACCGTAAGCAAGGTAAACTACGGCGCAGATACCTGTATGAATAAAGGCCATTGGGACGAGTACATTCGCGGCACCTATTCGCAAAAGCAGGATACCCTGCATCTTAAAGGCGAATTTTGCAACGCCAACCTGAGTTACAAAGACGAGAAAACGTGTTTCCGCTGGGGCGATTATGAGGAGTTTTTTAAAGTAAAACAACCTACAGATTCGCTCATTCAATTTACAAGCACATCAAACGTAATCCCTATACAGGCGCGTTTGGTTAAACGAGCAAGCTGCATCCCAAAACCACTATAATGAAAACATCAATCTTAAAAAAAATCGTTTTTTTTGTAGCCATATGCTACATCCCGGTGCAAAGTATGGCATGGGGTACCAATGGCCACCGCATTTGCGGCCAGATAGCCGATAGCTATTTAACGCCCAAGGCACGCAAAGCCATACAGGCCATTTTAGGCGACGAATCGATAGCGATTACCAGCAACTGGGCCGATTTTATTAAATCCGATCCTGCGTATGGCTACCTGTACAACTGGCATTTTATTGATTTGGATAAAGCTTATACCTACCCCGAATTACAAACCTATTTAAAGGCCGACACAGCTACGGATGCCTATACCAAAATGAATTTTTTGATAGCCGGCCTTAAAAATAAAAGCACAACCAAAGCCAACAAACTGCTTTACCTGCGCATGCTGATTCATATTGTTGAGGATGTGCACCAGCCATTTCACACCGGCCACACCAGCGACAAAGGCGGTAACGACTTTAAAGTACAATGGTTTGGCAAGGACAGCAACCTGCACTCGGTTTGGGATAGCCAGCTGATAGATAACCAGCAATTGAGCTATACTGAATATGCCACCTGGATAAATTACAGCACCCCCGCCCAGCGCGTAGCCCTGCAAAAAGACCCCATAAGCCAATGGCTGTTTGAAAGCAACCAACTGGCCGAAAAGTTTTACGCCGACATTAAACCAGGCGATAACCTTACTTACAAATACAATTTTAACCACATAGCCGCCCTGAACCAACAACTCCTTAAAGCCGGCATCCGCCTGGCCGGTGTGTTGAATCAGTTGTTTGGTTGATTTTGGAGGCGAAAGGTAAAAGGTTAAAGGCAAAAGGTTAGGCAGCCCGATCCAAAAAACCTTTCGCCTTTTACCTTTCACCCTTTACCTTAAAGAGAATGAAAATACTAATGGTATGCCTCGGTAACATCTGCCGTTCGCCGCTGGCCGAGGGGATAATGCAGCACCTGAGCGATGAGCAGGATTTGGGCTGGCAGGTAGATTCGGCAGGTACCGGTAATTGGCACGTAGGCGAGGGACCCGACAGGCGGTCGACCCGCGCGGCCCGAAACCACGGCATTGATATCAGCAACCAAATTTGCCGCCTGTTCAGGCAAAGCGATTTTGACGAGTTTGATCATATCTTCGTGATGGATAAATATAACCTCAGCGACATCCTGAACATGGCCCGTAACGATGAACATGCGCAAAAAGTAAAGCTCCTTTTAGGCGATAAAATTGTACCCGACCCATACCACGACGATACCCAGTTTGAGCCGGTGTTTGAATTGATAGAAGGTGGCTGTAAGGATATTATAAGGGAGTTGACGGGGAAAAATTAAGGCATCGTTGCTGATTATTAATTCGTTGTTCCCAATTTTTTGACTGCCGACTTTCGACTGCCGACTTCTGACTTTTGACTTATCCCATGGCGATGCCTTCTGCCCGGGCTCTTTGCTCATACTGCACAGGCCTTAGCCACATTGGCCGGTATCCGCGTCAATCCCTATCGCGTTTGTCTGAACCTGAATTTTTAGAATTAAAGAATAAACAGAATTTAGCTGTACATCGTCTCGTCGTTTATCTGTTCGTAATTTTTCGAATTCACGAAACTTAACTGCGGCTTTTCCCTATTATTTAGTTTTCGTGTTCCCCAATGTGTCAGCAGAACAGCTTCGGGTGAAAACGGTCAAAACAATGCGGGGCCGTGCGGCTGCAGGGCATAGGAAGTTTCTGCACGTGTGTGGGTCTATGTGGGTGAGGGCAAAATAATTCCAGCCCAGGTTTTGGCCGTTTTGCCGGGCAAAGGCCTTGAGCGCAAAGAAGCATTTCTGCTGACTTGATTTATTCGCTTATTATTTGTTTTTTTTTGGTGCTCATTATCTCGCTATGCTCGGTCTCGGTTACTTTGTATCAAGACAAAGTAACAAGCCCTCCCGCGGCGAATTAGCGGGCCGATGTCAATTATTACAAAAAAATCTCGTTGTACTCCCTAAAGCAATGTAGTAATTAAATCGCGCCTTTTCTCACCCTAAAAAACGGCAAATCCTCTCCATACCAAAAAGCCTCACCAAAACGTTGCATGCCGGCTTTTAACAAAACCTTTTGTGAAGCCGCGTTTTGGGGATGGGTAACGGCTGCAATTTCAGTCAATCCAACTTTATTGAAACCGTAGTCAATTAAAGCTTTTGAAAGTTCAGTGGCAATGCCTTGTCCCCAGTATTTGAAATGCAGGCGGTAGCCCAATTCAATTTTATCACCTTCCGATTCGCTGGGTTTTAGCATGCATACGCCAATGAAATCATTATCGGCTACGTTGAAAATTCCCCAGCGGCCCAGGCCGGTTTTGTTTTTGTAATCCTTTAGGGTATCCTTAAACACCTGCTTGCTTTCGGCCGGGGTGCGCTTCTTTACGTATTGCGTAAGGCGTTCATCCTCGTCCATAACAAGGGATAAGGCTTCGTCGGCAGCAGTAAATTCGCGGATCAGCAAGCGGGGTGTTTGTGTGATAATGTTCATGGCCTTCAAAAATATGGTAATTGGGCATTGGTTGGCATTGCGGATGGTAAAAAGAGTGTCATATAAAAGGTTCGGGATCGTTTGTCTGAATATTCGATCAGGTATTGCACAGGTTTAAGGGTTACGATCGTGCGTCTTCAATCGCGGTGCCCAACGTAGTATCCATATATTCAAACTGGGTTAACATAACTTAACACTTTTTAGAAATATTATATAATAAATACTTGATAATCAATTGTTTGTGCTTTTTTCATGGTTAACACAAAATCTGTTGTTTTTACTGGTTAAACGCATTCAAAAGGTGTTGCCAGCAGTTGAAAATTCAATGGCATTCAAAGGGCTATTTTTTCGTTTTTGTGGGCAGCCTGTAACCGCGTGCCTACATCCAACTTTGCAAAACGTATAATTTGCTTTTTTGTACATTTGCCGCATGGCATCCATCAAACCATCCGTACCAAAAGGCACCCGCGATTTTTCACCTGTTGAAATGGTGAAGCGTAACTACATTTTCGATACTATTAAAAGCGTGTTCCGTAAATACGGCTATCAGCAGATAGAAACCCCTACGATGGAAAATTCATCCACGTTGTTGGGCAAATATGGTGAAGAGGGAGATAAACTGATTTTTAAAGTATTGAATAGCGGCGATTACCTGGCCAAAGTAAATCCCGAAAAGCTGGCGGTGCTTAACTCGAATGCGGTGGCCTCAGATATCTCTGAAAAAGCCCTCCGCTACGATTTAACCGTGCCCTTCGCACGTTACGTTGTAATGCACCAGAACGAGATCACCTTCCCGTTCAAACGCTTCCAGGTTCAACCCGTTTGGCGTGCCGACAGGCCACAGCGTGGCCGCTATCGCGAATTTTACCAGTGCGATGCTGATGTGGTTGGCTCAGATTCTTTGCTGAACGAGGCAGAGTTTATACTGATATATGACGAAGCTTTAGGCAAATTAGGACTTAAAGATTTTACCATCAAGATCAACAACCGCAAAATCCTGACCGGGATAGCCCAGATCATTGATAAGGCCGACAACATTATTGACCTTACCGTTGCCATCGACAAGCTGGACAAAATAGGCCTGGATGGCGTAACCAAAGAATTGATAGACCGTGGCTTTACCGAAGCCGACATCGAAAAAATAAAACCGGTTATTTTGCTGGAGGGTTCAAACACTGAAAAGCTACAAAGCCTGCGCGAGGCACTGGCCCAGTCAGAGATGGGCCTTAAAGGTTGCGACGAGATAGAAATTGTTTTTAAATACATTGAAAGCTGCCCGCTGCAAACCGCAACACTTGAACTGGATATAACCCTTGCCCGTGGCCTAAATTATTACACAGGGGCCATATTTGAGGTAAAAACAAACGAGGCAGCCATGGGCAGCATCGGCGGCGGCGGCCGGTACGATGACCTTACCGGTATGTTTGGCCTCAAAGGCCTTACCGGCGTAGGTATCTCCTTTGGTGCCGACAGAATTTATGATGTCTTGGAAGAGCTAAATCTTTTCCCAACCGCGGCCAACCAAAGCACCCAGGTGCTGATATGTAACTTTGATAAGGAGGGCGAAACCTACGCATTGCCATTATTGCAGCAATTGCGTCGCCAAAATGTTAACACGGAACTTTACCCGGCCGGCGCCAAAATCAAGAAACAGCTGGATTATGCCAATAATAAAAATATCCCCTACACTGTAGTTATCGGTGGCGATGAAATGCAAAGCGGTTTATTAACTTTCAAAGATATGGCCAGCGGTGTGCAGGAGAAATTAACTGCGGAAGAGATTGTTAGCAGGATTGCGAGGTAAATAACTACTGTCTGCATTCCTTACGGGTTTGGATAATGGCATTCCTTCCAGATTTTTTATGCTCAGTAGTAAAATTCGCGGCTTCTGAACGGGTTGATATTCAAAAATAAAACACTGTCATCCTGAGTAACCTTTATTTGTGCACAATGATCGCGTTGCAAATGATGTTTTTTTTTAATTGATAATCAGTAAGTTACAAATGTATCAATGGCAGCCTGTCGAAGGGTCGCACGGAGAGGCCTTTGCCCACTATGCTTCGACGGGGCTCAGCATGACAGCCTATTTTATGATGTCATCCCTCCTTCAGAATTGCTCGGATTTTAATACTCAGGATGAAAGGAAAATAGAATATATCATGGATGACGTGTTTCCGGTATCCTACTTGCTGATCTATATGCAAATTTGGGCAGTATGTCTGCTGTCCTGCGGGATCCTGAAATAATCTGGATGATATTTTTGACGTTGCCCTGAAAAATTTATTTAAAGGTGTAGCCTACGCTAATGCCGCCGGCTGCAATAATGCCCTCGTCGTAAAATATAGGTACAAACCCTATTCGCAGGTTGATGCCCCGTTCCTGGGGTTGGTAGCGGTAGCCTATTGTTGCGGTGCCAATAAAGCCTGTAACCCTGTCGAAAATGAAGGTTTTGCCATTGCTGTTACCGTGCGAGTTTAAAAAGGTAGTACCGCCGCCGAGTTCAATCAGGCTGTTACCTTTTCCAAACAGGTAATTGATTTGTATCGGTACCGAAAAAACGTTATTGCCATCGGTAGCAAAGTAACCGGCACCAACTCTAAAGCCCAGGCCGTTGCGCCTGTGGCCAAAGCGCATATCGTAATTTACTGTTAGTGCCAGGCCAGGCCCGCCAACCTCAAAAAAAGCGGTTTGGGCACGGTCGCCTTCCGGTTCAGAACTGGTTGAATCAACCTTGGTGGTATCTATAACAATCTTTTTGGTGCCTGTTGGATGCGATTTTTTAACAGTATCCGTCATATTAGGCTCAACAATTTGTGCTGATGCCCCAAGGCCGGACAATAGGAGCAGAGTCAGAATTATTCCGTTAAGAGTAAAAAATTTCTTCATTCTTTAGGTAAGTAGAATTAATATACAATTCATGTTGTATTACGCTTACGGGCAATAAAAGGTTTCAAAAATGATGGTTTGCCGGTTTAGGCAGTGGTGTTGGTTTGATTATCAGTTAAATAAATCACGATTAAAATAAACATCAGCCGGGCCTATTTAATTGATTTTAACAATGTATAGCTTATACAAACAAAAAAAGACGCCATATCAGGCGCCTTTTTTTGTAATTTTTGTTTTAATTTAAAACCGGCTTGCTTTCTTCCTTAATCGTAAGGTCAAGCGGTTCGGTTACTTTTTCTTCCAGTAACGCAAGCTTAATCACATCGCGCATATCGGTTACATAATGAAAATTTAAATCTTTTATATAATCTTCTTTAATTTCCAGGATATCTTTCTGGTTTGATTTACAAAGGATGATCTCTTTAATATTAGCGCGCTTTGCCGCCAGTATTTTTTCCCTGATGCCGCCAACGGCCAAAACTCGGCCGCGTAAGGTTATCTCGCCTGTCATGGCCAGGTTGGGTTTTACTTTACGTTGCGTAAACGCCGAAACCAGGGCTGTAAGCATCGTTATACCTGCCGATGGGCCATCCTTAGGCGTAGCACCTGCCGGCACGTGCACATGCACATCCCAAAGGTCAAAAAGTTTTGGGTTGATGTCAAAATAACCGGCATGTGCCCTTAAATATGCCAGGGCAATGGTTACCGATTCTTTCATCACATCGCCCAGGCTGCCGGTAAGCGTTAAACGGCCTTTACCGGGACTTAAGCTTGCTTCGATGAACAGAATGTCGCCGCCTACCGATGTCCAGGCCAGGCCTGTTACAACGCCGGCTACATCGTTGCCTTCGTAAAGGTCTTTGTCAAATATTGGCGCGCCCAATATTTTTTCGATGTCTTTTTTATTTACAGCGGGACTGTAAGGCTCTTCCAGGGCGATGTTTTTGGCAATACCACGCACTACCGAACCAATCTTTTTCTCCAGCGCACGTACGCCCGATTCACGGGTATAATCAACAATGATTTTTTCGAGGATCTCGCTTTTAAGCGCAATGTCTTTTAATTTTAAGCCATGTGCCTCGCGCTGTTTGGGTACAAGGTGTTGTTTTGCAATTTCTATTTTTTCTTCAATGGTGTAGCCGTTCACCTCAATAATCTCCATCCTGTCTAATAGCGCAGGCTGGATACTGCTCAGGGAGTTGGCAGTTGCAATGAACATTACATTTGAAAGATCGAAATCCATCTCTACGTAGTGATCATAAAAAGTGCTGTTCTGTTCGGGGTCAAGCACTTCTAATAAAGCCGAAGAAGGATCTCCGCGAAAATCGTTTCCTACTTTATCAATCTCGTCTAAAATAAAAACAGGATTTGCTGCGCCTGCTTTTTTTACCGATTGGATAATGCGGCCCGGCATGGCGCCAATATAAGTTTTACGGTGGCCACGAATCTCGGCTTCGTCGCGGATACCGCCCAAAGCCATGCGCACATATTTGCGGCCCAAAGCCTTGGCGATAGATTTACCCAGCGAGGTTTTACCAACTCCGGGAGGGCCAACCAGGCAAAGGATCGGCGCTTTCATATCGCGCTTTAACTTAAGCACGGCCAGGTATTCAATAATGCGTTGTTTAACCTTATCCAAACCGAAATGATCTTTATCCAAAACCTTTTGAGCGCGTTTCAGGTCGAAGTTATCTTTAGTAAACTCGTTCCAGGGCAAATCAAGCAATAACTCCAGGTAGTTTATTTGTACCGAGTAATCTGCCGCGGCAGGGTTGGTACGGGCAAGTTTTTCCAACTCTTTGGTAAAATGGTCTTTAACCTCTTTAGCCCATTTCTTTTTAACGGCACGCTGGCGTAAACTGTCTATCTCTAAATCAGGGGAATTACCGCCCAACTCTTCCTGTATAGTTTTAAGCTGTTGATTTAAAAAATAATCGCGTTGCTGTTTATCCAAATCAACACGTACTTTGCTTTGAATCTGGTTTTTTAACTCCAGCATCTGCAAATCAAGTGTAAGGTGTTCCAGTACCAGGTTAATCCTTTCGCGCAAACTGGCAACCTCCAGCAGGCGTTGCTTGGCCGCCATATCGGCATTCATGTTTGATGATATAAAGTTGATCAAAAATGAAGTGCTTTCAATATTACGGATAGCAATGCCGGCTTCGCTGGGGATATTAGGCGATAGCTGGATAATATTCATGGCCATGTCTTTTATAGACGATACCATGGCTTTAAACTCTTTGTCCTCTTTTATTTTGGTTTCGTGAAAAGGCTCAACGGTTGCTTTAATATAAGGTTCTGACTGAACCTCATCCTTTAAAACAAAACGTTTTTTACCCTGCAGAATAACGGTGGTGTTACCATCGGGCATTTGCARCATTTTGATGATGAGCGCAATGGTACCTACTTTGTTTAACTGGCTAAAATTGGGGTCTTCAATACCCACATCCTGTTGCGCAACCACCCCAATCATCCGGTTGCCTTTATTGGCATCACGAATAAGTTTGATTGATTTGTCGCGGCCAACGGTTATCGGGATTACAACCCCCGGGAACAGCACCGTATTGCGCAGCGGCAAAATAGCCAGTATATCAGGCAATTGCTCGTTGTTCATTTCCTCCTCGTCTTCGGTAGACATTAGAGGAAAAAACTCCGAGTCTTCGTTTATAACAGGTAAAGCGTTTTTAAAATCGAATGGATCGAAACTCATTAATATATTTTTTGTGTAGAAAATAACGTCATGTTGTCAGCCCATAAAATTGCAGGGCTTGTAATATACAGGTAATTGATGGTTAAAACCTGTGCTGCATTATGTTTCAAGAGCTGTGCCAAGTTATGTTAATAACAAATAACAATTGATTTGGTGCTGTAATGTTTTGATTATGTGGTAATTGTAAATTTAACACCAATTTTTTAAATAAACATGATTTTGTTGTTAAAGATGAAAAAAAGTCATAGTATCGCTTTCCCGATTGAGCTGCCCGATGTAATTATTTTTAATAAATTTAATTTTGGCATAATAATTCGAGGTAATGTTAGTTAATGATATACAATTTGTTCACCATTAATCCGTTGATGAGGCTTTCAGTCATTTTACCGTTCCTGCTACTGTCAACCATTGAAACTACATTGGCGCAGAGTGCTTATGTAAAAATGGGGCAGCAAGCTGTTATGGACGGCGATTTCAGATCGGCAGTTGCACACCTTGAAAAAGCCTGCATTACCGATTCGACCAATGCTAATGCCTTGTGGATGTTGGGCTATTCTTACTATCACAGCGATAACTACAAAAAATCAATAGCAGCCTATACCCGCGTAATTGCCATAAAACCGGCTGATGCTACTGCTTACTATTACAGGGCCCGCGCAAAAAGCTATTTGGGTAAAGATAACCAGACTAAGGATGCCGATAAAGAGTTATATTTATTGGGAGCGATTGTCGACCTTACCAAAGCCATATCTATCAACGATGATCCGGGTGATAGTAAATACTACCAAAACAGGGGTATAGCCTACCGCGATTATGGGATGTTCAAGCTTCAAACAAATTCCCGCTTTTATGACAGAAGCCGCGGTATAAATTCATTAAAAGCTTCTGTTGCCGATCTGGAAAAGATATTGAATGCCAACCCCGGCCGAAATGATATCGCCGCACTCATTGATCAGTCTAAAGAAAAACTGACCCAGGCAAGCTTAACCGCGGCTACCAAGCATTAAAATTGGTGTATAAGCTTTATATTTGGCTATGCCTGACAATAACCTGCCTGTTACATCGATCCTTTAGTTGATTTTGCTTTTAAAAAGATTTTTGGCAGTGAGCCTAATAAAGACCTGTTGATTGCTTTTTTAAACGAGGTTTTCAGAGGCAGCAAACATATCGTCGATCTGAGTTACAATAAAATGAGCATCCCGGCGATTTACGTGATGAGGGCGGTGCTATATTTGATCTGCTTTGCACCGGTGACAATAATGAGCGCTTTATAATTGAGGTGCAAAGGGGCAGGCAAGGTTATTTTAAAGAAAGGGCTTTGTTTTATACCAGCCGCCTGATAAGCGACCAAGCGCCCAAAGGCAGGCGCAGCGACTGGGCTTATAACCTAACCGGGGTTTACCTGGTTGCCTTATTGGAAGATTTTACACTCGAAGTAAGTAATTCAACCGCATACCTGCACGATATTAGTTTATGTAACAGGGATACAGGAGAAATATTTTACGATAAATTGGGTTATACGTATATTGAATTACGTAATTTTGTTAAAGACGGTACCAAACTGGAAACCGATTTAGACAGATGGCTGTATGTATTAAAAAATATGAGCCAGATGGATAAGATACCGGTTTACCTGCGGAAGCCGGTATTTGAAAAACTATTTAACATTGCCGAATATACTAACCTGACAAAGGAGGAAAAAAACATGTACGATAGCAGCTTAAAATACAAGTGGGATAATAAGAATGTGCTTGACTATGCCACGAAAGAAGGTATGGAGCGGGGCGAGCATAAAAAAGCATTGGAAATTGCCCGTGAGTTTAAAAAGATGGGATTAAGCGCAGAGGATATCGCCAAGGGTACCGGTTTGTCAATAGCAGAAATAAACGAGTTATAATTGCATGTACGATAGCAGCCTAAAATACAAATGGGATAATAAGAATGTGCGTGACTATGCCATGAAAGAAGGTATGGAGAAAGGGATGAAAATTGGAATTGAGAAGGGTATGGAGATAGGCATTGAGAAAGGGATGGAAATAGGCATAAAGAAAGGCGAGCGTAAAAAAGCATTGGAAATTGCCCGTGCATGTAAAAAAATTGGAATGAGCACTGAAAATATTGCCAGGGGTACCGGGCTGTCGATTGAAGAAATAGAAAGCTTGTAATAAAAGCCTACTTCTTTAAAACTCCCTTTATCCTATATAAATTCTTCCCCATCAGCCTCACCTGCTGCGATTTTTCTATCTGGTAAACCGAATCTGGGAAGTAGCTTAATTTTTCGCGGGTTTCATAAAGCAGGTTTTTGGTATGATTGAATATTACAATCCATTTTACTTTATCGCCGTCTTTTTTAATCATCACCTCGGTGGTACGCAAATCAGGTGTTTTAGCCCGGTAAATAATAAGCGAATCGGTGTTTAAAATGCTGTAGCTGTTTTTCCAGGCCGGGCGGTTAATGTCTGAAAGGATAAATAGGTTAAATTCCTGCCCCCAGTTGGCAATTTGTACGGTTTTGTTTTCTGTTACTCCGTTGTGGGTAACAGTTTTGTCAACCTGCGGATTTAGCTTGGTTAGCGTGGCCGTGTCGGCTTTAAAATACCCAGCTATATCAAAATACTTCAGGGTACCGTTTGATTGCGTTTTATCGGGCCTGCAGGCTTGTAAACCCGATAAAAGCAAAATGCCACCCAATAGGGTGGCATTATATGTTAGTTTCAGTTTATACCAATACATTACCGGTCATTTCCGCGGGGATATCAACCCCCAGTATTTTTAAAATGGTAGGTGCAATGTCGCCCAGTTTGCCATCGCTTACACGGGTTACATCTTTGTCTATTATGATACAAGGTACCAGGTTGGTGGTGTGAGCGGTGTTTGGTGTGCCATCATCATTAATCATGTAGTCGGCATTACCGTGATCGGCAATGATGATAAAGCTATAACCATTGGCTAAACCAGCCTCAACAACTGCTTTTGTACAGGCATCTGCCGTCTCGGCAGCTTTAACAACGGCGCTAAAAACACCGGTGTGGCCAACCATATCGGTATTGGCAAAGTTCAGGCAAACAAAATCGGGCCAGCCGCTTTCCAGTTCAGGAATGATGGCATCGCGAATACCTGCCGCGCTCATCTCTGGCTGCAGATCATAAGTGGCCACTTTAGGCGATGGTACCAGCAAGCGTTTCTCGTTATCAAACTCACGCTCGCGCCCGCCCGAGAAAAAGAAGGTTACGTGTGGGTATTTTTCGGTCTCGGCAATACGGATCTGCGTTTTGCCTGCATTCTGCAAAATTTCGCCCAATGTTTTGGTCAGGTCTTCTTTATTGAAAACCACCTGTACATTTTTAAACGTTTCATCATAGGGTACCATGGTGATGTAACGGATGTTTAACGGGTGCAGGTTGTATTCCGGGAACGACTTTTGAGTTAGCGCCAGGCTAATCTCGCGGCCCCTGTCTGTACGGAAGTTAAAGCATATAACAACATCACCATCTTTTATAACTGCCAAAGGCTTACCATCAGCATCAACCCTTACTATTGGTTTAATGAATTCGTCGGTAACCCCATCTTCGTACGATTTTTTGATCAGGTCGGTTATGTGCTGCGTGGCTTCACCTTCGCCGTTGACCATCAGGTCATAAGCCAGTTTAACGCGTTCCCAGCGGTTATCGCGGTCCATAGCATAGTAACGGCCAATGGTAGTAGCTATTTGTGCAGATGTGCCTGCTATATGTTGTTCCAGTTCGGTAATAAAACCTAAGCCCGATTTAGGGTCGGTATCGCGTCCGTCTAAAAAGGCATGAATAAATACATTGTTTACATCCAGCTGTTTTGCTGCATCGCAAAGGCCCTTTACGTGCCTGATGTGTGAGTGAACACCGCCATCAGACACTAAACCGATGAAGTGAACATCCTTGTTGTTTTGTTTGGCATATTCAAAAGCATCTTTTAAAACCGGGATGGTAGGTAATTCATTATCTTCAACAGCTTTATGAATGCGGCCCAATTCCTGGTAAACCACGCGGCCTGCGCCAAGGTTCATGTGCCCAACCTCGGAGTTGCCCATTTGCCCGGCCGGCAAGCCTACCGCCATACCAGATGCTTCCAGTTTAGAATTTGGGTAAGTTTGCAGCATCATGTCAACAAAAGGTGTGTTGGCGGCAAGTATAGCGTTCGATTGATCGTTACGGCCGTAACCCCAGCCATCGAGGATAATTAATGCGAGTTTTTTTTTATTTTCCACATTGCAAATATAAATGCAACAATGTACTTATGGCTATAAATTTTGAATTTAGATTTATACTTACACCGTGCTGATTGTTAAGATAATAATTGAGGGCAAAAACAGTTATATCTGAACATTACGCTAAAAAAAGCTCCTCTTTTTTGTCTGGTGTAACTTTAAACCGTTTTTTCACGTATTTATGATATGAAGTTACTTTACCTGTCGTCGTTTATAGTTTTGTTGCTGATGCCTGGCATGGTAGCGGCCGATGCCATGGATAATGTGGCTAATTTGATAAAACAAGGTAATAGTAAAGAAATAGGCAAGCTGTTTGCCCCAACCGTAGAGATGACTGTAATGGCCGAAGAGCAATCATATTCGCAAACCCAGGCCACATCTGTTCTCAGCGATTTTTTTACTAAACATAAGCCACAAACAATAAAGCTGCTCCACAAAGTAAACTCCAGCGCCAGCATTCAACTTGGTGTATATATTTTAACCACTGCCGATAAACAGGAATACCGTATTGCCTTTACCCTGAAAGATGTGGGCGGCACCATGCGCATCATCGAATTGGGGATTGAGGACGAGAAGGTGAAGTAGACTTTTGAATTTGAGGATAAAGCAATTTGAAAATTTGAGGATTTGAAAATTTGAAAATGTGGAAGAGTTGCCGAACCTGGGTTAAGCAGATTGGCTTGTAATTACATTTTGTGATAAGTTGTTAAAATTACTCGTTGATTTCTATCACTAAACAAAATAAAGTTGAAAGCCTGAAATTGATTGGTTTCTAAATTTTCTTTTTTCATTTTCAAATTCTCAAATCTTCAAATTCTCAAATTAAAAAAAACGTTACTTTTGGGGCTTAAAAAAGTAATTATCTTGGATAAAGAACTTGTTGACCAGTTTATAATTAATGCTTTACAAGAGGATGTTGGCGATGGTGATCATACCTCCCTATCAACCATTCCCGCCGAAACAACAGGCAAAGCACAGCTTTTGGTAAAAGACGAAGGCATTTTGGCCGGTGTTGAATTGGCTATTGAGATATTTAAAGTGGTTGACCCCGACCTTAAAGTGACCATTTTTTTACAGGATGGCGCTGTTGTTAAGTACAAAGATGTGGCGTTTGAAGTAGAGGGCAGCGCCCGCAGTATCCTGGTTGCCGAGCGTTTGGTACTGAATTGTATGCAACGAATGTCGGGAATTGCTACAAAAACCCGCGAGATAGTTGATTTGTTGAAAGGCACGAATACAAAAGTTTTAGATACCCGTAAAACAACCCCTGGTTTACGCTACCTTGAAAAATGGGCCGTAAAAATAGGTGGCGGCGTTAATCACCGATTTGGTTTGTATGATATGATATTAATTAAAGATAATCATGTTGACTACGCCGGGGGGATAAGGCAAGCCATTGAAAGTGCAAATCAGTATCTTATAGATAATAATAAAAAGCTTGCCATCGAAATTGAGGTGCGTAACCTGGAAGAATTGGACGAGGTATTGCAAACCGGCAACATAAACCGTATCTTGTTAGACAACTTTAACTTTGCCGAACTGCGGCAGGCAGTTAATATTATTAACGGCCGGTTTATAACTGAGGCATCGGGTGGTATAACAATTGATACAATACGCGAATACGCGGATTGCGGGGTTGATTATATTTCTGTTGGAGCGCTCACGCATTCGGTAAAAAGCCTCGACCTTAGTTTAAAGGCTGTAAAGTAAATTTATGGTGCATCCTTGTTTTAACATTTGAGTTAAGACCGGGCTGTCGGAATCTGGCTATTAAAGCAAGCGTTTAAATTATGATTAGCGTTTTAGTACGGTATCAATTTTGTAATATTGCAGGTAAATGATCAACGTATACTCAGTTTCGGCGCTCATCCTTGCTTATCTCTGCGGGTCTATCCCAACAGCTGTCTGGATTGGCCTTGCGTTTTATGATATCGATGTAAGAGAGTATGGCAGTGGCAATGCAGGCGCAACCAATACCTTCAGGGTACTGGGCAAACAGGCTGGTATCCCTGTAATGCTGCTTGATATTTTGAAAGGGTGGACGGCTACTAACCTTGCTTTTTTTATCGGGGTATCTACTACCGGGGCTTACAATTCTGCGAGTTATATGAACTACGCGCTGGCTTTAGGGGTAGCTGCAGTTATGGGCCATTTGTTCCCGATATTTGCCGGTTTTAGGGGCGGTAAAGGTGTTGCCACTTTATTTGGAATGATTTTGGCTATACATTTGCACGCCGCTTTATTGTGCGTGTTGGTATTTGTTGTGGTGTTGTTACTTACAAAGTATGTGTCGCTTAGCTCCATTGCTGCGGCCTTTACCTATCCTATAGGGGTCTCGTTTGTTTTTCCCACCTCTATAAGATCGGTTGTTATATACGGAATGTGTATTTGCATGCTCATCCTGGTAACGCATCAAAAGAATATCGAACGTTTATTAAAGGGCACCGAATCGAAAGTTAATTTTTTAAAGAAAAAAGCTGCCTGACCATTATGAAAAAATTCCTGCCTGCATTTTTAGCAACAACACTGGTTGTTGCCCTGTTCTCCTGTTCAACTGTGCCGCTTACCGGCCGTAAACAATTAAGTTTGGTTGGCGATGCCGAAGTAAACCAATCGGCAGCCGCGAGTTACAGCCAACTATTATCAGATCCTAAAACCAAAGTAATTAATGGCGGAACCGATGTGCAACGTATCAAACGCATTGGTAATAACCTTGCCGTAGCTATCGAAGCCTATTTAAAAAGCAACGGGTACGGCGATCAATACAGCTTTCAATGGGAGTTTAACCTCATCCAGAGCCCCGAGGTAAACGCATGGTGTATGCCTGGCGGTAAAGTAGCTGTATATAGCGGTTTGCTGCCGGTGGCCAATACCGATGCTTACCTGGCAGTAGTTATGGGGCACGAAATCGGCCATGCTATTGCCCGGCACTCTGCCGAACGTATTTCGCAGCAAACATTAGCGCAATTCGGCGGTTCGCTGGCCGGCGTTGCCGTGGCAAAACAATCGCAGGTAATGCAAAGCCTTTTTAGCCAGGCTTATGGTGTAGGTACCCAGGTTGTTTTGTTGAAATACTCGCGCGACCAGGAATCGGAAGCTGATCGCCTGGGCTTAACTTTTATGGCAATGGCCGGGTACGATCCGCATAATGCAGTTGCGTTTTGGCAACGTATGGCCGCTCAAAACAAAGGCGGCTCGCCCCCCGAATTGCTAAGTACACACCCTTCTGATGCTACCCGCATAGCCAACATTCAAAACCTGATACCCGAGGCTATGAAGTATTATAAAAAATAGTTTTGAGTTATGAGTAGTAAGTTTTGAGTTAATTTATGGCATGCTACAAATGTCGATGAACTCACTACTCGACACTTAAACCTCATCATTTAATTTATGCCCAAACCTCAATTCTTAAAAGCGCAGTGGAAAAACCTGGTAATGATAAATTACGAGATGGAGCCCACTATTCTCGATCCCTATTTACCACCCGGCACCGAGCTTGACTTATGGCAGGGCAAGGCTTTGGTAAGCATGGTAGGCTTTATGTTTTTAGATACAAAGGTATTGGGCATCAAATGGCCATGGCATGTGGATTTTGAGGAAGTGAACCTTCGTTTTTACGTAAGGCACTTTAACGGAACAGAATGGAAGCGTGGAGCCGTTTTTGTAAGTGAAATAGTACCTAAACCAATAATAGCAGTTATTGCTAACAATTTATACAAAGAACATTATAGTGCCATGCCCATGCGCCACAGCATACTGGAAGCCGGAGACCACACCCAGTTTTTATACGAGTGGAAGTTTAAAGGCAAATGGAATAAGCTTGGCGCAACCGCCAGCAATCAATTACTGGATATAACACCTGGTAGTGGCGAAGAGTTTATTTTTGAGCATTATTGGGGATACAATAAACTTTCGGCCACAAGCACTATGGAGTACCAGGTTGAACATATATCATGGCAAACTGGTAAGGTTAAAGATTATGTTTTTGATGCTGATGTGGCAGGGTTATATGGTGAAGCATTTAAGCCTTATTTAGTGAAAGAGCCGGTTTCGGCGTTTTTTGCCGTTGGATCTGATATTAAGGTGAGGGTGGGGGATAAGATTGTGGTAAAATAGTAAAGTTCGGATGCTATCCTCCCAAAACCTCCAGTACCGCCTTTGCTTTCAATAAACATTCCTCGTACTCCTTCTCTGCGTCGGCATGATAAGTAATAGCGCTGCCTGCATGGAAAGATAAGTATCCGTTATCTGCGTTGTACAGCAGCGATCTGATCACTACGTTGAAATCAAAATCATCATCCGGGCCAAAGTACCCTACCGCGCCGGAGTAGATACCGCGTTTACTGCGTTCATATTGCTCCATCAATTGCATGGCGCTTATCTTAGGCGCACCGGTCATGCTGCCCATAGGGAAGCTGTTTTTAATGGCCTGTATGAGAGATAAGTGCTCCTGTAGCTCGCACACAACGGTCGATATCATTTGGTGCACCTGGCGGAAGCTATGTATGCCGAAAAGCTCTTCGGTTTTAACAGTTCCCTGTTTGGCCGATTTGGTAAGGTCGTTGCGTACCAGGTCAACAATCATTACATTTTCCTGTAGTTCTTTGGGATGGTTGCGTAATTCTTGCTTAACAAGTTCATCGGCCTCTAAATCGTCGTGCCTTTTGGCCGTGCCCTTAATGGGCTGGGATATGAGTTTATTACCTCGTTTTGCTAAAAAACGTTCGGGCGAGGCACCAATTATGTAGTTGTTATTCCATTTAAAAAAAGTTGAAAATGGATTGGGCGATAAACTATTAAGCTGCGTAAATACGCTCAAAGGATCAACACGTACATCATCAGCAAAAAACTCCTGGCAAAAATTGGTTACATAAATATCGCCCCTGGTAATATGCTCCTGTATGCCGGTTACTGCATCAATATATTCCTGTTTTGTAAACCTGCTTTTTAAATGTATCGATGGCTGTTTATCATGTGTAATTAACCCAAGCTCATCAATCCGGCTCAAAACATGTTGAGGATCGTCGCTCATAATCTCCGCTTTATTACCTTTAATAATGATTAGGTGTACCGGCGCAAAAAAGTACAGGTCGGGAAAGTCGAGTCCGTCGAAGTTTTGTGAGGATAATTTTTCGACTTCATTTTTCAAATCGTAGCCCAAAAAACCGCAAAGCCAACCTGGGTTAGCTTTACGAAAAGCTTGTAACTGATCAAACGCCGTGCCTGTGCTCGCCGTTATTTCTTCCGTGCTGCCAATTGCAATCAGGGTGTCGAATTTGGTGTAGGGGTCATCAAAGCCATTCGAGTCGAGGTAACATGCCGAATTGTATGACGATGCCCATTGCAGGGCTTTAAGCTTGAAATTTTGCAGATCATTTACCTGTACTATCACCCTGCAAAAATAACCAAGTTAATTAAAAAAGACCGGGTAGCCGGCCTTTAAATACTATATGATCAATACAAGATTAATAACTTATATTTCATTGTTTTTCTCCCGCATCCAACTATCAAAACCTGTTTTTTGATTATGAAGGGTGATTGCCAGAAATATTGCCAATAACACCCCTAAAGAAATATTAAAACACAGGAAAAGAACAAAAACTACCAGGATGCCATAAATATAGTAACCAAGTTTTTTGATGTCTTCATCATATAATTCATATGTTGCCAGCTTGGTGCCTAAGTAGCTTGAATAAATAAGCAGTGCCCATGATACTATGCTTAAATACATTTGCCACTGGCCAACAACAACAGCGCCGTAAATAGCCAATAACAAACTTAATGAGCAGCACACCAATGCAATGTACGATACAGTTTTTAGAGTGGAAGGTTTAAACATTATATGATAAGGTTACGATATAAATAAAATAAAATATCAAAAGCTAATATAAATAAAAAGGACCGATTTGATTCGGCCCTTATAATATTTGTTTTAAAACAGGTTGTTTACTTTTAGTGCAGCACCAAAGTCTGCTTCCTGTCGGGCCCAACAGATAAATATTTTACAGGTACGCCCAATTCCGCCTCCAGGTAATCAATGTATGATTGCAGTTTGGCAGGGATTTCAGACAACTCAGTAATACCTGTTAAATCTTCGTTCCAGCCATCAATTTCCTTTAAAACCGGTACCGGGCTTACCGAGCAGATATCATAAGGCATATAATCAATGGTTTCGCCTAAATAGTTGTAGTGGGTACAAGCGTAAATTTTATCAAAACCGCTTAATACATCAGCTTTAGTCATTACCAGTTGGGTAACGCCATTAAGCATTATAGCGTATTTTAAAGCCGGCAGATCAATCCAGCCGGTACGGCGGGGCCTCCCTGTGGTGGCGCCAAATTCGTGGCCTATACGGCGTAATTCTTCGCCTGTTTCGTCTTCCAGTTCGGTAGGGAACGGGCCGCCCCCAACACGGGTACAATAAGCTTTAAAAATACCTATCACATCGCCAATTTGCTGTGGAGCTATTCCTAAGCCGGTGCATGCACCAGCAGCCGTAGTATTTGACGAAGTAACAAACGGATAGCTTCCAAAATCAATATCCAGCATGGCGCCCTGAGCGCCTTCGGCCAAAACTTTTTTGCCTTTTTTAATATAGTCGTTCACCAGGTGCTCCGAATCAACCAGTGGAAATTGCTTGATAAAGTCAATGGCTTCAAAAAACAAAGCTTCGCGTTCAGAAAAATCGGCAACCTCGCCGTACATGGCTGTAAGCATTGAAGTATGTTTGTCAACCAGTTTCTGGTAACGTTCTTTAAAGTCGGGCAGGGTGATATCGCCGATGCGTAAACCGTTCCTGCCGGTTTTATCCATATAAGTAGGACCGATACCTTTTAAAGTCGAGCCGATTTTACCTTCGCCCATTTTCTTTTCAGATGCGGCGTCAAGCAGTTGATGGGTAGGCAATATCAGGTGCGCTTTTTTGGCAATCAGCAGGTTCTTTTTAGCCAACAGATCGTGCCCTGCATCTTTCAGTTTATCTATTTCCTTTTTAAGGGTAATAGGGTCAATCACTACACCATTACCAATAAGGTTCATGGTATTTTCAAAAAATATACCTGAAGGAATAGTATTCAAAACGAATTTTTTACCGTCGAATTCCAAAGTATGCCCGGCATTTGGGCCGCCCTGGAAACGTGCAATCAGGTCGTAACCTGCGCTAAGCACATCAACAATTTTTCCTTTACCTTCATCGCCCCATTGGAGGCCTAATAATACGTCAACAGCCATTAATTTATCGTTTGAATATATCTATTAAATTTTTGTATGATATCTTTTTTGATTTTATCCCACTTTAATTTTTTAAAACTATAAGGATCTGAATCCAAATCTGCTTCAACAAAATAAGTGATAGATTTAATAATCATTATCGTTGAATTATTTGGATACCTGGCTTGATAAAATGAAAACATTTGATCAAACGAAAAATGTTCCAATAACTCGTGTAAATCCCAAAAGTCCTTTTTTGCCCCTCGTCCTGCTATTGCGTTTAATTTCAGGGCAATAATTTCTTCCAGGGAGGCAAACCTAATACCCTCTATATTATTACTGGCAAAAGTGAACTTTTCAAACGTATGTACAAAATCTACTTTTACGTTATTTATATAAGTGAACAACAAACGGGGGCTGGTTTTTTCTTTTGAGAAAAATTGAAAATTGCCGGATAGCTTAAAGTTAATTAAATCGCTATCAAAGGGTTCGTCGGTAAAAAGATCAAGATCGATAGATGCCCGATGACCTAAAAGTAAAGATAGCGCTGTACCACCAACCAGTCTGAATTGCTCCAGTTCTGGCAGAGTCATTAATTCTGTCAGTAAACCCAAAGTTGCGGGTTCAACTGTTTCTTTATATAACATTTAAAGTCCTTAGGTTCAAGATCGAAAATGGCACAGCAAAAATAAATTTCTTTGTCGCCAATCCACTTAGCATTTACAATTTCTTTTTTGATTTTATCATCACCATAAAATTTCTTTAGAGCGATAAAGTCCTCAAAAGATCCGCGGTCAACAACCTTTTCAATAACAAAACGCGCATTCTTTTCATAGTCGATATTATCCATATCAACATCCCAAAATGCCTGTTTGCTTAAAATAGGTTTGTTCATGGTTATACCCTTCTGTCGCAATTACCTTCACGTAATTTGGCACAGTTACCGTAAAGGTTTAACGAGTGGTGTTTAATGTCGAATTTTAAAATATCGCCCATCATACTCTGTATCTGCTGAATCCGCGGGTCGCAAAACTCCACTACTTTGCCGCAGTCGATGCAAATGATGTGGTCATGCTGTTTGTAGCCGTATGATTTTTCAAATTGGGCCATGTTTTTGCCAAACTGGTGTTTTGTTACCAGGTCGCATGATACCAGCAGTTCAAGCGTGTTATATACCGTAGCGCGGCTAACACGGTATTTTTTATTTTTCATGTGGATATAAAGGGATTCCACATCAAAGTGATCTGAGCGCGAGTAAATTTCTTCGAGTATTGCAAAACGCTCCGGCGTTTTGCGCAGGTTTTTATTCTCAAGGTAAGCCTCAAAAATTTTTTTAACCAATGCTATAGTATCCGGTTGGGCCATAATGGTCTGTTAAGCAGGCAAAGTTATTAATAATTTGGTTAAGATAGAGTCAAGAGTCAAGAATCAGGAATTAAGAAAAATTTGTGTTTCGCCTGGCGACTCCTTCTGTCATCTGTAACTGGTTTCAGACAAGAATAAAAAAATCAAGACTTTCTCCATCTTGATTCTTGACTCTTAATTCTTGATTCTTTTTCAAGACGCTTTTTCAATCACCGAATCAAATCTGTTAACGCCGGTAACGCCTTTAATCAGTTTTATTTTTTTGATCAGGTTGTCAAGGTGGTTGGTATCGTTTACGTAAACCATTATCGATCCTTCAAAAATTCCGTTGTCACTATCAACCGTAATGGAGCGGATATTTACCTTAAAATCGGTTGATATAACAGTGGTGAGTTTATTAATTAATCCAACTTCGTCTATACCGGTTATTCTTAACCCGGTTAAAAATGCAAGCTCCTGCTGGTTGGTCCAGCGGGCTTTTACAATCCGGTAGCCATAGTTAGCCATCAGTTTGGCGGCATTGGGGCAGTTGGTGCGGTGTATTTTAATGCCATCGCTCACGGTAACAAAGCCAAATACATCGTCGCCGGGGATAGGGTTACAGCAATTGGCCAGTTTATAGTCAATTTTCTGCATGTCCTCACCAATCAGCAGCATATCGCTGTCTTTCGATTTCAGGTTACGAATGAGGTTTYGAACTTGTTCCTGTTCAATTTTATCCTGGGGCTTGTTCTCAACATTCTTTTCAAAGGCCTGATATTCCTTCAGGTCTTTCATGTCTATCACGCCCTTGGCAATGTTATAAAACAGGTCCTGGGTTGATTGCAGTTTGAAAAAATAGCTCAGTTTGTGCAGATTTTCGGAGTTGTAAGTGATTTTAAGCGATTTCATTTTACGCTCCAGAATCTCTTTGCCGTCCTCCGCAATTTTTCGCTTTTCTTCTTTTAAAGCCGATTTTATTTTGGCTTTAGCTTTTGCGGTAACCACAAAATTTAGCCAATCCTCTTTAGGGGTTTGCTTGCCCGAGGTGATAATCTCTACCTGGTCGCCATTTTGCAGTTTATAACTTAATGGCACCAGTTTATGGTTCACTTTGGCGCCAATACAACTGGCGCCCACATCGGTGTGTATTTCAAATGCAAAATCCAGGGCAGTTGCATTAAGCGGCAACTGGATAAGCGCACCTTTTGGGGTAAAAATGAAAATTTCATCGCTGAATAAATTCATCTTGAAGTCGTCGATAAAATCCAGGGCGTTGGTGTCGGGATTTTTAAGCATATCCCTTACCTTTTGCACCCATTGATCAAGCCCGCTATCGGTTGATGATTCCTTGTATTTCCAATGCGCGGCAAAACCTTTCTCGGCAATCTCGTTCATGCGTTTGGTACGTATCTGCACTTCAACCCATTGCCCGCGCGGGCCCATAACGGTGGTGTGTAATGATTCGTATCCATTTGCCTTGGGCGACGAAATCCAATCGCGCAGCCTGTCGGGGTTGGGACGGTATTGGTCGGTAACTATACTGTAGGCCTTCCAGCAATCGGCTTTTTCCTGGTCGGGGGCGCTATCTAAAATTATCCTGATGGCAAAAAGATCATATACCTCCTCAAAAGGGATCGATTTTTTCTTCATCTTATTCCAGATGGAGTGAATAGATTTTGGCCTGCCAAACACATCTGCATGAATTTCCTGGGCCTGTAGCGCTTTGTTAACAGGCTCAATAAAATCGCGGATAAAACGTTCTCGTTCAGCTTTCTTTTCGTTTAGTTTCTTTTTGATGAACTGGTAAGTTTCGCGCTCCATGTATTTCATGGATAGGTCTTCCAGTTCAGATTTTATGGCATATAAACCCAATCTGTGGGCCAGTGGAGCATACAGGTACACGGTTTCTGACGATAGTTTAAGCTGCTTATCGCGCGGCATAAACTCCATGGTGCGCATGTTATGCAGCCTATCGGCCAGTTTAATGAGTATCACCCGCACATCATCGGCCAGGGTAAGCAGCATTTTACGGAAGTTCTCGGCCTGTAACGAGCTGTTGGTATCAAATACGCCCGATATTTTGGTTAAGCCATCAATAATTTTGGCCACCTTTTTGCCAAACTCCATCTCAATTTCGTCAAGCGTCATGTTGGTATCTTCTACCACATCATGAAGCAGGGCGCACACAATTGATGTTGTACCCAGTCCAATCTCTTCGGCGGCTATCTGGGCTACAGCAATAGGGTGATATATATAGGGTTCGCCGCTTTTACGGCGCATATCTTTATGGCTTTCAAGCGCCATATCAAACGCCTTGCGTATCATGCGTTTATCGCCCTTTTGCAGGGTCGATTTACAGGCGCGCAGCAATGCGCGATATCTTTTTAGTATCTCATTCTTCTCGGCTTCCAGATCAATCTCTATCTCTTTCATATATGATATAGACGGTATAAATAAGATAAACTTGTAATTGAAAATTATTATTACAGATTATATTAAAATACCACAAAAATTTCCTTTAATTTTGTTTTAAGTAAAAATATGAAATTTATTGGTTTTCTGTTGATGTTTTGTTGCTTAGTGGGCAAGGTAAGTGCCCAGACAGATAAACCTGCACCTATGGTATTGGGCAAAAATGATACCATAAGAGTGGCCGTAACCGATGTTGACGGACAATTAATACCCTGGGTGGTTTGCCCGCCGATAAGAATTGTAGATAGCCGCATATTTGCTAACGATGCAGATAGGGATAATTATCGCCGGTTGCGTTATAACGTAATGAAGGTGTTGCCTTACGCCCGTTTTGCAGGCCAGCGGTACGCAAAATTGCAGCGCGACCTTGCCCTTAMCGGGGATAAGAAAAAACAGAAAGAATTGATAAGCACCTGCGAGGGTGAAATAAAAACATTGTTTGATAAGGAAATTAAAAATCTGACAATTAGTCAGGGTGAAGTTTTGATCAAGCTGATTGACCGCGAAACCGGGCAAACCAGCTATACTATGGTTAAGGAACTTAAGGGTGGTTTTAAGGCATTTATGTTTCAGTCTGTAGCCAGCATATTTGGCCATAACCTTAAGGAGACTTACGACCCCGACGAGCAGAGAGATATCGAGGCCATACTTACCCAGGCCGGATATAATTCCACTAACTACTGATAATGGACAACACAAGCGTCTACAAGTTTAACGTTCAAAAGTTAAACGGTGATGATATTAGCCTGTCGGCTTATAAAAGTAAGGTACTTTTAATTGTTAATACCGCCTCTCAATGTGGCTTTACACCACAGCTTAAAGATTTGGCCGAATTGAAAAACCAGTTCAAGGATACTGATTTCGAGATATTGGCCTTCCCCTCAAATGATTTTGGCGGCCAGGAGCCTTTGGAAGGCGCCGCTATAGCTGCTTTTTGCGAAAACGTTGGTGCAAACTACCCGGTATTTGATAAAATCAGGGTGCGCGGGCCTTTTGCACATCCCCTATACCAATTTTTTGCCGATAAAAAAGCAAACGGAAAACTTAAATCGGTACCCAGATGGAATTTTCATAAGTTTTTGATTGATAGGGACGGACACGTTACCGACTTTTACTTTCCGTTTACCAAGCCCACATCGTCAAAAATCCGGAAAAAGATTGAGCGCCTTTTGGCGGCAACTCATTAACACAAACACAACAATGAAGTTAGATATTTTAGTTTTATCGGTACATCCTGATGATGCCGAACTTGGATGCTCGGGCACCATTTTAAAACACGTTGCCTTGGGTTATAAGGTAGGTATTGTTGACCTTACCCGCGGTGAATTAGGTACCCGCGGATCGGCCGAGATACGAGAGCAGGAAGCCGCCGCCGCAGCCAAAATACTGGGTCTTGCGGTAAGAGATAACCTGGCTATTCCGGATGGTTTTTTTGAAAATACGCGGGAGTATCAGTTAAAGATAATTGCCGCTATTCGTAAATATCAGCCTGAAATTGTAATTACCAACGCTTATCATGACAGGCACCCAGATCACGGCCGCGCCAATGAGCTGGTAGAGGCATCTGCGTTTTTAGCGGGCTTGCGCAAGATAGAGACGTTTGAGAATGGAGAACCGCAACAGGCATGGCGGCCAGAAATGGTGCTGCACTTTATTCAGGATAACTATATTAAACCAGATATTTTAATTGATATTACCGAATACTGGGATAAAAAGGTGGAGAGTATTTACGCTTATGGTTCGCAGTTTTACAACCCCGAATGGGAAAATGAACCCCAAACTTATATATCTACCCCAGAGTTTATTAACGTAGTTGCTGCGCGTGCCAGCGAATTTGGTAAAAGCATTGGCGCTAAATATGCTGAAGGCTATACCAGTAGGAAAATTTTAGGCGTGGATAATTTATTTGCTTTAAAATAATATATTATTTAACTGAAAATAAAATAAGCCGCTATTTTAAACAAATAGCGGCTTATTTTATAATATTGGTTTGTCTATTTAAGCTTTGATGTATTCAAAACGATTGTTTTCATTGCTTCTTTCCCGTCTTAGTTTATTTTCATTTGCCAATTTTAAAAGGATGCCCGATAACTCCGAAGTTTTGAAATCCGAATCAAATTGCTCTTTACAATAGTTAGCTATTGATGAGATGGAACGCTGTTCATCAAAAAAGTCGGTGCTTAGCAATTGGTTCAATATTTTTGTTGCGCCTGGCTTTTTACGCCCCCCAGTGGCAGAACTTTCATCGTCTAAGCGTAATTTACGGCCTTTTTTACTAAAAATTTCAGAACCATCGGCATCTGCTCTCTCCGACTCAATCATTACATCCAGCAGCCTATCAATGATGCGTACCTGCACGGCTTCTGACTGAAATGAGTTAACAACTTCTGCAACTTCAACAAGTTGTTTTTTTAATTTCTCTATATGTTTGCTCATGATGAACTAGATTTGATTCTAACAGGAATGGACAAATCTAACGGGAATAATAATTAAAAATATAGCGTATTTTGGTAAAAAAATAGCTTATGTTAATATTTCACCCCTTTTTGGAGTCAACAATTCCTAAAACATATATTAAATATTAGGATACGGTGTTTGTAGTTCAGCTGTTTTTTTAAATACGTTATTGTCAATTATAGGGTTTTAGCTATTTTCTCCAGCATTTCAAGTCCGGTATCTATATGGCTTTTTTCAATAATAAGCGCTGGCCTAAAACGGATACTTTTATCACCGCAGCCTAAATACATGATATTATTTTCCAGCCCTTTGTTGATGAAATTATCGCGCTTGTTTTTGTCGGGAAAATCAAAGGCTGTAAGCAGTCCCTTGCCACGCACATTGCCGATGACAGGCATCCTGGCCGAAATATCGCTGAGCTGGTTTTGCAAATAGTCGCCCATTTCGGCGGCATTTTGGCAAAGACTATCTTCGGCTATTACTTCCATTATTTTTGATGACCGTACCATATCAACCAAACTCCCTCCCCAGGTTGAGTTAATGCGCGATGATACATGGAATACATTATTCTCAATCTCGTCAACCCGGTTGCTGCACAATATGCCACAAACCTGCATTTTTTTACCAAAGGCCAAAATGTCTGGCCGTGCTTTGGGGCCAAAATGCTCATGACACCAAAATTTACCTGTAAGGCCAACGCCGGTTTGCACTTCGTCATAAATGAGCATAGCCTCATATTCATCGGCAAGCTCGCGCAGTTTTTCTAAAAATTCCTTACGTACGTGGTTATCTCCGCCTTCTGATTGTACGGGTTCAATAATAATAGCGCAAACGTCATCTTTATTATCTTCAAAAGCTTGTCTGATCTGGGCTACAGACAATTGCTCGCGTTGCAGCAAATCTTCATGATTGGCGTCACTATACGGGAAATTCATATAGGGTACAGATACCCTTGGCCAGTCAAACTTGGCAAACCATTTGGTTTTATTGGGCACCGTATTGGTAAGGCTCAGGGTATAGCCCGAGCGGCCATGAAACGCGTGTTCAAAGTGTATCACTTTAAAGCCGCGCTCTTTGGTATAGCCCCTGGCAAAATTCTTTTGCACTTTCCAGTCCATGGCAACCTTTAGCGCGTTTTCTATGGCTAATGAACCGCCTGCAATAAAAAAAGCGTGTGGTAAATAATCAGGAATGCCAACTCTTGAAAAGGTTTCAACAAACTGCGCGTATTGAGTAGTATATATATCGGAGTTGGACGGGTTGGTTAAGGCCGCCAGCATCAGGTTTTTTTTGAATTCTTCGTCGTTCACCATTTTGGGGTGATTGTAGCCTAAAGGTACCGACGCGAAGCAGGTAAAAAAATCAAGTAGTGTCCGGTTGTTCTTCGAATCGTAAATATATACGCCCTTACTTTTTTCCATATCAAAAGTGAGATCGAAGCCATCGGCAAGTACATGCTTCTGCAACGAAGCCTGAACGTTTTGGGGTGAAACAAGTAGGTTGTACATATCAATTTTGGTTTATACAAATCTACTAAAAAGCCCCAAAAAACAAAATTTAGGCGGTTTTTGAACCGATTGGGTGAAAAGTATGTTTAAATTGTTTAAAGTTACTTTTTGTACCAAAGCCGAAAATAGTATAGGGGCATAGACTACATTTTTTTGATTTTAAATCGCTTGATCCTATTTTAATCTGCCCGAAACAGCGTAAGACAATGTGGTGTATTTAAGTTTTAAACTAAATATAATCTGTTTGAATATTTACAGCAGAATTGTGAATACCTGATTTTACAGAAAAAATCCTGTTAATCCTGTAAAATCMTTAAATCGTGTTTAAACGCAAAAAGAGGCCGTATCATAAATCAAATGATGCGGTCTTTTTATTTTACGGCGGATAAATCGATTTCAAGTAGTTTTTTGATGTTGATTTCGAACTAACGAATATTATTGATTAAGAACGAGTGAAAAGAAGGCCTTTAGGCAGCTTTTTTTCTTAGGTTTTGTGCGATTGAAAGTAAGCCCCATTCTATCGCTACTTTTTCTTTCCCACGGAGCATGAAGC
>NZ_JBFUIJ010000011.1:0-181428 GCF_056401935.1 Mucilaginibacter sp. P4_D1
GATGTAACGCTGGCTCAGCAGTACCCCTATAAGTTTCATTATTTAACCGTTGACGAGGGATTATCACATACCGACGCCAACGATGTTGCACAGGATAAACAGGGGTATATTTGGGTAGCCACTTTTTTCGGCCTGGATAGGTTTGACGGTTATTCGGTTAAAAAATTTTATAATACCAACACACCACTAAACAACGCCTTTAAAAACAGGCTGGTAACTATTTATCCTGATGACGATGGAAATATTTGGCTGGCCACAGAAGGCGGCCTGCAATGTTTTAACCCAAGCCTGGAAAAGTATACTGATTATACCGAGACAAAAAAAAACAGCAACACCAGTTTTCAAAAAATATTTAAACCCAGGGGTAACCTCATTTATATTTTTACCGGCAACCAGCTCAAAGTATTCCGGATTAACGGGACTAATATTGAGGAGCAAAATTTAGTTACCCCTCCCGGTGTACAGTTTTCCGATATGGTGCAAGACCATAAAGGCCAGCTTTACTTAACAAGTAATAAGGGTATGTGGGCGCTTGATAAAAACAACCGTTTAAAAAAGGTACCTATTGCAGGCCTTACAAATGAAAACATATCGCGGGTGTATTTTAACAATAACGATAGTCCGGTGCTATCTGCAGAAAACAAAATATTACTTGTAGAAACAAGACAGGGTGCTACAGGGC
The DNA here is from genome assembly GCF_056401935.1 of Mucilaginibacter sp. P4_D1. Lineage (NCBI taxonomy): Bacteria > Pseudomonadati > Bacteroidota > Sphingobacteriia > Sphingobacteriales > Sphingobacteriaceae > Mucilaginibacter > Mucilaginibacter sp. P4_D1. The sequence continues at coordinate 683 of NZ_JBFUIJ010000011.1, forward strand.
AGGTTTGGGCTGTAGGAAAACAATTGGCTTGCCCCAGCTTTATAAGAAATATTACCGAAGGCGAAAAAGGCGACTATTGGCTAAATATTGGCCCCAGCCTGCTCAGGGTTGACCACAACTTAAACCTGGTACAAACGGTGAGTGATAAAAACTCACCCCACGGCTTAAATTCGGGTTCATTAAGCAAGGTATTTGTTGACCGTACCGATTGCTTGTGGGTTTGTACATTTGGCGGAGGGTTAAATTATTGCGATTTAAATGAAAAGCCATTTTATACCATTCAGCATAACCCCGAAGTCGCCAATTCACTTGCGGGCAATCACATCCGGTCTGTAATGGCCGATGGCGATAACCTTTGGATAGGTACCACCGCCAACGGGCTTAACCTGTACAATTTAAAAACTCAAAAATTCACTTATTACAATACCAATAATTCTCGCTTAAGATTAAAAAGCGATGTTATTACGGCTTTAACAATTGATAGCGACCATAATTTATGGATAGGCAGCTCGGCAGGTATCGAAATATTAAGACCCAACGGTACCGAATTGTGGAAACCCAACGGATATCAAAACTTCCCCTCCCACGTAATAGATACCTTTGTTAAAGATTATTACGGCAATATTTGGTTTGGCAATCATCAGGACAAACACGGAGTTATATGGAAGGATGCTAAAAATATTTACCAGGTAAAATACTACGACGAGGGCTTTTTTATTTTTGCGGATAAAAGCACGCCGCAGCTCCTTGTATCCAGCACGCATGGGTTAAAGCGGGTACTAATTGACGCGCAGGGCAATATTAAACAAACGTTCATTTACAGGGCATCTGGACAGCCAAATTCTTTAAGCTCAGATTATACCTACCCTATCAGCAAACAAAATGACAGTACTTATTGGATAGGCACCATTGGCGGCGGGGTTAACAGGCTTGTTTTGTGCGCCGCTAACAACTCATATACCATAAAGCAATACTCAGGCAGTTACGGTATTTTTAACGATGTAGAGAGCCTTGAAATTGATAATGCCGGTAATATATGGATGGGGGGCAATGGGCTGGAGTGCCTTAATCCATCAACGGGCAAATTGATACGGTATGATAAAAACGACGGCCTGCAGGGTAATAGTTTCAAGGTAGGCTCATCATACAAAGGCCCCGATGGCCGTTTATATTTCGGCGGCATTAACGGACTCAATTATTTTTACCCGGACCAGATCAGGGCCAACAGCATTGCAGCTATGCCCGTTTTAACTGATATTTTGATCAACAATCAAAAGCCGGGTTATGGGTTAGATGATTCATCGCAAAACAATATAAACCAGGCTATCGGTTACGGCAAAAAACTAACGCTTAGCTACCTCCAAAACAATTTTGTTATCTTTTTTTCATCTATGCATTTTGCAAACCCGTTAAAATGCAAATATCGCTATAAACTGGTTGGCTTTGATAAAGACTGGCAATACACCGATGGTAAAAACCCAAGCGCGGCCTACAGCAACCTCGATTACAGCAATTTTAGATTTGTGGTGGAAGCCACAAATAATGACGGGGTATGGAGCAAAAGTGAGGCCGGCACAAACATCACCATCACCCCGCCCTGGTGGAAATCGGGCATGGCTAAAACCATTTATATCCTGCTTATCATATCGGCGCTGCTGGGAATTTATATTTACCAGGCTCGTTGGTACCGCCTTAAGCGTGAGGTTGAAATCCGCAAAGTAAACGAGGCTCAACGTGAGGAAATACACCTGCAACGTGAGGAACTTTACCAGCAGCAGCTAATGTTCTTCACAAATGTATCGCACGAGTTTCGTACACCACTAACTTTAATTTTAGGTCCGCTGGAAAGCTTGATAAGTCAGAATAAGAACAAGGCGCTTGATTATTCCTACCAGCTCATGTTCAGGAATGCCAAACGCCTCATGAACCTGATAAGCGAGCTGATGAACTTTAAAAAAGTTGCTGATAGTATTGTAAAGCTACAGGTGCAGCCGTTGGCAGTCAACCAATTTTGCAGGGACCTGGCCTGGGAATTTCAAAACCTGGCCGTTAATAAGGGGATAAATTTCGAACTTAACTACCATACCGATAGCCAGGACGCACTTGCACAAACCGGATACTTTGATGTGCAGGTACTGGAAAAGATATTGTTTAACCTTTTGAATAACTCGTTCAAATACACCAACGCCGGCGGGCGCGTTTCCTTCGAGATCTTTTTTGATATCGAACGGTTTACGCCATCCTTTAACACCGGCTTCGAATTGTTGGCCAGGGAACACCAGGCAAAAAAATACATTTTTTTTCGCGTAGCCGATACCGGCATAGGCATTTCCAGCGACTCTATCACCCGTATTTTTGACCGTTATTACCGTATCAGCAAAAATCACCTTGGCTCGGGGGTGGGCCTGGCACTGGTTAAAAGCCTTACACAGCTGCACAAGGGTAACATTTATGTTTACAGCGAGCGGTATAAAGGCACCGAAATAATTATAGGCATTCCCTGGGGCGAAGAAAATTACCTACCGTCAGAAAAAACAGCTTCCGGATTGGTAGAGACACAGCTGGAAGTTATTGATAATGCCATTCAATTGCCATTGCCAGAATATGAAAACGAAGGCATTGGAGTTCAAACTAAAAACCGCAAACACATTTTACTGGTAGAAGATAACCAGGAACTGCGTACCTTTTTAAAACAGGCTTTTGAAAAACACTACCAAATTTACGAGGCCGAAGATGGCCACTCCGGGATGGAATTAGCGGCCAAAAAAGTACCGGACATGATTATCAGCGATGTTATGATGCCGGGAATGAGCGGTATTGAGCTTTGTAAGGCCATCAAAGAAACCTTTGAAACCAGCCACATCCCTTTTATCATCCTATCGGCCAAGGATGCCTTAGATACCAAAATTGAGGGAATGGAATCGGGCGCCGACTTTTATTTTGCCAAACCTTTAAGCATCGATCTTTTGCTGCTTACCGTACACAATATTTTTGAACAGGGCGAAAAGCTCAAACAACGCTATACCAAGGATTACCTGGTAAAAGCCACCGAGCTTGTACACTCCGAAAAAGACAAGGAATTTTTTAATAAATTATTAAAGTTGATCGAGGACAACATCCAGGATTTGAATCTTGATGTCGATTTTTTATGCAGGCATTTGTATATAAGCCGCACTAAGCTCTATCAAAAAATAAAGGGAATATCTGACCAATCAGTTGGTGAATTTATCCGGACCATCCGGCTAAAAAAGGCTATCCAGATTATGACGCATGAGGACGTTGCTATGAATGAAGTAGCCGACAGGATTGGCCTGCAAAGCAATTCAAATTTTTCGCGGGCCTTTAAAAAGGAATACGGCAAATCGCCCTTGCAGTTTATGCAGGCTTTAAAAAAGAGCTAAGTACCTCATCTGGCATGTCAAAAAGCTCCAGGTAAATCGCGGCGTTCATACGCTCGACGGCTCATCACATCCAGCATTCACAAATCAATGTTATTAAAAACCAAAAACACTTCATAGGGTATTTGTACTATTCTACCCTCCGTACATCCACATTTACATACATACGTTGGCCGGCGCCGCTGTAAACCACACCTTTTAATGGTACTACGTCGGCAAAATCGCGACCGATGGCAGTACGGATATGCCGGTCGTTAACCAGCAGGTTATTGGTGGCGTCAAACTCCGTCCACCCGATGTCGGGAATGTATAATGCTATCCAGGCGTGCGAGGCATCGGAGCCAAACAGTTTTGATTTTCCTGGTGGCGGCAGCGTTTCGATATATCCGCTTACGTACCTGGCCGATAAGCCTATCGACCGTAAACAGGCCAGCGAGAAATGCGCAAAATCCTGGCAAACACCTTTTTTATGTAAAAAAACTTCTTCCAGCTTGGTAGTAACATCTGTAAAGCCGGGGGTGAAATCAAAATCATTAAATATGCGCGAGTTGAGATCAAGCATGGCTTCCATAATTGGCCTGCCGGGCGTGAATGATTTTAATGCATACTCCCTGATGCCCTGTATAAACACCACATGGTCCGATTCAAGGTAAAATTGTCTGATGTCACTTTCAGCATCGGTACTTTTCAGCCAGATCACCACGTTTTCCCAGGGTGTCGTATTTTGGGGCGCAGCGCTTATCCATACCGGCTCGGAAATTTTAACCTCGCTTTTTATCTCGACGGTTAACCGTTGATGAAACTCTTCTATCGAAAAATAGATGAATTTATTACTAAAAAAGTCTTCCCTGGTCACAACCAAATGTGGTACGGGGTGAATTTGGTAGTTCACCTTCTCCACCTCCTGAAAACTGTGGTTAACCGGCACCTGGTACACCAGGTTATGGCATAACGATGCCGGCAGCTGGTATTCATATTTGGTGATATGGGTTACCTGGTATTTCATAAGCTTTGGCTATTGTGAAAACACCTGTTAAAAAATGCCTTTGTATTAGCGGTTCTCATAATTCGGGTAGCGCGTTATTATTTTTTACAAAACTGTACTGGCTTTGTGTTGGGCTAAAATAGCTTTCAAATATAATGGTTGATGCCTGGCTCAATAAGGTAATCAGGTGGTGTAAAAAGCCGTTAAGCTCTTTTTTGCCAAAGCCATTGGCATTGGCCGATGGTACCATCTTGTTTACATCGCAAAGCCTGATCATGGTTAAGGCCTCCAGCAGTTTTTTGTGAGCAGGGCTAAGGCCGCCTTCTTTATGGTTATCTGGCAAGTGCGCCAGGTGCTCATCAATTTTAGCAATTAAAAACGCTACCGATTTTGGATTATCCTCGTTAACCAGCAGTAAATTGAGCACACCCGGCAATTGCAGCGTCGACCGGTATAGGTATCGATAGGTAACCAAACTCTCGTTGCACATCAGCACCAGTTCCATCAATTGCTTCTCCACCTCTGGTGTTACGTTGTTAGCCAACGCCGCCTGTAAAATGATGCATGTATTTAACGATGACTCTAAAAAACGGCCTATGTTAAGCAACCGCCAGCTGGATGCCCTGGTCATGTTATCGTTATTAAGGCCGATAAAAGCCATCAGCTTAATGATAAACTGATCGAGGTTATGGTAAATCTTGCGTAAATCATCGCCGTTTTCCTTCATCAACTCAAATTCTTCGGATATACTATCCAGAATCCTCCATGTATCGAGGCTTAAACGATCGCGTACGGCAAATCCGTTTGTTAAAAATGATTGCAAGGATTGCGCCAAAGTACCCGCCCTGCCTGTTTCAACAACCAGCGACAATAACTCCTTTTCGGGCTGCCGTAACCTGGTCTGATCGGCTGAGGCAAAACCGGGTAAAGTACCCGTTACCGCGCTTAATGTTTTAAGCAGTATTACCAGCGTCTGGTTGGTTTCGGGGTGAATTTCATCATCGCGCTCGTTGTAAATTTTAAGCACAATACGCATTAACCGCACGTTTATAACTGCCCTGTCAAGGTACCGGCCCAACCAAAACAAGCTCTCGCCGGTGCGGCTTGGCAAAATATTTTTTACCTGCCGCAATACCGGCTGATTAACGGCGGGCTTTGCCTGGCTCTGGGGCGATGGGCCCAGCACCCAGGTATCCTTACTGATACCACCCGATTGGTTAGAAATAATAAACTCGCCTTTTGTAGGAAAACTCCTTGATAAACCGCCCGGCATTACATGGTAAACCTCTTTATCCATATCGGCTACAATGTAACTCCTGAAAACGGCGTTGCAGGCTTCCAGGTTGTTGCCAATTAATGATGGCGTGGTGCTGAAACTTACTACCTCCTGCGCCACATATAAATAAGGCCGGGTGTTTATTTCGGTTCTCAAATCATCTGTCTGCTTTTTGCTCAGTTCGCTGCCGATGTATGGGCGGTTTTCGTTACTCCGGTAAATAGACCGGATAATAAGGAAGGGCAGGTTATCCAGCACATATTTTTTTTCTTTCTCGTGCCCGCACCACCAGGTGGCTACCGATGGTAATATCAGTTCTTCGTTTAACAGGTGTTTGCACAGGCGCGGCAGAAAAGCCATCAGGCCAGGGTTCTCCAATATGCGGCCGCCTAATGGGTTAATAATGGTCACCTTTTTTTGCCGCACGGCTTCCATCAACCCAACAACACCTAAGTGCGAATCGCCTAAAAACTCCAGCGGATCGCAAAATATATCGTCAACACGGCGTACAATAACGTCTACTTTCTCTAACCCTTTTAAGGTTTTTAGCCATACATAGCCATCGCTCACGGTTAAATCCTGCCCAAAAACAAGGGTAAAACCTAATGACGATGCCAGGTAGGCGTGCTCAAAATAAGTTTCGTTGGCCGTACCCGGCGATAAAAGCACCACCCTCGGGTTCTCTTTATTTTGTAAAGCGAGCCTTGTAAGCGTATTTTTTAATGTTTGATAATAAGACGAAATTTTACGCACCTGGTTTTCCCGGATCAAATCCGGGAAAACCCTGGTCATGGCGGCCCTGTTTTCCAGCGTATAGCCGGCACCCGATGGGGCGTCGGCACGGTCATGCAGTACCCACATTTTGCCCAGGGGGCCACGTACCAGATCGGCAGAGTATTGAATAAGCTGAAATTTGCCGGGTATTTTAATTTTATCGGCCTGCCTTAAAAAACCTTTATGGCTAAATACCAGCTCAAAGGGGATAAACCCCTCTTTAATCAGCCTGCGTTCGCCATAAATATCAGCTATGATCAGGTTAAGCAATTCAGCACGTTGTACTAAGCCTTTTTCAATGTTCTCCCATTCCTGCTGGCTAAATACCATTGGCACAGGGTCAAGCTTCCAGGGGCGGTTAATGCCGTCGGGATCGCTGTACACGTTATAAGTAACCCCATTATCGCGCAACTCCTGGCTAATTTCCCGGCTCCGCTGCTCCATTTTTTCAAGGCCCAGCTCGTCATAAGCATGGGCAAGCTTTTTCCAATGCTCACGCACTACGCCTTCGGGCGCGGCAAGCTCATCAAAAAAAGGTTTGGCAGTTTTACCGTTCCGCTCCAGGTAAGTTTCAATCATTTTCCAAATGTCTGATTTTTCTGCTATAAATTCTTGGCATTTTTATATCGCCTCAAATCCATGGTATACGGGTATTCCGGGCTAACAACTTCATTGGTGATGGTATATTGTGGTAATATATTCATTTTGGTAACAAACCTCCCTCCTGCTGTTTGCCGGGCAACAGCCGGCTCAACCAGGTTAACCGAATGGCCAAAATCAAAAAAGCGGGAAATTATGCGCGATTCGGCTTCATAGCTGTTTACCGGGAAGGTATCGTAGCTGCGGCCTCCCGGATGCGACACATGGTACTGGCATGCAGCCACTGATTTTTGCGTCCAGGTGTCAAACAAATCAAACACCAGCGGCGTATCTGTACCGATGGTTGGATGCAGTGCCGATGGCGGTTGCCAGGCCCTATAGCGAACCCCTGCAATATACTCGCCTTGTACACCTGTGCTTTTTAGCGGTATTTTTAAGCCGTTACATAAAAAGGTGTAGCGCGAATCGGTAAGGCCCGATATTTTAACCTGGATACGTTCCAGCGAAGAATCCACAAAACGCGATGTGCCGGTGCTTGACATTTCTTCTCCCAATACATGCCATGGCTCAATAGCCATCTTAATTTCGATATTGATGTCATCTACCTGCAACTCGCCCAGGAAAGGGAAACGGAAGCTAAAGAAAGGCTCAAACCACGAGATATCAAACCCATAACCTGCATCGCGCAGGCTATTTACCACCTCGGTCATATCTTTATAGCAATAGTGCGGCAGCAGGAAACGGTCGTGCAGTTCGGTTCCCCAACGTACCAGTTTATGGTTGTATGGGGTTTTCCAGAACCAGGCCAGTAACGTGCGGATCAGCAGGAACTGCACCATACTCATGCGGTAATGCGGTGGCATATCAAATCCCCTGAACTCCAGGATGCCTAAACGGCCGCTTGATGAATCGGGCGAGTAAAGCTTATCGATACAAAACTCCGAGCGGTGTGTATTGCCCGTGATATCTGTTAAAAAGTGACGGAAAATCCTATCAACCAGCCAAAAAGGAACTTCATTTTCGGACCGGTCGGGAACTTGCTGAAACGCTATTTCCAGTTCATAAAGCGTTTCCATCCTTCCCTCGTCAACCCGTGGCGCCTGGCTGGTGGGACCTATAAACTGGGTAGAGAACAGGTATGACAAGCAAGGGTGATGCTGCCAAAAGGTTATAAAACTGCGCAGAATATCGGGCCTGCGCAATAGCGGGCTATCAGAAGGCGTTTCGCCGCCCAGGGTTACGTGGTTACCTCCACCTGTCCCGGTATGCCTGCCGTCAATGTTGAATTTTTCTGTGGCCAGGCGAGATTCTGCTGCCTTTTTATACAGAACATCATAATTTTTTGCCAGTTCGCGCCAACTTGCCGCGGGGTGAATGTTCACCTCGATAACGCCGGGATCGGGCGTTATCATCATTTTGGTTACCCGATTGTCTGTCGGCGGATCGTAGCCTTCAATTAATACCGGCATCTTTAGCTTCTCTGCTGTACGCTCAACGGCATTCACCAGGTATAAATAATGCTCAAAATAACTGGTAGGCGGGAAAAATATAAACAGTTTGCCCTGCCGCACTTCAACCACCATCGCCGTTTTAAAAATGGTTTTGCTGTTATTGAATTTGGTGCCGGTTACTGGAATCAAATGATCGCCATCGGGCAAGGCATCCACATCGGCAAAAAGGCTTCTTTCCGGTAGCTCTTCCTGCTCTGCCGGGTCAAAATACTGCACCGAATCCAATGGCAGGCGCAAGCCAACCGGCGAATTACCCGGTACCAGGAACAGGTTTTGCCGCCTGAACGACCATTTACAACTTTGCCAGTTGCTTTGCTCCAGGTCCCATTTAATAGGCACCACATAGCCAACAGGCTCATTCAGGCCAGTATTCAGCAACTCGGCCAGTTTTTGCCGCTCCAGCGGAGATTTCAGGTCAACTTTCAGCGGATCGACATTGATGGGCGTTTTACTCTCTTCCCACAAAAAGTAAAAAGGGTCTTCGTAAGTTGGATTAATATTTTTAGGGTCGATGTGCAATTCTTTGGTAAGCAGCTTCATGAAGCCTTTGGCATCCTTAGGGCCAAGGCCGTAATCTTTCGACAGGTCGGCCATTAAGGTATCGTTGTTCCATAAAGGCACATTATCCTTACGCCAATAGCAGGCAAGTTTCCAGCGGGGCAGCGGCTCTCCTGGGTACCATTTGCCTTGCCCGTACTGCATTAACGCGCCTTCACCATACTCATTTTTAAGCTTGTGGAACAAGATATTGGATAAGCGGCGCTTATGCTCGCCATCGGCAGCCGAGTTCCACTCAGGTGCTTCATTATTATCTACCGATACAAAAGTTGGCTCGCCGCCCATGGTAAGGCGTACGTTGTTGGCGGCAAATTCCTCATCAATCTTATCGCCAAGGGCCATAATATCTTCCCATTGCTCGTCAGAAAATGGTTTGGTTACCCGTGGCTTTTCTTCAATACGGGTGATGGTATTTTCAAAATGAAACTCTGTTTCGATGGGGTCGTTTGTATCGCTGATGATACCACCACTAATTGGGGCTGCGCTCTGCGGATCAGGCGTACAGGCCAATGGGATATGTCCCTCGCCGGCAAATAATCCAGATGTCGGGTCAAGCCCTATCCAGCCAGCGCCAGGCAGGTAAACTTCTGTCCAGGCATGCAGGTCGGTAAAATCCTGCTCGGGGCCTGATGGGCCATCTAATGATTTAATGTCGGGCTTTAACTGCACCAGGTAACCCGATGCAAAACGCGCAGCCAAACCAAAATGCCTTAACAATTGTACAAACAACCACGCGGTATCACGGCATGAACCCGATTTAAGCTCCAGCGTTTCCTCGCAGGATTGTACGCCCGGCTCCATGCGGATATTGTAGGATATTTCAAGATAAAGCAGCCTGTTTAGGGTAACCAAAAAATCCTGGGTAACTGCATTTTTCTTCAGTAACTCGGCGGCTTTCTCTGTTAAATCCATTAACAGCGGGCCACGCTCGGTTATCTCCAGGTATGGCACCAGGTTCTTTTTTAATGAATCCTCATACTCAAAAGGATAGTGATTAGCATACTCCTCCACAAAAAAATCAAAAGGGTTTATCACCACCATATCGGCAATCACCTCTACATCAATCACAAATTCATTTACCTTCTCGGGGAAAACAATCCGGGCAAGGTAATTACCAAAGGGGTCCTGCTGCCAGTTTATAAAATGCTTTTCGGGTAATATTTTTAGCGAGTAGCCTTTAATCATGGTACGCGAGTGCGCAGCAGGCCGTAAACGGATAACTTGTGGCGAAAGCGTGATATGTTTATCGTACTTGTAACTTGTAAAATGACGAATTGCTACTTTTATTGACATCGGCTATGTTTTATGTTATAAACATAGCCTATTTACAGTAAAATATTCAACAAAACCGGCAATTATTTATAGATTTTTTAATATTTATAAAATTCAGTCCCACTGGTATCAATAACGCTGTTGGCTGCAGTTAAGCCGCGGCTGTAAGTTGTGTACTTATCGGGCGTCCTAATTCAAAAACACCTCGTCCATAAAAACCCAGGCTGGTTTGCCTTTTGCCGGGTGCCAGGCAGGGACACTTTTAAGCGGCCTGGCAACCAGTTTTATACAGGATATGGGCTGGCCGCTTTTCAATTTACAATCCAGGTTCATGATGCTGTAAGTATCTTTTTTAAGCGGCGCGGCAGGTGTAACACTCCCTAACAGTTTGAGATGAGATTGATCGGTGCCGCCCCACACCTCTACCTTCGCGGGCAAAAATATCTGAGGGCCAGTATTGCGCATCACGTTAATGTTAACGGTATGTAAATCGACTGGCTTATTAAACCACATCAGCAATTCCAGGTCTTTTTGTGAGGCCAGCCATTTGCCATCGCCAAAATTACCGCTGCCCAGTTCCTTATCTATCATTGTTTTGGCGCCCTCGCCTTTGTATTTACTATCGGGATAGGTTGAAAAACTGATGCTATCAGGGGTATAGGTTGATTTATAAATATTAAACTGAACCGTATCGCTGCCTATCCAACCGGCTTTAAATGCCCTGGCGCGAATTACCGTGCTTTGCGTAAATGAAACGCCTGGTTTATAGGATATAGCATGAATACTATCCGGCGCGCTACCATCGGTAGTATACCGGATATCGGTTCCTTTTATCGGGTTGCCGAGCTGTAACAGGTAACTTTGCTTAAATATTACCGCAGTGTTTTTTAACTGCGGACTGGTAAGTTTTAAAGGCTTGCCATCATCTTTAAAACCGGTTAATAGGGTAACGTGCTTATTTGCTTTTTGTAGTGGCGCAAGATCGGCGGTTTTAAGGCCTGTATCCCAGATGGCCAGTTCGGTAAGGCTCTTGATGGCTGCCAGTTGCTTTACATCGGCGGCGTTTAATTTTACGCCTGCCAGCGAGAGGCTTTTAAGCAACTTAAGCGAAGTCAGTTCTTTTAGCCCCGCGCCGGTAACATCGCTAAAATTGAGGTTAAGCCTGCGCAGGTTTTCAAATTGGGCTATTGTTTTCAAATCAGCGTCCTTCACCGGCATTTTATTCAGGTCGAGCGATACCACCTGTTTTTTAATGGGACTAAGCTCGTCAAGCGCCTTGATGTTGTAGGTGCTTTTGTTGTAAATATTAACGGCCAAAGCGGGCGATTCGTTAGCCAGTGAATAAATTACCCGGTAATTATTGTTTAGTTTTTTAATCTCCTTATCGTCGGCTGCCGAAAAATCGTATGTCTCCTCCGCGCTTTCGGCGGGCTTTAATAATGTTGCTGCAATCATCCGGAGCGAATCGGTTGCGGGCAGGTCAATAACTTTTTTCTTAAAGTCGGGCTTGTTTTTTACCCAAAGGTAAAGCAGTACTTTTTCTTCGTCGGTTAGCTGCGGCTTACCGGTAGGCGGCATGTGCTTCTTTTCAGTTTCGGGCATGTGTACCCGTTGCAGCAGCAGGCTCATAGCCGGATCGCCGGGAATAAAAAGTTTACCATTTTTGCCGCCTTTTAATAGTGCAGACTGGCTGGTGAGCATTAGTCCGCCTTTCATTTTATCGGCATTATGGCAGCTTTGGCATTTGATTTCAAAAATCGGCCTGATAACGTCCTGGTAAACAAAGGCCTTATCAAGGGGTACTTTATTTTTATCCTTATCCATTACCGGTCCTAAAACAAAATCGTCGCCGTGGGTAAGGTTTGCGCCAAAATGCCCGGCCACTATTAAACAGAAAACCGTAACCAAAGCCCCTGTTTTGGCCAGCGTAGCGGTGTATTTTGTTGTGTTACGAATAAGATAAACGCCGTAGCCTACAAACGCCACACTGACACCAAACCACTTATGCCATAACAAATTGCCTCCCTCGTAACCCGGCTCGCGCGACAACAGCAGGCCCATAATTACCGTTAACGACGATAAAAGCGCGCCCAGTACCAGTAAATAATTGGTAAAGTTTTGGTAAAACCTTTCGTTAACAAACCCGGCCCTGAACCGGAAAAACTCCAGCACCATAGCCAGCATCAATATTACGATAGGGAAATGCAAAATTAAGGGGTGCAACCGCCCAACCGGCTGTAACCATTGCGGCACAACCAGGCTATCGCCGGCTACCAGTAAAACTAAAATGAAAATATTAAGCGCAAACAACGCACCGTCTGCAAAACCTTTATGGCTGCTCTTCATACCAGCAACAATATTTTATTTATCAAAACCAAATAAGCTAAAACGTTTTAAATACATCGATAAAAGATGTCAGCAGTCAAATCTATCAAAACCGGATAAGCTAAAACGTTTTAAGCATATCACTAAAAAGATACCAGCCGTAAAAATCAAAATCCTGTTAATCCTGTAAAATCCTAAAATCGTGTTAAGTGATAATCCCCTTTACCACATTTCCGGCCACATCCGTCAGCCTGTACCTCCGGCCTAAGCTTTTAAACGTAAGCTTTTTATGATCGATACCTAACTGATTAAGCATGGTAGCATGAAAATCATGCACATGAACAGGATCTTTAACAATGTTATACCCAAAATCGTCCGATTCGCCGTAAACCATGCCCGGTTTAATACCACCGCCGGCCATCCACACACTAAAGCAGCGCGGGTGATGATCGCGCCCATAGTTTGCTTTCTCCAACTTGCCCTGGCTGTAATTGGTACGGCCAAATTCGCCGCCCCATATTACCAGGGTTTCATCCAGCAGGCCACGTTGTTTTAAATCGGTAACCAAAGCGGCCGAAGCCTGGTCTACGTCCTTAGCCTGCCCGGCCATTTCCTGTGGCAGGTTGCTATGCTGATCCCACCCCTGGTGATAAAGCTGCACAAAGCGAACGCCGTTTTCTGATAGCTTCCTGGCCAGCAAACAATTGGCCGCGTAAGTACCGGGAATCAAACATTCGGGGCCGTACATTTTAACGATGTCGTCCGATTCTTTGGATACATCCATAATTTCGGGCACGGCCGTTTGCATGCGGTAGGCCATTTCGTACTGCTGTATCTTGGTGTTTATCTCCGGATCGCCGAATTGTTTATAGTTGATATCATTTAAAGCAGCCAGGTTATCCAGCATTTTGCGGCGTTCGTGCCGGTTTAATCCTTCGGGATCGTTCAGGTACAATATCGGATTTTCGCCGCTACTGAATTGTACCCCCTGGTGAATAGAATCTAAAAATCCATTACTCCACAATTTGGAGTATACCCCTTGCCCGTTGCCTTTTCCCTTGGATAATAATACCGTAAAGGCCGGCAGGTTTTTATTCTCGCTGCCAAGGCCATAGCTTACCCACGAGCCCATACTGGGGCGGTTACCCTGCTGTGCACCGGTCTGGAAAAAAGTAAGCGCAGGATCGTGGTTGATGGCATCGGTGTTCATCGAGCGAATGATACAGATATCATCGGCAATTTTGCCTATATGCGGGAACAGGTCGCTCACCCATGCCCCCGATTCACCGTATTGTTTAAAATCGTAAAATGAACCTACCAGCGGGAACGATGACTGCTTAGCAGTCATCCCGGTGAGTATCTGGTTACCGCGTACCGATGCTGGCAGCTCCTGCCCCATCATCTCGCGCAATTTGGGCTTATAATCAAATGATTCCAGTTGCGAAGGTGCGCCGTCCTGGAAAAGATAGATCACCCTTTTGGCTTTAGGCGCAAAGTTGGGGATACCCGGTACAAAATCCGCTTCGGCATCCGCACCGCTGCCACTAAAAAGATCGGGAATAAGTAATGATCCTAACGCAACACTCCCTATCCCCAGGCTTAACCTGGAGAGGAACTTGCGCCGGTTTATATTGAGCCTGCTCTCTAAAAATTCTTTCTCCATATCAGGTTTTTGTTATCGCTTCTTCTACATTGTACATAGCATCAACCACTTTCATCATAGCTGCCAATGTTACTTTATCAAGGTTAGCAGGTATCGGGTATTCGCCAACGCTTAACAGCTTTTGGGCATCAGCTTTGTTCATCCCTTTCAGCTCATCGTTATAATACGCTGTAAGTATAGCCAGTTCTTTTTCCTGCGGATGGCGGCACATAATCAGCCGGAACGCTTTGGTTATTTTATCCTGCATACGGCTGTTATCCTGCAATAACTTTGCGGCCAAAACACGGGATGCCTCCAGTACGGCAGGGTCATTAAGCATCACCAAAGCCTGTAAGGGCGTATTGGTGCGCAGTCGTTTTACTTCGCACTGATCGCGGTTGCTGGCATCAAAAATACCCAGCGAGGCTGGCGGCACAGTACGTTTGATAAGTGTATACATACCCCTGCGATAAAGATTGGGGCCATGAACCTGTTTATAGCTGGCCAGCTGCCCGCGGCCGGATGTCGCGTTTTCCCACAAGCCGGGCGGCTGGTACGGGTTAACACTTGGGCCGCCAATGGTATGGTTAAGTAAACCACTGCTGGCCAAAACCAAATCGCGCACAAACTCGGCAGGCAAGCGGCTACGGGGGCCGCGCGCCAGCCAGGTATTTTCAGGATCGTCCTTTAACTTTTCGGGGCTGATTACGGCTGATTGCCTGTAGGTAGCCGACATAACAATTTGTTTTACCAGCCGTTTGATATCCCAGCCATGATCCCTGAAATCAACAGCAAGCCAATCCAATAATTCGGGATGCGAAGGCAAATCGCCTTGCATGCCAAAATCGCCCGAGCTTTTTACAATGCCTTTGCCAAAAAACTCCTGCCAAACCTGGTTTACAAATACCCTTGCCGCAAGCGGGTTGTTTTTATTAAACAGCCATTCGGCCAAACCGAGGCGATTTTTAGGATAGTTCGCGGTAAATGGTAATATAGCCTTGGGCGTACCCGGCTCAACAACATCACCATGAGCGTCGTAATTGCCGCGTTTGAGGATATAGGTTGGCCGTACTTTATCGCTATCGGTCATGATAGATACAATAAGTTTATCCGTATCCTGCTTATTGATAAACTTCATCACCTTTTTAGCTTCATCGTTACTTATTTGCATCAATGGCCGCTTGGCATAAGTTTCGGGACCGCCTACAACCGACTCGATGCCTACTTCTTTTACATTATTAAAAAAGGCAAACATTTGGTAATAATCTTTTTGCGAAAACGGATCATATTTATGATCGTGGCAATGGGCGCACTCCAACGTAACCCCAAGCAGCGCTTTGCCGAAGGTGTTGGTACGATCTGTTACGTAGCTTACCCGATACTCTTCATCAATTACGCCACCTTCTTCGGTAATTTTGTGGTTGCGGTTAAAACCTGTTGCCAGCAATTGCTCGGTGGTGGCATTAGGCAGCTGGTCGCCGGCTATTTGCCAGGTAATGAATTTATCGTAGGGCAGGTTTTCATTAAAGGCATGAATTACCCAATCTCGCCAGGGCCACTGGCTGCGGTAATTATCGTCCTGGTAACCGTGCGAATCTGCGTAACGGGCTACATCCAGCCAATGCAGGGTCATTTTTTCGCCGTACTGCGGGGTTGCTATTAACTGGTCGACTACCTTTTGGTAAGCGTTGGCGCTGTTATCGGCCAAAAAGTTATCCATCATTTGCAATGTTGGCGGCAAGCCTGTCAAGTCAAGTGATACGCGTTTTAGCAAACGTTCTTTATCGGCTTCGGGGTTAGGATCAAAACCCTTTTGCTCCATTTTTTGAAGCACAAAATTATCTATCGGATTTTTTGGCCAGGCGGTATTTTGCACCTGCGGAACCGCATAAGAACGCGGTGGTACAAAAGCCCAATGTTTTTCATAGCGGGCGCCTTGTTTAATCCACTGCTTAATCAGGTCGATTTCAAAAGGTGTTAATTTTTTGAGGTTGGACGAGGGCGGGGGCATTTGCTCGGAAGTATCTTTGGTTGAAATGCGCCTGTAAACTTCAGACATCACGGGATCGCCGGCAACAAGCGCATGGGCTGTTGGGTTATCTTTCAGCGCTTTAAAGGCGCTTTCGGGAATATCAAGCCTTAAATCAGCCTGGCGGTGTGCAGCGTCGGGCCCGTGGCATTTAAAACATTTGTCAGATAATATAGGGCGGATGTTAAAGTTATAGCTGATGGTATCGGGCATTTGCTCCGCATCTGTTTTACCAGCCCGGTTGCAGGCATCCAGGGTATACAAAACACAGGCGGCTATTACAAGCCACACTAAATACAACTTCCGGAACATCAGTCTACTAATTGGTTAATTAAGAAATTAAAGTTATTAATTTCAATCGTAATCTGCAATTTGATTTCCGGGCCGTTGGTAACATTTCAACTACAGTAATTAACACAAAAAAAAACGGGCCTGACAATAATGCCAGGCCCGTTTTTTCTTGTGTCTTGATTCTTATTGTTTAACCGGGGTAGTATCCGGCGCTTTACCTATCAAATCCATAAATTGATCGAGTTTTGGCGTGATAATAATTTGTGTACGCCTGTTTTGGTTTTTGCCAGCCTGGGTACCATTATCGGCAATGGGGTTATACTCGCCCCTTCCACCGGCAGTTAAACGCTTAGGATCTACATTATAGGTGGTTTGCAAAGCCTGTACTACAGACGAGGCCCTTAAAGCACTTAAATCCCAGTTGTTACGGATGTTTGTTTGTTTAATTGGTACATTATCGGTGTTACCTTCAATCAACACATCGTAGGTTGAATAATCCGTAATGATTTTAGCAATCTTGGCCAACGACGATCCTGCTTTATCAGAAATTTCATAGCTCCCAGATTTATATAACATATTATCAGACAAGGAGATATACACAACACCTTTAAGCACCTGTACATCTACCCCCTGGGCTTCTTCCTTACTCAAAGAACGGGTAAGGTTATTAGTTAACACCATATTAAGTGAGTCGCTTTTGTTTTTGGTAGCCACCAGGTATTGGATGTATTTGTTGGAAGCATTTATTTCATCAACCAGCTTTGAAATGTTTGCACCACCCTGGTTATTGCCAGCCAAACATTTATTCAAAGCGTCCTTGAGCGAAWTGTTATTCGACCTCTCGGAAGCCAGCTGTTCTTCAAGGCTGGTGATTCGCCCGTTTGATACGGCCAGTGCCTGCTCGCTTCTTTGATATTTTACACTTAAGTCTTGTGTGCTATTTTGCAATTGCGTGTAATTGCCCTCCAGTTCCTTGTATTTTTTGCTGCTAACGCAACTTTGGGTCACGGTTGCTACAATAAGTACCAACGGTATTAAATGGTAAATTTTCATATCTGTTATTGTTTAATAGCCTGCTATAGTTTATTTATAGTCAGCATAGCATCTACAACAAAATTTTGAGTAAAAAGTTTACAATGCAAAATTTATGAGGGCAGCAATTTTAAAAAAGGTTTTTGTTTAACTTTAAAATTCACTCAACTTTTCCACTTTCAAAAAAACCGAAGGATCACTACTCTGTCATCTGACTACTGTGTGGGCGGATAAGGAATAATCTTTTATATTTGGTTATGCCAAATTATACCCCACCCGTTACCGGGAAATACATCGACCCTTTAGTGGATTTCGCTTWCAAAAAAATATTCGGCAGTGAGCCTAATAAAGACCTGCTGACCGCTTTTTTAAATGAAGTATTCAGAGGACGGAAGCATATTGTAGACTTAATTTACAATAAAAACGAATACCCAGGCGATTTAAAAGATGAAGGATCGGCCATATTTGATCTGCTTTGCACGGGAGATAGCGGTGAACATTTTATAATTGAGGTTCAGCGGGCAAAACAGGGGTATTTTAAGGAAAGGGCCTTATTTTATACTTCCCGCCTTATAAGCGACCAGGCGCCAAAAGGCAGACGGAGTGCCTGGGGTTATAAGATTACCGAAGTATATTTAATAGCCTTGTTAGAAGATTTTACATTGGAAGATAGCCCGGCAAATAGCTATCTGCATGATATTTGCTTATGCAACAGGGATACCGGTGAAATTTTTTACGATAAACTGGGTTATACCTATGTAGAATTGAGTAAATTTGTTAAAACGGAAACCGAACTGGAAACCGATTTAGATAAATGGCTCCATGTATTAAAAAACATGAGCCGGATGGAAAAAATTCCGGTTTATCTTCGGAAACCCATATTTGAGAAATTGTTCAGTATTGCAGAATATACAAACCTGACAAAGGAGGAGAAAACGATGTACGATAGCAGCTTAAAATACAAATGGGATAATAAAAATGTGATTGATTATGCCCGACAGGAAGGTATGGAAAAAGGCATGGTAAAAGGTATAGAAAAAGGCAAACGTGAAGAAGCCTTGGATATTGCCCGTGAAATGAAAATGGACGGTTTGCCATTGGCCCAAATTTCAAAATTTACTAAACTTTCTGCTGAAGAAATAGAAAAACTTTAAATACTCCCATCTTAACAGGGATCAATACTTTTGTCAGATTTGGAGGCTATTAGCTGCGCCCATTCAAATTAGATTACTTTAGTAATCGGCAAATTTCTGCTTATGCAAAGTCATATCCTTACCAACAATCGTGCTTAATTTTTTCGGGCAAAAAAACGATTATCGCTTCTGTTGAAAAAGGGGCACCCAACCAACATTGYTAATTAATTGAGGAAGATGAAGAAAGATGGAGAAATTTATCTCACGGTATGAAAAGTAGTTGTTTAAGGGGCTGGATAGCGGTATTGTTGCTCATGGCAACAGCAGGCTGTGGTTTGGTAAGGTCAATGGGTAAAAGTCCGCAGGGAGAAGAGCTTGCCCGTTTGGATACTTTGTCTAATTACAAAAACGGGAGTTTTGAAAACGTAGCCGAGCGTTCCGACTCCACTATCAAGCGTAAATTTCTTTTCCTGCACAGCCGCCCTAAAACCATTCGCCCTTCTCACGCATTGCCCTGGGTTAAAACTAATTTGAATACACTGGCCGCGCCAGCGCCAACCATCGTATGGTTTGGGCATTCCTCTCTGCTCATCAAAACCGGGCAGGGTAATGTACTTATTGATCCTATTTTTAGCAACCATGCAGGGCCAGTACCTGGATTAATTACCGCATTTGCCGGCACGATGAATTACCATGCTGAGGATATGCCGCCAATTGATGTGCTGATCATTTCCCATGACCACTATGATCATTTGGATTACCGCACCCTGAAAAAATTAAAAGATAAAATCAAAATGGCTGTAGTGCCCATGGGCGTTGGCTCGGATTTGGTTTACTGGGGATTTGATCCCAAAAAGATCACCGAACTGAATTGGGGCCAATCTGTCACGCTGCCTGGTGGCCTCCAGGTTACCGCTACCCCGGCGCAGCACCGCAGCAACCGCTCATATACACAAGAAAATAAAACGCTTTGGGCATCATACGTGATACAGGCGGGCCATTACCGGTTGTTTTACAGCGGCGATAGCGGCTATGGGCCACACTTCAAAAAAATAGGCCAGCAGTATGGCCCCTTCGACCTGGCGCTGATGGAATGCGGGCAATACAGCCCGAATTGGCCATGGACACATCTGCTGCTGGGGCAAACCGCCCAGGCGGCCGTTGACCTGCAGGCTTGTTTGATACAGCCCATCCACTGGGGTAAGTTTGTGGAAGCTAACCATCCCTGGAACGAACCTATTGAAAAGTTGCTGCCAGCTGCTGAAAAGCTGGGAGTTGAGGTAAACGTTCCGCGTATCGGTGAGCCTTATACGTTGGGTGATCCGCTCAGGACCAAAATATGGTGGGATTTTAAATAAATTATTGGGCCGATTGCCTAACGTGCAGCCTATGGCCCGCCTGTAATATTGTCAACGTTTTTGGTAAACTGACTTGATGAAAATGAATCACACAAGCGTATGGCACCCGGATACACACCCTTTTGCAAACACCTGAACTTTGCCGCTAGAGAGTTTAAACCGGGGAATGTGTATTTGAAATGCCACATGCCTGCGTGATACGGAATAAAATTAGTCAACGTTAAATGTAACGCCTGTTAGCTCTTCAGTCAATTTCCATAACCTTTTGGCACCGGCCTCATCCAGAGAATACGGTTTTACACCATTTGATATTGAAGGATTGATGGCCAACTCAGCAACGTCAACATCTTCAAGATAAACGCCACCTATTTGGTTTATCAGCGGGCTTGTGGCAGCCCATATGGTTGTTGCCGCCCCTTGTGGAATAGTTTTTAACGATTCAATAACTTCCTGCACAGGGTTTCCTTTATCATCCAAAAAACCAAATTGTTGTAGAATTTCTATGGGGGCTTCCCGGGTTAATTCTGTTCCCCAAATACTACCGGGATGTATCGAATATACATTTACGCCGAATGGTTTTGCACGATTGTCCAATTCAACTGAAAACAGGTTGACAGCGGTTTTTGATTGTCCGTAAGCCTGCAAGGTTTCATAATCACGCTGTTCAAAATTCGGATCGTCGAAATTGAAAGGCGCAAAATGGTGGCCCAGGGATGATACATTGACCACCCTTGCGCCATCGGCCATTTTTAACGCCCCCCACAACCCGGCAGTAAGCCGAAACACAGACAAATAATTGGTAGCGAGCTGTGATTCGTTTCCTTTGGCATCACGGCGTAATGGCACAAACATAATCCCGGCGTTATTAATGAGCAAGTGTAACAGGCGACCCGAAGCCATAAACTTTTCGGCAAAGGCGTCGACAGATCCAGGATTGATTAAATCCAATTCTTCTATCTCAACATTTGTAACTCCCTTCAAGTTTTCCTTAGCTTTTTCTACATTCCTTGCGGGTACAATAACCGTTGCCCCTGCTTTTGATAGCGTTTTAACCGTTTCTAAACCAATGCCTGTACTACCGCCTGTAACAATGGCGATTTTCCCTGTAAGGTTAATTCCTCTGATTACATCAGTTGTAGTTGAAGCGGCGTTAAACCCAGAACCTATTGTTTGCTGTAACGCGCCGTTATAATTATTCTTTTTCATGTTGATGTTTTCTTGATGAACGGTGAATTTGTTATTTCATCAGGCTAATGTTGGTAAGGCCTCCGTCTGAAAGAATTTCAGTACCAACGATAAAAGAAGAGTCGTCAGAGGCGAGAAAAACAGCTGCATTTCCAATGTCTGCCGGTAATCCTTGTCGGCCCACAGGTGTAATATCTATCCAGATTTGTTTCACCTGCTCCAATTGTGCCTCAGGTACTATTTTGCCAAATACCGGCGTATCAATTGAGCCGGGCGAGAGCGTATTCACCCTGATTTTACGCTCTAACAAATCGAGCGACAATCCCTTGGCCAAAGATATCATGGCCGCCTTTGCCGCACCGTAGATAGTCATTCCCGGTGCTGCGCGGTGTGCAGCACTTGATCCGATCAGGATGATGGAAGCGCCATTATTTAAATAAGGAAGCGCTTTTTGTACAGTGAAATAGGCGCTTTTTAAATTCAAATCCATGTAACGGTCATAATTTTCTTCCGTTGCCTCGTTTATAGTGGTCAATGGCATACCATCAACTACGCCTCCCGCATTAACAACCACCGTATCAATTTTGCCGAACCTATCAAAGGTTTCTTTAAAAACCTGTTCCAGGTCTTCCATCTTTGTTACATCGCCTTTGATGCCCATAAAACCCGTTCCAAGTTCCTTAACGCACTGGTCGAGTGTTTCCTGGTTTCTTCCTGTGATGGTGCCCACTGCACCTTCATTCCTGAATGCTTCGGCAATGCCAAAGCCAATGCCGCTATTACCGCCGGTTACTACGGCTACTTTATTTTTTAACTTGTTCATTTTTTGTTCAATTTTAATTTGATAAAAATTTAAATACCGTAAATACCGCCCGAAACAGCAATCTTTTCTCCGGTGATCCATGCTGAGTCATCAGAAGCAAGAAAGACGGCCACTTTTGCAATGTCTTCGGGTTGACCTGTACGACCAAGAGGTGTGTTGGCAACCAATTTTGCTTCAAAATCGCTACCGATAAAACCAGCACTATGCGAACCTTCTGTTTCGACAACGCCGGGCAAAATAGAATTGATGCGAATATTTTTACCGCTAAATTCTTTGGACAAGGCGACGGTAACAGCATCTAAAGCCGCTTTGGTTGCAGAATACACCGAGCCAGTAGCCAAGGGCGTATTGCTGGCGCCCAAACTGATGTTAATGATGTTCCCACCTTTATCGCCAAACAGCTTTACAGCTTCGCGAATGGCCAGTAAAGATCCTAATACATTAATATGGAAATGCTGTTGGATAGATTCGGCAGATACCTGTTCGATAGGTGCATAATGATAAATGCCAGCATTGTTTACCAGGATATCCAACAAGCCGAAAGCGTTTTTCGTTTCGTGAAACAACCTTATCACATCAGCTTCTTTCGATACATCGGCCTGCACCGAAATTGCCGTACCGCCATTATCGGTTATGGATTTTACAACTTTATCTGCATCTTCCCGGCTTGAAGCATAATTTACAACAACCTTTGCCCCTTCGGCCGCAAGGTATTTAGCGATTGATGCACCTATCCCTTTTGATGCACCGGTAACTATCGCCACTTTGTTTTTTAGTTTACTCATTTTTCTTTATTGATTGAATATTGAGCAGCAAAGTTATGTTAGTTAGATATATATTAGTAACTTCGTATCAAAAAGTAACAGTAACATCGAAGTAACAAAGTAACATATGGAGTGCAACCCAGAGTTTCAAACAGATCGAAAAAAGGAGATGATGGCTGTCCACGATGCGATGGACGTGCTGAGCGGGAAATGGAAGATTTATATCATTTCATCAATCTGCCATTACAATAAAAGAAGATTTTCTGATATCTTAAACGATGTTGTTGGTATCTCCAATAAAATGCTGAGCAAGGAATTAAAAGAACTGGAAATAAACAAGCTGGTTGAACGTACAGTTTTAAATACCCACCCTGTAACTGTTCACTATGAACTCACCAAACATGGCAAAACGTTACAAACCATCATCAACAACCTGACAGATTGGGGAATAGCGCACCGGAAAGAAATTATTGGGGAAAAATAAGGCGTGTTACCAGCGGATGGGCATTCATTGAATTTAATCATTTTTACCAATGATCATTAAAAGTTCCCGTGCCGAACGATGGTCATCATCAGCATTTGCAAGCCGCAAAAAAGCGCGAGCATTAGTAATAGATTTTTCAACTATTTCTCCATCTAAATATATTCGTCCTAAAAAATAGTTTGCCTCATCAATATCATATTGATAATTTCCAGCCTTCGATTTGTCTTTTGAAATATTCTTAAATATCTCAAAAGCCATCTTCGCGTCTTTTACTGTTCCAATACCAAAATAATAACACAGCGCCAAAGACAGCGAATCTGAATTATAAAGATGCTGTGCAATTTTATAAAGTTCAAACGCTTCTTTATAATTTTGCTTATCCCTATAAAATGCGGCCAAATTATTGGCCGCTATACCGCTGCCATCATCAATTCCTTTTCGATAAAGTTCAATAGCTAATTCAATGTTTTGTTTACAATGAATCCCTTCAATTAAAAAATCCGCAATACGGATACTTGCATCAACATTCCCATTTTCATAAGCACTATAGTACCATTTAAAAGCTATTGGTTGACTTTCATCGACAATCTTAATACCATTTACAACTAGCCCGCCATCATAATGTATGGCAACTTCATATTGAGCGATGTTATCACCGGTATTAGCAAGCGCCAACAGCTGAATCCAATCCTCATAAGTAGTTAGCTCCGACCTCATTTCTAATTTATTTAGTTTCCATCCTATTAGATTAGCTATAGACCAATAAACATTTACATGCCTTCGATCACGCCCGCATCTGAACCGTCAATCGGTCGCCTATAATACGACAAAAAGGTCTGGTTGAGCTATTATTGATTCAAATCCGGCTTGATTAACCACCATCTGAAATACTTCAGCCATGCATTTAAGCTCCGATAGTACCTGTTTTAATTTCTCCGGCGCGCTTGTAATTGGCAAAAATAACGCCGCCCGGCGTAACCACACTCTCTGTTAAGATAAATGCAGCTGGCGTTATGCCGTTGCTAAACAACTTCTTTCCTTCGCCAAGCAGCACGGGGTAAATCTTGAGCCAAAGTTCGTCTACCAAATCATGCTTAAGCAACAAACGAACAAGCTCGCTGCTGCCCCATACTTTAATGTCGGTACCGTCTGAATTTTTGAGTTTTTCGATATCACCCACGCTGGTAAGGAACTCTGTGTTTTGCCAATCCGACTTTTGCATGGTGCCCGACAAAACATATTTTGTTACCTCATTAATACCTGGCCAATAGCTAGCATGTTGGGGCCAATAACCGGCAAATATTTCGAATGTTTTTCGGCCAAGCAAAAGATCTGCCGGCTTCATCTGTTTTTGCATGGCCTTACCAGAAACTTCGTCGCCATAAGGTGCCGACCAACCACCATATTTAAAACCACCTGAAGAATCTTCCTCAGGACTGCCGGGGGCCTGCATCACACCGTCTAATGTCATAAATGTTGTAACGATGATTTTTCTCATGTTTATATTGCCGGTGATTATAGTGCTGACCTCGCACTTTTACGCTTGTATAATTGTGCTCTTAATCCAATGGCTCGCACCCAAATCCATAGTTTTTTACAAGTTTAATTAAAAAAAAATGCTACGTCGTGGCAAGCGGACTGATGCTATTTTAAAAAACATGCGGCAACACTCACGCAATAATTCGGGCGACAACTAATACGCGGATATCAATCTAAAGCCCGCTGCCATATTTAGCCCCGTACAATCAATTTACACTAAAATTGTTTCGTCCATGCCGAAATAAATTAACCATTAATAAATTATAATTTAATTTATTTAATTAGAACAATATTATCGCATAGTGCGTTATTCCAGTACATTTTATAAAAACCCACACATCTTTTAAATTAACACACTATGTTTCATCACGTTAAAGACCTACAATTTAATGCCAGGGTATCGCGCCCTGACCCCCGCTTTGCCAACCTGTTATTGGAGCAATTTGGAGGGGAAAACGGCGAACTGGCCGCGGCCATGCAGTATTTTACGCAGGCATTTGGCGCTAAGGCTGCTCATCCGGATAAATACGATATGCTGATGGATATCGCCACCGAGGAGTTTAGTCACCTGGAAATTGTTGGTGCTACTATCCAGATGTTATTAAAAGGCGTAAACGGCGATTTGAAAAACGCTGCAGATAGCTCTGAGATTATGCAGGTAATGGATGGCAAAGCGGCAAAAGAGAACATTATACACCAGGCACTTACGGCTAACCCGCAGTTTGTTATCATTACGGGCGGTGGTGTTACACCGCGTAATAGCCAGGGCATACCTTGGTGCGCATCTTACGTAAACTCCAACGGCGACCTGACGGTTGACCTGCGGACCAATTTAGCATCAGAATCGCGGGCTAAATTGGTGTATGAGCACCTGATGAAATTTACCGACGACCCTTACATTCACGAAACGCTATCATTTTTAATGACCAGGGAAGTTACCCATTACAAAATGTTCGAGGCGGCTTTAAACAGCATTCCCGACAATTTCCCTCCTGGCGTTTTGGCGGCAGATCCGCGTTTTTTACAAAACACCTATAACCTATCAGCAGGTACCGTACGCGGCCCATGGAATGACGGCGAAATGCCCGGATTAGGAAAAGATTTTGCCTACGTAGCCGACCCTATTGCCCAGGCAAGGGATACAAAAGGAAACACCGAATTGCCCGATCCGATGAAAAAAGAATTACAGGCAACCGAAAAGTTAAATAAAGAAATGAGCGCGCTGAAAAGCGGCGAGGAAAAAAAGGCCGAACCGGCGGGCGTAGCGCAATGGAGTACCTATGCCGACCCACAGGATTAGTACTATGATTTATAAAGCAGGCCGGGTTCGGTCTGCTTTATTATTGACGCCTGTTGTTGTATGCCCGTTTACAGTTATTTACCATTTGCTTAACCTTAACGCAGTCTCGTCAATTTTTCAGCCGGCAAAAACAATTCTCAGCTAACTTTTATTTGCTTATACACATCATCGCTACACCATCAACTTGAGAAATAAAAAACGAATAGCCATTATTGGCGGTGGCCCAAGCGGGCTCTTTATGTTTAAAAGACTGGTAGAAACCAGCAATATAGATATTGAGGTAACCATATTTGAGCGCAAAAAGAAATTAGGTGCCGGAATGCCTTACAGTGCCGAAGGCGCTAATGACGAGCACATAACCAACGTATCCGGAAATGAAATTCCGCCGCTGGTTACTTCGTTAAACGACTGGGTTAAAAACGTTCCGAAAGATACGCTGGATAAATACCACATGGATGCCGGCCGTTTTAACGAATACAAAGTGCTGCCACGCTTGTTGTTTGGCCAATATTTAACCGCGCAGTTTGATCTGCTTCAAAAAAAGGCGCGGGAAATTGGTATTGAATACGCCGTTCATTATAACAGCAACGTAACCGATATTATAGACCAGCCCGAAAAAGGGACAATTTTGGTAGAGGCAGATGGGCAGGACCAATTTGAATTTGACCACGTTGTTATTTGTACCGGGCATAATTGGCCCCGTAAACATGAGGGCAATGTTCCTAACTATTTCGATTCGCCCTACCCGCCTGCTAAGCTGGGTCTACAGCTTAACCACGCTGTTGCCATCAAAGGCTCATCACTCACCGCGGTAGATGCAATCAGGACCTTGGCCCGCCATAACGGAGTTTTTGATAAAGAGCAAAGCGGCAAATTGCATTATAAAGTATTGGACCAAAGTGCTGGTTTTAAAATGGTGCTGCACACGCGCAATGGCATGTTGCCCGCGGTTCGTTTTCACCTCGAAGAGTCGCACCTGGCAAATGACAGCCTGCTAAGCAAAGATGAGATTAAGGCGCACATTAAAGCTAATAACGGTTTTTTATCCTTAGATTATATCTTCGAGCGGGATTTTAAACTGCCCATACAAGCAAAGCAACCGGAGTTTTACCAGCAAATTAAACACATGCGGCTGGAGGAATTTGTAGCCGCAATGATGGAACTGCGCGAACGACTTGATCCATTCCAGCTGTTAAAAGCCGAATATGCCGAAGCGGAAAAATCAATCAAACGGAAGGAATCTGTTTACTGGAAAGAGATGCTGGGCGTGCTAAGCTTTGCCTTAAATTATCCGGCAAAACATCTTTCGGCCGAAGACATGCAAAGGCTTCAAAATTCGTTAACCCCGCTTATATCAATTGTGATAGCTTATATCCCCCAAAGTTCAAGCGAAGAATTATTGGCGCTACACCAGGCCGGCGTATTGGAGCTGATTCCCGTAGGCGACGACAGCGAGGTAGAACCTGATGAACGTGGCGGCGCCATTTATCATTATACCGATGAATCAGGCGTTGAACAGGCCGTACATTTTAACACCTATGTTGATTGCGTAGGCCAGCCGCACCTGGCTTTTAAAGATTTTCCTTTCAAAAGTTTGTTGGACCACCGTACGGTGAGCCCCGCCAAACTTAAATTCAGCAGTGCGGGGGAAGGGCTTAAAGCTTTAAATGAAGGTAAACCGGTAAGCCAGGACAGTAATGGCGATTATTACCTTACGGTTGCAGGCATTGCCATTAATGATCAGTTCCAGGTAGTAGATGCCTACGGGGCTTATAACGACCGGATATACATGATGGCGGTGCCATACATCGGCGGATATAACCCGGACTATTCTGGATTGGATTTTAGCGAGGAGGCTTCTGGTACCATTATTGAACGGTTAATGGCATGAAGCTTTATTTGTTATTGTTAGGAGCCGAAGCACCCGGACGAGTAGTTGAACAGCATGATTATTTTTTTGGCATTGCCGAAAACCTGGCAGCGCTGGTGCCCGATGTGAAAGCCTTTTGGCCCGAAGCCGGCGGCAGCCTGCACATTGACGGCTGGCGCGAAGTAACTAAGGTAGATGATTATTCTGTGCGCATCGTTGGCACAGATGATGCCACCCCGGGCTCAGTCAATAAATTATTCTTTTTAAACCTTGGCGGTTATACCTCCGGAAAACTGGAAGAACAACACTATACCGTACTCACCGTTCAGCCCGACCGGCTAAAAGCGGTGCAGGCGGCAAAGAAAAGCCTGTTCTTTAAAACAAACTCGTTAAAGGGCGTTGCTACCGCGCATATCGACGAAAAATACGGTGTTGATGTAGATAACGTATACCAAATTGATGACCTGATATCCCCCGCCATAAAAGCCCAATACAGGATAGTATTTGGCAACGGGGCCGGTTTACCTGAAGACGAGGTCCATTTAGGTTATTTTAAACTTGATAAAATCAAATGAGTCGCGAAAACAAATTACTTACCTGGGTAAAACAACAGCATAAGGGGCAACTTATAAAACGCACAACCGAGCCCTACATTAACCATTTGACGGCAGTTGCCCAAATGGCTGCCGTAACTCCCCTGGGATACGAGATAGGCTTATGCCATGATTTAATAGAAAAGACAGAAACAACTGCACAGCAATTGCAGGCGGCACTGGAGGGCTTTGGTTACGCCGGCGAGGATGCTGCCTTTATTACTACAGGTGCTATACACCTTACTAATGTTTTCACCAAAAAAGCCTACCCGGAATTAACCAAAACCATACGCAAAGAAAAAGAAGCCGTTAGATTGGCCACCATAAGCCCTACAGCGCAAACCGTTAAATACGCCGACCTCATCTACAATATTGGCTGGCTGCTGCAACATGGCCGAAAAAAGCCAAAGAAATACCTGCAAAAAAAACGACTGCTTGTGGCGGAAATGACAGGTGGAGATGAAGGCTTACGCCAGCATCTTTTATATATAATTGATAAAGAGCTTGTTACTGCCTGAAATTTCTGCATCGGTGTTGCTGCGATCACAGCAGCACTTCCGGTTGACGTGTCCTATTTCAGCCACAGGCCAGCTCGGACACTGCCCACTTTAATTACAAATTAACAAACCAAGTAAAATTATCTTTTTAAATAAAATTACAACTAATTATACCGGGTATTGTTAACCCATAAACACCATGCTATGAAAAACCCATTTAAACAACAAGATTATACAGGCCTTTTGATTGCTGCGGCTATTACCGGCACACTAGCCGCAGGCGCGGGCATTTGGTTTTATTTGCGTGGCAAACGCGCCGCCGAGGCAGAAGCTTACCGGCACCAACATGCACAAGATTACCTGGCGAATAAACGACAGGGCAAGAAAAAACACAAAACAGATATAGGCGAACTGGCCGATATTGTACATCATCAACAGGCTTAAATTAAATAACCACGCTGCACCAGGGTTGAATACACCGGGCAGCGTGGTTAAATTTTCGGCTTGTTATCAATTAAAGTCCCACAGTCTTTTTTAAGCTTGCCCTGTCCAAAGCCTCCATCCTGGTAATTTTTGACTTGTTTACTTTGCCATTAACGTCAATAACCACGTAAGTTGGGAATCCCCCTTCTGCATTAAGCACAGTTTTTAGCCTAGCGATGATTTTATCATTCACGTAAATATGCGTACCGGGTATCTGCATCTCTCCTATCCTGTTTTTCCATATATCAACACTTGAACTGCTGGTGGTACACAGATAGATGTATTCAACAGGCAGGTCTTTATTTTTTTCGTGCAAACTTTTGCTGAACGGCATATCGGCTATGCATGGGGCACACCAGGTAGCCCAAAAATCAATAATAAGTGCCTTGTTTGGGAATTTTGACTTTAGGTTTAAGATAAAGTTATCGATGTTTGCAACGGTATCTAACTGGTATAAGCCGGCATCAAAAGGTAGCCGCATTAGCGGGGTACCAATATCCGCCTTTTCTAATTTTGTTGATAAAGCTAAAACACTGTCTATTCTCTTTTGGTTAGCATCAACCTTAGTCATTTCGTCCGCAGCGATTTTTTTGCACCATGCTGTTTTGATACTGTTGATGATAATGGGGTAACTGCGGGCATAATTATCTTTCTCTGATTCTAAAAGGAATAGTTTTAAAAGGTCTGATCGCTGCCGCGTATATAAACTATCAAACAGCATCAAGGTGCCGTTAAGCGCCAATTCTTTTTTAAAGCGCTTGTTAGCCACGGTATAAATACCCAGGTACTTGTAAAACATCACACCATCGTTACTTGTAAAAAAAGGCTGATGGGCATTTATTTGTTTAATAACCTCGCCGGGCATAGTGTCATTCCAATAGGCGATACAAATTTCGCCGTAAAACTCCGACAAGGTTTCATTGTTAACAGCCCAGCCGTATTTAGGGTAACCGGTAATAAATTCGCTATCTATACTTTTCAATAGCTTTAAAACAGAATCGGTTTTACAAGTGAAGGCATCTGCGGCATATTTTTTTCTTGAATTACATATGGCCCGCAGATTATCAACCAAACCCTCCCTTTCATTCTTTTTAAACAATACTTTTTTGTTCATCACCGTGTTTAATTCCCCATCGTAACCAGAATAGGTTACCCCCTCGCCTATCATATACGCGCCGTCTTTGGGTACTTTCTGCGCGTCTACCGTTACAGTAAGCCCTTTATCCACATATATCCCAGCATATAGGTAGTTGCCCGCAGCTAACCATATTTGCTGGTAAGGTAAATTCCCGTCAAGAATTATTTTTACCAGGCCGGCGGCATTTGTTTCTGCATATTTAGTAGCCTGGATACTTCCGCCAAGTTGTACAAGGGTATATTTGATATTTAATTTTTTAACACTATCCGGCAGGTTTTTTATTTGCACGGTTAATGTTGCCGGTTTCCTGTTGGTGAGATAGGCGTCCATTTTTTTATCCTCGATGGCAATAGCAGGTAAATTTTGGGCACTTAAGTAGCTGCTGCAGCACATTAATGCTGCCAGTAATAGGTTTTTCATGATATGATTTTTTTATTTTTTTATAGTGTGTAAGCGTTTTATTACGTTCTCTTTTTTGTTCCTGGAGATGGGGATGCGGGTATTATCATCCATTAACAAATAGCCCGAATCTTCCTTGAGTAAGCTTTTGATAAATTTTATATTCACCAGGTGCGATTGATGGCACCGGATAAAATCGTAACTGCTTAATAATTCCTCGTATTCAAAAATTGGTTTTGATACCATGATATTTGTTCCATCCGATAAAAAGAACTGGGTGTAAGCATTTGATGATTCGCAGCGGATGATATCCCCGGTATGTACAAACCTGATCTCCTTGGTTGAAGAGAGGGCCAGTTTGTGTTCCTTTTTCGCGTCCTTATCCTTTATAAATTCCATTAAGTTTTCAAGCTGCAGGTTGGCCTTCTTTTGCATCAGCTTAGCCTCTACCTTGTTTACCGATGCTTTTAACTCTTCCGGATCTATCGGCTTCAGCAAATAATCTATAGCCGAAAATTTGACGGCCTGTATTCCGTAATTATCAAAGGCGGTAACAAAAACAACTTCAAACTGGTGGTGCGRCACAGCCTTAAGCACTTCAAAACCGTTCTTATCGGGCATCTGGATATCTAAGAACAACAAATCGGGATTGCTTGCCGTAATTAAACTAACGCCGTCATCGGCATTGGTGGCTGTGCCCACAACTGTTACCGGCAGCTCATACTTTCTTAACAGGTGCACAATATTTTCGATATTGTTTTTTTCGTCGTCAATAATTACCGCTCGTATCATATAAGCCAATTTTTAAAATTGATAATTACCTGGGTTACCTTATCCGTCCTTTTTACCAAAAATTCGATGTGCTGCCCGTTCAATGTCTGGTTTAATAATTTTATGCGCTCTTTGGTTAGCTGAAGGCCAAAGCCGTTAGCGTTGTCATCAGGGTTAAAACCTTTGCCATTATCATTTACGCTAACCACCATGTCGTTATCCAATTTCTCAAACAGTACAATGAGTTGCCCATTTTGCTGCAGGGCCGATATACCATGCTTTACCGCATTCTCTACCAGGGGTTGTAAAAACAAAGCTGGTATTTCAATGGCACTGGCATCAATCTCCCCGCTCACTTTAATTTGATAATTGAAGCCAAACCGCAGTTTTTCGAGTGCCAGGTAATTCTCCAGTATCTTTATTTCGGTAAAAATATTTACAAATTCCCGGTCACTGGCTTTTAGTGAATCGCGCATTAGGTTGCTAAACTCAATTAAATACTTCGATGCATTCTGCGAATCGTTTTTGGTGATGAGGCCTTGTATGGAGCTAAGGGCATTAAACACAAAATGCGGGTTAAATTGCGACCGTATGGACCTGAGTTCGGTTTGTACCAATTGCTTTAAGGTACTTTCTTCTTTAAGTTTTGCCGCCTGCTTCCTTGATCGCCACAGTAACAGCACAAACCCCACGGCCAATACACCAAGCAAACTTAAGGCTACTTTTGCCCATACCGTTTGATACCAGGCCGCCGTTACGGTAAATGCATAGCTGCAAATATTATTACGCTGTACACTGTAACGTATTTTTAACTGGTAATGCCCGGGCGACAGGTTTTTGAGCCAAACTAAGTTAAAATCAAAATCATTAACCGCCCAGCCGGTGCTGTCCCTGCCGTTCACCAGGTTATATTCAATGATACTTCTTGATTTAATAATGTCATCTAAATAAAAAATCAGGTTATTTTCGTTGTACCGGAAGTCTTTTTTCAACTTTAACAAAACGGTGTCTTTACTCCAATCGCTTTGATTAGGGTCTTCAATTGGACTTCTCCATTGCTTTTTAAAAAGACTCAAAAAATCGGGAAGCTGCGAAAATGTGAATACGCCTACAACCCTTGGCTGCCATTTTACCCAATACGCCGAGATCGAAGATTCAATACTGTCGGGCGCATTAATCCTGCGTACCTGGAAGGTAAGCGCTTTGCCATAGGCTTCTTTAAATTGGCCTAAATATGCAGATAGCTCATCTATCTTGTCGGGTTCGGCAATTTGAGTCATCAGGTAGGCTTTGCAAAACAACTTTGGCTTTGTCCATGGTAATACCACTTTCTGCTTATCCTCTATAACCCTGAATTGAAATTCGTTTACGTTTTGCGGGTTGATGCCGTTAACAGTTATAACTATTCCCGACGAATCAAAAATAGGGATGGCATATTTGCCGGCGTAGCCGTCTACCATTTGGAGATAAGCTTGCGACCTGGAGTTGTCGTATTCTTTTAACCGGGGTATTTTTTGTATAGCCTGGCGATAGTTTACCGCCAGTTTATTGGAGTAAAATGCGGTAAGCACCACCTTTTTATTTTTAGGGTGAAAGCTTTGATAATTAAAAAATGTAAAAGAAAAATACTTTCGGATAGAGTCGCCATGACTATCGTATCGAATCACCGGGTTGATACTATCCAGGTACATTACCGGCTTTTGCGCCTGGCAGCAAAGCCCCAGGAAACCAAAAAATATAAATATGATGATACCACGCATCAGCTCCGTTTGATTTTATAAACCAAAGTAAAGCTTTTAAACCATGGTTAAGATACGCCGATTTGAATATGGCAGGTGTTATTTTGAATTGGGTGGTATGTAGTGGTTTTGCGGCTGGTTATTTGGCGTTGGTGGGGATCTATCGATAGGTATCCGGTAGATTTTTTTTATTCCCTCCCAACGGGAGGGGTGCGGCCGAAAATGAGCGCAAAGGCAGGGAGGGGTTTCACCGCGCGACGAACCTAAACGCCTCATTAACCCCTACCTCCCCTTCCCAAGGGAAGGAATCGCACATTGCCCTGCTTTTTCTTCCCAATACTCATAACTTTCTTCATCGCCAACCCAATGCCGGGGCAACGTGTTCTAAAATGGCCGATAGCACATGAACATTGTACTCAACGCCCAGCGTGTTCGGTATGGTAAGCAGCAAGGTATCCGCTTCTTGTATCGCTTCGTCCTGGGCCAGTTCTTTGATGAGCTGGTCGGGCTCGGCTGCGTAGCTTTTACCGAAGACTGCACGTTTATCCGCTTCGATGTAACCAAAACTATCGGCACCTTTTCCCTGCTGACCAAAGTAAAGCCTGTCCTGCTCGGTTACCAATGCAAAAATAGACCGGCTTACCGATACCCTTGCTTCGTGTTGGTGCCCGGCATTTTTCCAGGCTTCTTTATATAGCCTGATCTGTTCTGCCTGCTGGATATGGAAAGGCTTGCCGCTTTCGTCAAATTTCAGGGTCGAACTTTGCAGGTGCATGCCGTTCTCGGCAGCCCAAACGGCGGTTGCGTTTGATGCAGCACCCCACCAGATGCGTTCCCGCAATCCTTCCGAATGTGGCTCCAGGCGTAACAAACCCGGCGGGTTCGGGAACATCGGGTAAGGGTTAGGCTGTGCAAACCCCTCTCCTTTTAATTTATCCAAAAAGTCCAGCGCCTTTTTTCGTCCCATATCTGCATCATTTTCCCCGGCAGCAGGCTCGTAACCAAAATAACGCCAGCCCTCAATCACCTGCTCGGGCGAACCGCGACTGATACCCAATTGCAAGCGCCCGCCCGAGATCAGGTCGGCAGCGCCGGCATCTTCTACCATATACATTGGGTTTTCATAGCGCATATCGATAACGCCAGTCCCAATCTCAATTTTGCTGGTTTTTGCCCCAATGGCCGAAAGCAGCGGAAACGGCGATGCCAACTGCCGCGCAAAATGATGAACCCGGAAATAGGCCCCGTCCAACCCAATTTCTTCCGCGGCAACAGCCAGGTCGATAGACTGCAGCAAATTATCACTGGCGGTACGCGCCTGGTACGCAGGATGGTTGGACCAATGCCCGAATGATAAAAATCCTATTTTCTTCATCATTAATTCGATTATTTACCTGCAAATGTAAGTAAACGGGTGGTGGGCGGAGGTCACGGGTTGGTAATAATGAGTTGGTATGAGATTGGCGGATAATGTGCTGTAAATAGCTCTCGGCAACCCGGATAACCATCATGGCTTATCGATTATCCGTGTATCTAACCACTATTCCTGTTTACCCAAAACTTTTTACATTTTTCAGATCAAATGATACGTTGAGGGGTGGCAAGGCTGCTTAGTTTTTTGAACTGAGCAGCCGGGTGATCTTTTCGATGTCCTCATTTACAAGTCCCACCTTTTTTAATTCTCCAAAATCCTCCAGAAATTCTTCTTTATAGGTTGCATGGGTTTTATCAAAGGGCTGGTCTTTGTATTTCAAATAAAGGGCCTCTGCCTCGGGATAGTGGCCTTGTAATAATAGTAGCAGGGGCAAATTAGCTTGTGGATATACATAGCCTGGTTCAAATTTTAAACTTTGATCCAGGTAGTTTTTTACGTTATCGAGTTTTTGGGTAACAATGCTGTACCAGGCAAGGCTGTTGTAGTGATTCGCCATTTGCGACCGGGTAAGGCTGTCGGGAGCAATATGGTAAAAAGCGGAGTCGAGCGCGACCAGCGTGCGGTAGTGTTCCCGTATATCCGAATCGGATTTTAAGTTTGAGGTTCCTTGTTTCAAAACGCTTTCCCGGTATTTTTTCAATTGGGCTACGCCAGGGAAAAATTCATCATAAGCTGCTTTGGCAATATCTGCGATCAGCAAATCCCTTTTCTTGGCGTCGCTATAAGAATCCATTAAAAAAATGGCGATAGCCAGGTGTTTGCTATCAGGCAACGTGATAATGCCCACATCGTTTGTAGCCGGCGACAAACCTTGTTCGTTAGTGCCCGATGTACCGCTCCTGTGCGCAAGCGGTGTCCCCTTTGGCAGCCCGGCCCTGATGCGACCAGGCGCTACATAGGTTGATAACATAAGTCGCATCAACAAATCGTTACTTTTTTTTGAAAGTACTGCTTGTCTGAAAATTAGACCCAACAATTGCACCTGGGCCGATGGCGTTGACCAGCTTTTGTATTGAAGCCCCCAATCGGCCTGCATGTCGGCTTCATTGCCTTTAATCTGTAACCCGCTCACTCCTATGGCATGTATATCGTTTGTAATTTTTTGGGGGCCTCCTAAAAGCTTCATTAAAATATCACAAGCATTATTGTCGCTAAGGGTGACCATATCGGTTAGTATCTCTCTAACGGAAACTTTAACATTGCCTTCGGGATATTTTTCCTGTAGTGCGCTTACGGTTTTAAGCAGCTCTGCTTTGGTGATCAGCACTTTTTGATCAAGGCTGATATCGCCCCTGTCAACAGCGCGCAGTAAACTCACGGCGATTGGAAATTTAAAAACACTTTGCATTGGATAATGCTGTGCATCATTAAAGCCGAGGGTATCATTATTTTCAAGTAATTTGATAGAAACGCCGATTTTACCAGACGATGATTTTGTTAGTCGTGTTATTTCGGCCCGCAGGCGGTGGTGGTTCAGATCCTGTGCAGGAGCAATTATAGAAAATAACAGCAACAGAAAAGCCGCGGAGTATGATTTGCAATGATGCATTTGCTTTATAATATATTATCGGCAAATATAGGTTTTCAATAGGATTGACTATCCCCCGCTGTCCAGATATTGAACTTAAAGCGCTTTTAGGTATGAGGGTTTACGACGAATTTGGTCGGACTATAAGATCTCGAATTACATCCTGCAGTCAGCCGCACAAAACTAAAATAGGCTCCCGTAGTATGCTTCGGATAAATTTCCGTCGAAATTCAAACACATTTTATAGGGTTTGCGTTTGGTATTTTTATAAAAAATCATTTGCCTGTTATCAAGGCTGGCATCAAGGGTAAATGTTGTTGCAGACATGGGGCTTATCCCGGTTGTATAACCATCAGCCGCCTTATAAAACAGGTGCCCTTTGATTATTGAAATTTCATTGACTCCGTACTTACCTATGAACCTTTTAAGTTCGCCCGCCCTCATTTTATAGGGATTAAGTTTGGCTTTAAAAATACGATACATCCACCTTGCATTATTGGCTATTAACGTATCAACCAAATTAATCTGTTGTTTGTAAAAAATCCCTATTGCCGCATCCAAAGCAAAATTCGCATTTACCATCACATCCGGTTTTACGCCGCAAGCTTCCCAATTAGTTTTTGTTACAGGGTTGATAGGCCTGGCAAAAGGAATATGAGCTGAAAGCCCGTTACCGATATCAATAATTTGCATGGGATGTGCAGCTCCCGCTGTTACCTCGCCTATTATTATTGCCCGGTGTAAACACTGCATATCGTAAGCAAATTCTTCGGCGGCGGATGCTGTATACCCACTTACTATAATATAAATTGGTTTGGCAAACCATATATCTGACTGGGGCCGTGGCTCTGTCCAGGTTTGGTAGAATTCATTTGTCCGTTTTATATAAAAATCATTGATGTGGGTCGGTTCTTTAAAAAACAAACTACTGATATACTTAACCATATCGGCCTGCCCGCCACCGTTAAGCCTCAGATCAATAATGAGTGCATTTGTATTTATCAGAAAATCAAATGCGCTGTTAACGGCACGTTTTGACGGTTCGTTCAAATCAAAAAAAACATTTAAAGCGAGGTAACCAATATTGCCGCTCAATATTTCTGCTTTTGATAAGCCATAATTCTGTTGCCTGTTTTGTTCCGCTATCTTCATCCTTTTTGCAGCTTCCTCTATATATGAAGTGTATGGTACCCCATTTTGTAACGGAGGCTGGTATACCACATTAAGGTGTTTATCTCTGTAAACAGCGCGCAGGTCTGTGGTCAGTTGCCGGGCAAAACCGGCAAGGTCAGCAATTTGATTATAGCCGCCTGCAGCATATATTTTCCTAATCCGCGATACCATTCGGGCGGCAGTATCCGGAAAAATATAGTTGGAAGTTAGTATACCGGCTAAGTTGTCAATAACAGCTGCTTCAACGGTAGGTGGTAATGCGGTTCTGTTAACCTGGCCGTACAGCAATTTAGGTAACAGGCACGATACGAAGAGCAAGCAAAAAACCTTTTTGAATAACATAAATAAAAGTTGAGCGTGCAGTAAAGTTTAGTTTAGCGTTTTGGTAAACAAATCGTGGTTATTAAGCAACAATTGTACAACCTGGTTATGCTTATCCCTGATAAAACCTAGCGGCATACTCAATGCAGAAACATTAAAGTGATCGGCAGAAACAAAATCCAATGTGCTGGCTCCGCCATCCCACAATTGCGTTGCGTATAAGGCTCCGTTTTTTAAGGAAACCTCTATTTTAAGCACCTGGCCATTGACTGTTATTTGATATTTGCCCAAAAAGCCGTTTGCGTTAAATGATGTTTTCTCGGTTGTTAAGGTTTTAAAATTATTATCTGCCCTTGTCCAGGCAACGCTGCCGTTTACCTTTATTTCAAATACMTTGTTATTCTTATCCCTGATAAATTTAACGGGTAAATTTTGGCTGGTTATTTTAAAATCGTCTCCGCCTACATGGTCTAAAGTCAACACCTGCCCGGTGGTAGATTTGGCCGTTAACTTTCCTTTTTCAACATACACATCTGCAAAAACAGTTTGCCCCGGTTGTTGCGCCTGGTATTTACCGGTATAGGCCGAAAATGCATCTTGTAGGTTACGACAGCTTGCCCCGTTTGCCTCAAACACAGTTAAACAAATAAATAATAAAAGTAGTGACGACGATAGTTTAAAATTATTCATGATTTGTAAAGTGAATAAATGGTTAAAATTTGGATTAATGCAGCGGCTTTAAAAAAGCACTGCTTGCACAAAACAAGTCACTTTACTATTTTTCACCTACTCAAATCGGGATTTGAGTATCATTTAACGGGCGACAACGTAACGTTTAAATCCTTTTGATAGCCACTGGGTGTTACGCCGGTAAATTGTTTGAAGCAGCGTTGAAAAGTTGCCAATGAGTTGAAGCCGCAATCGAAGGCGATGGCAGCAATAGTAAATTTGGAGAGTGAGGCATCAGCTAATTTCTTTCGGGCTTCCATCACCCGGTATTCGTTAATAAAGTCGTTAAAGCTTTTACCAAGGTGCTGGTTAAGCAAATTGGAAAGTTGCTTTTCTGGCAAAGCCATTTTTGCCGACAAAACATCGAGTTTTAACGCCGGGTTAAGGTACAGCCTATCTGTTTCCATTAACCCCAAAAGTTGGGTTTGGTACCTCTCTATTTCATCCTCCGCAAAGTAAGCTTTTGCGGGTATTTTATGATACTCCACCAAATCATCTACCGACATTTTGGCCTGGCGGGCATAAGCGGCCATTCCTAACCAGTAGGCAAACCCAATTGCCAGTAAGGCCATTACAAACCTTACCGGGTAAACCAGCTGTGGTACCGGCAAATAATTCAGGATAATGGTAATTAACCATATGGCCACAATGAGAAACAAAACAACTATCAATGTTTTTAGCCAACGAACATCTTTAAGCTTAAAGCCCGAAAGTTGCTGATTATCGGCTGACCTTACCATTTTAAGGGATAAGCCTAAGTAAATGAGGAAAGAAAAGAAAAATGGCAGCGTGGCCGAACTACCCGCTTCAAAATTCATTACCCAGGTTTCAAATGGCTGGTACCAGCTTCTGATAGCCGGAACGGATAGCAGCCTGAAAAAATGAAAGATAAAGGCAACTTGCGGCCCCATTTCAAATAATAACGGCGCAAAATGAAATCTATCCTTCCTGCTTAGCTGTTGCTTTTCTGACAAAAGACTTCGCGTATAAAAATAAAGTAACGGGCCTAATGCTAACCTGAGCTGCGGTATCACAAAATACACCCATGGATATTTATTGGGGATACCAGAATTTAGGATTACAGCTGTCAACGTAGAATACGACAGTAAGAAGATTACAGCCGCCAGCCACTTGTTGCTTTTAATTTTTTTTGAAGAGTAAAATAATATTACCGAAAGTACCAGGCCCTGAAATGTGAGGCACAAAAGCAAAAAATTTCCGATGATAGGTAGTACGCTCAATATTAATTTGCTAATTAAAAAGTGAATTTACGAATTAGTCCCGTTGGGTAAAGTATTCTATATAAATTGTTTTTTTAGCGGTTTTGCTTTGTGTGTTGAGTGGCGGATGTCTTGTGTTTTACTAAGTGATTAAGTTACAAAAGTCACAAGTGATCTTCCTGCATGCAGCCGCACAACACTTGCGCTAAAGTGGGGTAAAGGATTATATAAAATGTTTTTTTAGCGGTTTTGTTTTGTGTGTTGGGATGGTACAAAAGTCACAAGCGCCCCCTCCCGCATGCAGCCACACAACCTTGCGCTAAATGGGGGCTGACCACTGATTTATTAGAAGCGGGAATGAAATTGTCCACGACCATATTGGTAGCATCATGAATACCCCTGCTGTAGTGCTCCGCTGTGCGAGTCCCCCGCAAACAGCGGAACACTTCAAAAACAGCTACTTCATTAACGATAACTTCACTGCATCCTGTAGTCTGGAGACTACAGGCATAACCGACCAAAGTCAGAGACTTTGGACAGCTTTTTTTTTGCCAACTGAGTTTCATTTATTCAACCTGTAGTTTACGACTTTCTGATTTTCAGTTGCTCTATATCAATTATATCTTTTGATCTGCCACTTTCCTGTTTTTCATTTATCAGGTCTTCATAGCTGATGAAACAAATCTGTGTGCCTTCCAGCCCCACAGTCTCCCTTTTTGCAAAGGCGATCCCAAACTTTTTTAAACTCAATAACTCGGGGAGAAAATCGAAGGAAAAGCTGTCTGCTTCAAATTTGAAGTAAGATTTTTTGGGGGTGGGAGCAATTTCTTGTTCGTATGGAGCAGTGTCAAGACCTAACTCTTTCAGCGCTTTTAAAAGGTTGAAGTAATTTCCATAGGTAGGATTATACCAAATATCAAGATCATGTTTTTCATTGGGTATTCCATTGCTATCCATCGTAATTCGGAAATACCCATGTAATGCAACTGCAGTCCCTCCGACAATTAGATATTCAATGCCATAATTTTGGAGCACTTTGCAAACCTTAACAAGGTCGGCAATCAATTCATTTTCCATAACCCCGCGTCATGTTATAATGTCTTTTTTATCAACAAATTGCTTCTCAATAATTCGAAAAACTTTTCCAACTCTTTGACTTTCTCGGAATCAATAATGTTTGATTTTGGGTTGGGCTTTGGAGCCAACTTCAAAGCAGCAAAATCAGTATAACGTTTTAACTCTGCCATAACATTCTTTTATATTTAATAAATGCGAAAGAAAATGGTCGGCAACCCTCTTCTCTATCAAATATATAAACAATTGGTAACGAACTAAAGTTTTTAGTAGTTAATTTGCTTTAGTTAAAAACCCTTTGTTCTCTAATGAACAGCACCGGGTTTCCTTTATGCGACTCATAAGTCATCAATGGAGATTAGAAATTTATCCCAGCCGACGTCTTCAATTTCCTTTAAAGAGGGAGCTTCATTTATTTTAATTTGAATTCGCGGAACTGTCGGTTCGCCCAGTATTAGATATTCGGGATCTCGCCATATAGTATCACATTCATCGCATAATAGAAAAAGCCTATTGTCCAACGCATTTTTTTGAATGTCAATCCACCCCTGATCACAATAAGGGCACCATCCTACATGATAACATTGATGTTCCATATCTTTTTATTTATAAGAATAAGCTGGGATAACAGTGTTTATGCCTCCGCAATTCGAAATCTTCGACTTCAAATAGCGGTCGTGCATTTATTCCGCCTCCAACCCCATCCGCATCTCCACCATATGCTTCCCAAACCCAACTTTTTCATAAGCCCGTACCGCGCCCTCGTTACCGGCATAAACCTGAAGGCGCAGTTCGGTGAGGCCTTGTGCTTTGACCCATTCCTTTAGCTTGTCGATGATGAGCTTATTGATGCCTTTGCCCCTGTGTTGCGGCAAAACGTACATAAAGCCAAGGTAGGCAAAGCGTTCAAAATCAAAATAAATTTTTTCGCTTTGTTTAATGCGGACGTAGCCGCTGCCTACGAGCTGGCCGTCGAGTTCGGCAACTAACAGTTCCACATCGGGCGAGGTTATAAACATTTCCAGGTCGTAATATTTGATAGCGCCGGGCACCAGGGTTGGATCGAAGGGGCGCTCGGCGGTGATAACGCCCTGCTCAAATTGCAGCAGGGTTGGGATATCGTTGAGGGTGGCTGGGCGGATTTGCATGGGGTGGGATGTTTAGTTTTGTTAAGTATAAGAAATTTAGAAAGATATAATATCGAACACCGAATGTCCAATGTCGAATAATGAACCGAAAAACTTCGGCGTTCGATATTCAAAATTCATTATTCGATATTACTTTAACTTCTGCATTTCGGGTTAATGATATTCTATTACACCCTAAAATGCTCACAGCCCTTCAAAAACTCCTCATCAGCATCGGCGCCAATGCCTATCGCATCGTCAATATTCAATTTATAGCCGTCATAAGTAACACCACCTACGCAGGGATCAACCAGGTGGCCCAGCATGCAGGTGTCCATATCATAAAATTTGACGTTGGGGCTGGCGTATACAAAATGCAGTTTGGCGCTCAGGGCTATACGGCTTTCCAGCATCCCGCCCATCATACAGGCAATGCCTTTTGATTGAGCCTCGTCGTGGATGGCTTTAGCCTCCAGAATTCCGCCCGATTTGGCCATTTTGATGTTGATGTAGTGGCAGCTGCCRCTGTTGATCTGTTTGCGGGCGTCGTGGCGGTTGTATACGCTTTCGTCGGCCATAATTTTTACGGGCGATAGCTGCATCAGTTCGGGCAGCCGATCATCGTACCAGGTGCGCATCGGCTGTTCGCAAAACTCAACGTTGTACTCTCCCATGGCCTGCAGGGCAAAAACGGCATCGTCAAAGCTCCAGCCCTGGTTGGCATCAATACGGATACGCATTTCGGGGCCAACCGCTTCGCGGATCTGTTTAACCCGTTCCACATCGGCGGCCGCATTTTTGCCCAGTTTCACCTTCAGGATGTTTGCACCCGAAGCCTTAAAATACAAAGCTTTCATAGCCATGGTAGGCGGGCTGTCAATACCGATGGTAATGTCCGATTCTACCACGCGCTTTTCTCCGCCTAAAAACCGGTACAGCGGCAAACCGGCATTTTTGGCGGCAATATCATGCAGGGCAATGTCAAAAGCACTTTTAATGGTGGTGTTACCGGCGGCGGCGCTATGCAACTGCTGCATACGGGCGGGAATGTCGAGCGGGTTCTTCCCTATCCACAGCCGGGCAAAATCTTTAGCCATAACCAGGCAGGTTTCCTGYGTTTCGCCCACAATCATGGGGAAGGCCGAGCACTCGCCCACCCCGTAAAAACCGGCATCGGTATGCACCCGGATAAACACATTCTGCGCAGCATCCATAGTGCCGGTAGCAATGGTGAATGGCTCCATGGGGATGCTAAATCGATAAATATCAATATGGGTAATTAATAGTTTGTGTTGCATGGAAACGGTATTTCTTTTCTCTGCCCACCTGTCATGCTGAGGTACGAAGCATCTATTCCCGAACTTTGCAGGTTGGCCATGCTTGGTGGTTAACAGATGCTTCGTACCTCAGCATGACAGGTGGCTATGTAGTCGCAAATTACGATTTTTCAAGCCATCGGCGATTCCGGAACTATTCTTTTTTAAGCCCTCTCCTTTGGAGAGGGTTTGGGTGAGGCTGCTTTTTTTATTTGCACATTATATAACTATAATGTTATATTTGCGTTACTACTATTCAAATACAATTCAATTTTAGCCTCCTGGGCCCTTGTTACACAGGGAAAAGACGCATGGCTAACTTAAAACTTTCTTAAAAACATTATT
This sequence comes from Mucilaginibacter sp. P4_D1, assembly GCF_056401935.1. Taxonomy (NCBI): domain Bacteria; kingdom Pseudomonadati; phylum Bacteroidota; class Sphingobacteriia; order Sphingobacteriales; family Sphingobacteriaceae; genus Mucilaginibacter; species Mucilaginibacter sp. P4_D1. Next base: position 44,720 of record NZ_JBFUIJ010000011.1, read on the forward strand.
AATTGCATGGCACAAGACAACACGCCTATATTTGACTATAATTCAACCAGGAATAAATTAATCCTGACAGAATACGGCCGCAACGTACAAAACATGGTTAAGTACATTATTGCGCTGCCCACTAAAGAAGAACGTAACCGCTACGCACAGGTGGTAATTGACCTGATGGGTTTTTTAAACCCGCACCTGCGCGATGTGGCCGATTTTAAACACAAACTTTGGGATCACCTGCACATTATATCTGACTACCAGATTGATGTAGATGCCCCCTACCCCAAACCGACACCTGAGGCTATTCATCTGAAACCACAGCCACTGCGTTACCCGCACCAGCGCATTAAATACAAGCACTATGGCAAAACCATTGAGCTGATGATTGAAAAAGCCAAAGCCATTGATGAGCCCGAGCGCAAACGCCACATGGTACAGGCCATAGCCAATTTTATGAAAATGGCCTATGTGCAATGGAACAAAGATTCTGTTACCGACGAAAGCATTATTGCCGATTTGTACGCCTTATCTGGCGGCACCCTAAAACTGGATGAAAACGTTAACCTTAACCGTGTTGAGTTTAGACCTAACAATAACCAGCAAAGCACCAACAATAACAACCGCGGCCGTAACAACCAGCAAAACAACAATAACAACAACCGCGGCGGTGGTGGCGGTGGCCGTACCAACAATAACCAAAATAACAACGGCCCGCGCAACAATAACCAAAACAACCGTAACCGTAACCAGGGCGCTAAAAAATATTAGTTTATTGATTCACTGGTTCATTAGTTCATTGGTCTTGTCTGGTGATTTTTTTGGGGCGATAATTTTTACAATCGGTGGTTGATGCACCGGTTAATTATTGCGATAAATACTGCAACCCTGTTCTTTGTAAAAAAGAATGGGGTTGTTTGTTTTGCTAACTTTTTAAATTAAAAAAAGTAGTATCTTTTTGTAGTATTTGTACAAATCTTTAGCTCATTAATAGTGTATTATTAGCAGTTTTTTACGCATTTATTACGTTTTTGGCCACAAAAAAACCTGTTTAAAAAGTTTAACACCAACAAAACCCCCAAATTCGCCGCGAAAGACCAATGAACTAATGAACCAATGAACTAATGAACAATCAGGAAAAATTATAATCTTTGCCGGATATAAAAACACATTTAACACTTTCGGGTGTTCACAACATTTGAAGCATTTGACCTATCAATTATAAACACCCATGACTAACGCATTTGTGATAAACGGCGGAAAACCGCTAAAAGGTGAAATTACCCCTCAAGGGGCCAAAAACGAAGCCCTACAGGTAATTTCGGCAGTACTGCTTACCGAAGAGAAAGTCACCATCAGCAACATACCTGATATTAAGGATGTTAACAAACTCATTGAGCTACTGGGCGATATGGGCGTTATCACCGAAAAAACTGACGAATCAACTTATACTTTCATCGCCAAAGATATCGACCAGGATTTTTTCCAGTCGGAGGCTTTTAAAACCAAGGGTGGCGGCTTAAGGGGCTCTATTATGATTGTGGGGCCACTGCTGGCGCGTTTCGGCAAGGCATCCATCCCCAAACCCGGCGGCGACAAAATAGGCCGCAGGAGGCTGGATACGCACTTTCTAGGCTTCGAGAAGTTGGGTGCCCGCTTTGATTATAACCCGGAAGACGGCTTTTTCAATGTAGATGCATCCAACCTGCAAGGTACCTATATCCTTTTGGATGAGGCATCTGTAACCGGCACCGCCAACATTGTGATGACTGCCGTGCTCGCCAAAGGCACCACCACTATTTACAATGCAGCCTGCGAACCATACCTGCAGCAGCTTTGCAAAATGCTTAACCGCATGGGTGCAAAAATCAGCGGCATAGGCTCAAACCTGCTTACTATTGAGGGCGTTACCAAATTAGGTGGCACCGACCACCGCTTGCTGCCGGATATGATCGAGATTGGCTCATTTATCGGCCTGGCTGCAATGACGGGATCTGAGATTACTATCAAAGATGTACATTACAAAGAGTTAGGCATGATCCCAGATGTATTTAAACGCCTGGGTATCAAGTTAGAGTTGCGCGGAGACGATATTTACATCCCTGCACAGGATCACTATGAAATTGAAACCTTCATCGATGGCTCTATCATGACCATTGCCGATGCCCCATGGCCCGGCTTTACCCCCGACCTGCTGAGCATCGTATTGGTAGTGGCAATACAGGCCAAAGGATCGGTTTTAATCCACCAAAAAATGTTTGAGAGCCGTTTGTTCTTCGTAGATAAACTATTGGATATGGGTGCCCAGATCATCCTTTGCGACCCGCACCGTGCTACTGTTATTGGTCTGGATAAGCAGGTTCAATTACGCGGCATTAGCATGACCTCTCCCGATATCCGCGCCGGGGTTTCCCTGCTGATTGCAGCGTTATCGGCACAAGGCAAATCAACCATTTACAATATTGAACAAATTGAGCGTGGTTATCAGCACATTGATACCCGTTTAAAAGCATTAGGCGCAGATATAACGCGTATTTAGGTTTAAAGGTAAAAGGCGAAAGGTAAAAGGTAGCTGCAAACAGTTTTCCAACCTTTCGCCTTTAACCTTTCTCCTTTTACCACTCTTTGCCCCTTTTTGCTTTTTACCGGTAAAGAATTATCTTTACCCTCCAGCATAAAGCTTTCGGCTTTTTTGCTTTCAGCCTTAAGCTCCAGAACATGCCCTACAGAAACCGGAAGTCGACGTACGTTTATTTCATATTGATTTTTGTATTTATAAAGGTCATTTTAAATCTGTTTGCCATTGGGCACTTCGGCTTTCACCGCGATGAGTTTTTGCACCTTGTACTGGCCGATCATCTGGATTGGGGGTATAAGGAAGTACCGCCGTTTATCGCACTGTTGGCCAAGCTAACTGTTACCTTATTTGGCAACTCGGTTTTTGCCGCGCGCATCTTCCCCACCATATTTGCAGGGCTCATTATCTGGTTCGCTGGCCGTATTGTAGTTGAATTTGGGGGCCGCAGGTTTGCCATTACCCTGGCCTGCCTCACCCTGATATTTTCGCCGGCATTTGCTGCGAGCGATTATCTTTTTCAGCCCGTTGTGTTTGACCAGTTTTGGTGGGTTTTAACGGTTTGGCTGTTTATTAAGTACCTCAACACAACCGATGTAAGATATTTATACTGGCTGGGTATGACTGTTGGCTTTGGTATGCTTACCAAATATACCATGTTGTTTTTTACCATAGCGCTTATCATAGGAGTGCTCATCAGCAAGCAGCGTAAGCTATTGTTTAACCGGCACATATTGGGCGCAATGGCTTTGGCGATGCTCATATTTCTGCCCAACTTTATATGGCAGGTAACGCACCATTTCCCGGTGATAACCCACATGAAAGCCCTGCGCGAGGAACAACTTGATTATATTACTACCGGCGACTTTATCAAACAGCAACTCACGGTTCATGGTATTGCTTTGTTTGTTTGGCTCACTGGTTTCGTATTTTTAATCTTTTCGTTCAAGCTGCGTAATTTCCAGTTTCTGGCCATTGCTTACGTACTGATATTCATTTTTTTACTGGAGATGGACGGTAAAAACTATTACCTGTTCGGGGCCTATCCTATGCTGTTTGCTGCAGGCGGCTTTGGGTTTGAACGATGGTTAAAAACAAGCGGTTATGCTTTGCGTACTTTAACTATTGCCTGTTTTACCATTCCAAATATGCTGTTGCTGCCTTTGGTACTGCCCATTTTACCGTTGCAACAAACACTGGCGTTTTTTAGGTTTACCGGCAAAAACCTGCCCCCCTTCAGGTTTGCCATGACCTGGGAAGACCAAAAGTTACACGCCACCACGCAAGATTATGCCGACATGCTTGGCTGGGATGAAATGGCCCAAAAAGTTGGTGTAGCTTACAATAGCCTTACTCCCGAACAACAAAAACAAACCATTGTATACGCCGATAACTATGGCGAGGCCGGCGCATTGCACCACTACCGCAAACAATATAACTATCCCGATGTAGTATCCCTTAACAGCAGTTTTACGCTTTGGGCGCCCGATACGCTTAACTGCAAATACATGATTTATGTGGATGATAACGGCGGCGAAAACATTCGGCAGTTTGTGGCTGGTAACATGATAGGCTCGTACAAAAAAATAGGCGAAGTGGAATACTACCTCGCCCGAGAAAAAGGCACCGGCATTTACCTGCTTACAGACATCAAGTTCCCGCTAAAGGAAAGATACCGGAAGGAGCTGATCAGGAAGAGGATGGAATAGCCGTTTAGGCGAAAGGTAAAGGGTGAAATGCTAAAGGTTTTTTACCTGGCATTGGCACACCCAACATTGATAGGTATCTTTACTACAGGCTATGCTAAAAACAGGAAATACATTACTGCTGATATTGCTTACCTGCAATGGTTTAAGGGCGCAATCAGCATCAAAACCCTTCCCGCAGCATACCACTTATACAAAAGGTGCTATCCTGCTCAATCACCTAAACCAAAAAAGCCTTGACAACAACACGGTTAACTTTTATTGGCAATGGAAAAACCGCTATGTAAAACAGGCGGCTGATAAAAGCCAAAGCTATATCTGGTTTGAAAGGCCGGGCAATAAACAATGTGTATCTGAAGGACAGGGCTATGGCATGATCATAGTTGCCCTGATGGCCGGGGCCGATCAATCTGCAAAGCCCGTTTATGATGCATTGTTCAGATATTATCAATTGCATCCTGCGCGGAAGGGACAATACCTGATGGCCTGGGCGCAAGATAAAAAAGGTGTTAGTACCGATCGCTCCTCGGCAACAGACGGCGATATGGACATTGCCTATTCACTATTACTCGCCGATAAGCAATGGGGCAGCCGGGGCAACAATAACTATTTAAAGGCAGCCAAATTGCTGATAGCCGATATCATGAAGTATGAAATTAACCGGCAGCAGTTTACCATTCTGCTCGGCAATGATGTTGAAGCCGACAGCGAGGATTATTTTGATACCCGTACATCCGATTTTATGCCATCGCACTTTAAAGCATTCAGAGCGGTAACCGGCGACGCAAGCTGGGATAAAGTAACCAACAATACCTATCGCCTTTTTACCCGGATGCAGCAAAAATACAGCCCGGATGCAGGCCTGGTGCCCGACTTTATACAGCAGGTAAACAAAAACCCACATCCCGCCAGGCCTATGTACCTGGAATCGAAGTATGACGGCTGTTATAACTATAATGCCTGCCGTGTACCCTGGCGCGTAGCGGCCGATTATTTGTTATATGGAGATGAAAGAGCTAAAGTAATAACATCCAAAATTAACCACTGGATCAGGTCGACAAGCAGCGATAATCCCGATAATATATCTGCCGGCTACACATTGGCCGGTAATGACCTGCCTACCCGTCATTTCGAAGCGTTGAGCTTTATCGCGCCCTTTACCGTTGCTGCGATGATTGATAGCAAAAACCAGCAATGGCTAAACCACACCTGGGATTACCTGCTTCATTTTAAGCTAAAAGATTATGATTATTACGACAACAGCATCAAAATGTTAAATATGATTATACTCAGCGGCAATTATTGGAAGGTTTAGCTGTTTGCCTCAGGGCAACCGCAGCTAAATTGGGTTAACATAACTTAACACATTTCAGGCAAAACACCGTACAAAAATCTGATAATCAACAATTTAATATTTATTCATGGTTAACACTAAACTGATGTTTCATCTATGCCAGCTGCCTCAATTATAAAAATTCTACTGTAATTTAAGCTGTTAAACATTTGAATAAAAATTAGCGTATAAACAAGAGCCGAACATCGTCGAATAATGTCCAATAAACACCTGTTTGCTTTTCTCATTATTTTGCTGTTGTTAAATGGCAAAGTCTTTTCGCAGGACATTGGCTTAAAAATGAGCCGGGTTAACAGCTCAAACAGTATCTCGCAAAATTCAATATCAAGCATACTAAAAGATAGTTATGGCTTTATGTGGTTTGGTACCCAGGATGGCCTTAACAAGTTTGACGGGTACCAGTTTACGGTGTATAAACATCGGTCAAAAAACAACAAAAGCTTACAAGCCAACAACATTTTAACCATTTGCGAAGATAAAAAAGGGAACATCTGGGTGGGGACACGCATGGGCGGGCTTAGTAAATATGACAGGGAAAAAGATGAATTTGTAAACTTTAAAGCCGACCCAAAAAAGCCATCAGCCCTAAACAACAACAATATCATCAGCCTTTTTAGTGATACCAAAAACAACCTTTGGGTTGGTACAGATAATGGGCTGAACCTGCTTATGAATGGCAAAACCGAATTTAAACACTTCATTCATAACAGCAAAGATACCAATAGCCTGAGCAGCGCGTCTGTTTATTCCATCTGCGAAGATGGTTACCGCCAGCTGTGGATAGGTACCGATAGCGGCCTGAATTTATACAACGAAAAAACGGGACATTTCAAAAGATTTATTCACGACCCTAAAAACAACAAAAGTATCAGCAATAATTCAATAAATGCCATTACCGAAGACGAACACCATAACCTTTGGATAGGCACAAACAATGGATTGAACTTGCTTAACAGGAGCAGCCTTACCTTTACCCACTATGCCAACGAAGCGGATCGCTATAGCGCCACCGGCAATAATCCTATTTATAGTTTATCGGCCAATAAAGCGGGAAAACTTTGGGTTGGTACCAATACTACATTACAGCTGCTAAACGTGGATAAAAAAGTATTTGTCCCTATAAATCAACCGTCTCCTGAAAATGAAAACATGCCAAATGATGGCATTTACTCTCTGTTTGCCGATCAGCAACATACATTATGGGTAGGCACCTCAAGCGAAGGGGTCTTAAAGTACGACAAAAATCTCAATATTTTCCCCTCATTTAAGTCCTCGCCTAACAACTCACCATCGGCAAAAAATATTATCCGGGGTTTAGCTCCTGACAATAAGGGGCAGCTTTATTTAGCTACAGATGCTGGTTTGGTTTATTTCAACCTTGCAACAGGCACCGGAATTACCTACACCCATGACAGTTCGGCGAAAAACAGCCTGATAAGTAATTATACCTCGTGTATTTTAATGACTAAAGCAAATGACGCGGTATGGCTGGGGACTTACAGCAATGGTGCAGACCGGTACGATGTTAAATCAAAACTATTCACCCACTTTACGATGGGAAATGGGCCAACAAACATAAACAGCACGGCTGTTTACGCCCTGCTTGAAGACCGCAGGGGCAACATTTGGATGGGCACAAACCTGGGAGGTGTAAATACTTATGATACAAAAACAAAAAAAATAAAAAAATGGGTTAACGACCCAAAAGATCCCAACTCGATAGCCGACAATTCAATTCAAGCACTTTACGAAAGTCGTGACGGCCATATTTGGTTAGGTGGTTACTCCAACGGAGTAAGTATCTACGATCCGGCTACGAGCAAGTTTTCAAGGATCAATACTGAAAACAGCAAGCTTACCAGTAATGTGATAAGTTATTTTTATGAAGATAACGAACACATGTGGATAGGCACCATGGAAGGTGGTTTAAATTGTTATGATTTTAAAACGAAGAAAATAACGGCATACACCGAAGATAACGGATTGATAAATAACACAGTAAATTACCTAACAGCCGACAACAAAGGTTTTATATGGATTACTACATTAAAGGGTATTACACGTTTTGATCCGGTGAATAAAACTTTTAGGAACTTTGGCGAACACAATGGGGCCAAAAGCCTGGAATTTAATTTATCAAGCGGTACCAGGCTGGCTGATGGGCGAATTGCTGTTGGCAGCATAAACGGGTTCAATGTAATTGACCCAACTAAACTAAGTTTTAACAACAACGTTCCGGTTGTAAGGATAACAGGCTTTAATTTATTTAATAAGCCGGCTCCTTTACCAATTGTAAATCCTGCTTTAAAGCAAGATGGTTTCTCTGCCGGCCAAATCGGGCTCAAGCATTTCCAATCAGTATTCACTTTTGAATTCGCGGCGCTTGACTATACAATTCCACAGGAGAACAAGTACGCTTATAAGCTGGAAGGTTTTGACCCCGAATGGAGATATATAGGAAACAAGCACGCCGTTACTTACACTAACCTTGACCCAGGCACGTACACTTTTTTAGTTAAAGCATCAAATAACGATGGCGTATGGAACAACAATGCAACAGCTGTTAAGATAATAATTGTGCCCCCATTCTGGAAAACATGGTGGTTTCGTACGCTGGCGGCGATATTTATTTTGGCGGGCATATATATAATTTACAAGCTGCGGATTAAATTTTTAGATGCGCAAAAACACGAACTGGAAAAATTAGTTAATGAGCGTACCACGCAAATAAGCAGGCAAACAAGCGATTTAAAAATCTTAAACGAAGAGTTACAGCTACAGGCACAACAATACCAGGCACAATCAGAAGAATTACAGTCGCAGTCAGAAGAGTTAATTGAGCAACGCGAGAAGGAACAAAAAGCCCGCGAAGAGGCCGAAAAGGCCAACATGGCCAAAAGTACTTTCCTGGCCACCATGAGCCATGAAATTCGCACACCAATGAATGGTGTGCTGGGCATGGCATCGTTACTTGAAGATACGAAGCTGGATACCGAACAACGGGAGTATACAGAAGCTATATTAAATAGCGGCGAATCGCTGTTAACAGTTATTAACGATATTCTTGATTTCTCAAAAATTGAATCGGGCAACCTGGAGCTCGATCCGCATAATTTTAACCTCAGAAAATGTATTGAAGACGTATTTGACCTGTTTGCTTCAAAAACTACCAAGTCCGGCATCGACTTGATTTATCAAATTGACGACCAGGTACCGTCCGACATTTTTGCAGATGGCTTGCGCTTACGGCAAATTTTGATAAACCTAGTGGGCAACGCCATAAAGTTCACCCACAAAGGCGAAGTGTTTGTATATGTAACCTCACAAACTATTAATGACGATACTTTAAAACTAACATTTGCAATAAGGGATACCGGCATCGGGATTTCTGAAGACCAGCTTGGCAATTTATTTAAAGCATTTAACCAGATAGACTCATCTGTAACACGTAAATATGGTGGCAGCGGGCTCGGCCTGGTTATTAGCGAGCGTTTGGCCAAATTAATGGGGGGCCAAATCACCGTTCAAAGCAAAAAAGCATTTGGCAGCACTTTTACCTTCAATATCATCTGTAACACTTGCGCGCAATTCCCCCCGGCTATGTTAATACCCAATGGTAAAATAGCCGAAGGAAAAAAAGTGTTGGTGGTTGACGATAATGAAACCAATTTAAGGATATTAAAAACGCTGCTTGAAAAATGGAAAACTGAAGTTATCGCCGTATCATCCGGGCAGGAGGCTTTATCGGTATTATCGGACACAAAGCATATCGACCTGATTATAACCGATATGCAAATGCCGGATATGGATGGTATAACCCTGGGTACCCGGATAAAGGCCCTGCCAGTTTTATGTCCCGTAATATTATTGAGTTCTATTGGCAACGACAGCAAAAAAACTCACCCGCACCTGTTTACATCAATACTTACAAAGCCTGTTAAACAACAGCACTTTTACAATATTATTGAAACAGTGTTAAAAAACGAAACGGTGGTGAGTGCCGAAAAGAAAGCAAGTTTGTTATCAGAAAAATTCGCAACGGGGTATCCTTTTAAGATGCTGGTTGCCGAAGACAACTTAATGAACCAAAAACTCATCATCCGCGTTTTGAACAAATTGGGATACCAGCCCGATTTGGCAAATGATGGCAAAGAAGTATTGCAAATGATGGAGCAAAATCCCTACGAAATTATATTAATGGATATCCAGATGCCTAATATTGATGGGCTTGAAGCTACGAGGCTTATCCGAAAAAATCATGACGCCAAACCCATTATAATTGCCCTCACTGCCAACGCACTTAGCGAGGATAAGGACAATTGCTTTACCGCCGGTATGGACAATTATCTGTCCAAGCCCATTAACATTGAACTTTTATTGGCCGCTTTAAAAGATGCATACGCTAAAATTACCTGATATTTTTGCGGATACGGCTGAGCGACGTTGGCGTAACGCCTATAAACGACGCCAGGTACTTTTGCGGGATTTTTTGAATGTATGGTGGCTTTGAGAGTAACTGAAGGTAACGCTCTTCGGCCGAATCTCTTTGCAAAGCAGTAAACCTATCGATAAGATTTAGCACGGCATCCTCCCAAAAGTTGCGCATCATCTCCTGCGTTTTGGGATGTGTTTGATATAGTTTTAGCAATTCGGTTTTGGGCAAATACATCACCTCACTATCTTCAATGGCCTGTAAAAAATAAACAGAGGCTTTTTCACTTATAAAACTGTAAATATCAATGGCCGATGAGTTTTTAAAGGCAAACCATACCGATATTTCCACATCGCCGGTAAGGTAAAAGAGCCTTAAACATCCATCCTGAACAAAAACAAGATCACTGCAGATATCACCCTCCTTTAACAGAAACTCATTTTTACTTAGCTGCTTTTTTTTAAACCGGCCAGCAATATCATCCAGTTCAGCGTCATCCAGCTTTACGTAGTTACTGATAAAGTTTTTCAGCTGCGTGCTCATAGTAAACAAAAATTTACCCAAGTTCGGTAATTCCGGCGTACAATTAATTGCKTTATAACAAATTATTGCACTGAAAATTTAAGACGCTTTTCGATTCACCCCTATTTTCGGAGGCAAATGATAAACCGGACTGAATTAATTGATATGATGATCTATCTTTAAAACCTTCCTGATTAACTCCATATTAAGTGGCTTGCTGATATATTCCTTCACAACGCTGTGCTTTAAAGCGCGATCTATATCGTGCCTGAATATAGAAGAGGATAATATAATAATCTGGCTGTTGCTGCCGTCGCCAATATTTAAACGGTGATATTCATCCAGGAACTTCCAGCCATCCATTACCGGCATAGCCAGGTCAAGGAATATAAATTCAGGCAATTTACCCGATTCTTGCTTAATACTTAATAGCTTTTCGATGGCATCGCGGCCGTTTAAACAAACTGTTATATTGGTATGTTTACTTGCCCTTTTGATTAAAGTCTCGGCAATAAAATTATTAACTACATCGTCATCTATGATCAGTACATCGGTGGGTTGATTGTAATTCATTCTTAAACAACAAATTAAACATCCATTGTTTTGATATTTTTTCATTATTAGCCAAAACAAACAATCATTTTGGCAATTTTTCGCGAGTTTAAAGTAAATCCTTATGTATTTTGACTTGTATAATAACGAATGGGATATAAAAAAACAGCTTTAATTAATTAGCACTAACAAAGAAAGCCTTTCGGAACATCCAAAAGGCTTTCTATATTAAAATACCATCCTTATCCTAAAATAAGGTAAATTCAACCCTGCGGTTAGCCTGGCGGCCTGCTGCAGTTTTATTGGTTGCAATTGGTTGCGTTTGGCCATAACCCGTAGCTTCAATACGTGAGGCATTTGCTCCCTTATTTACCAGGTAAGCTTTAATTGATTCGGCACGATCCTTTGACAGGCGCATATTCAAATCGTTTGAACCGGTATTGTCGGTATGCCCGGCCAGCTTTAAACTAAAGTTTTTATCAACCAACAATTGTGCAACCCTATCAAGGCTTGGCAATGAGTGTGCACGAATGGTTGCTTTACCTAAATCAAATTCAAGATTTTTGATAGCATCTTTAACTACTTTCTTATCTTCCTCGGTTACATATACTTTAACCTCGGGTTTAGCCAACGGACAGCCGGAGCCATCTACTTTTGTGCCGGCGGGCGTATTGGGGCATTTGTCATTAACATCTGCCACGCCATCTCCGTCACTATCGGTGGTTAATTTTGCAAGATTTGCATTCGTAGCATTCAAATCGTTTCTAAGTGCATCGTTTTTAGCTTTTTCAGCGTCAATTTGTTGTTGCAAGGCATTCTTAGTCTGTTCGTTTTGCCACATATACTCTGTTCGCATAGATGCTACCGGGTTATGTGTAGCCATCTGTGGTTTCTTTCTGCTCCCAAGGGCAAATTCTAAACCGATATGGGCATACGAGAACCTGTCGTTTCCGGATCCGTATTTATAGCCGTCGAAATTATCGGAGTTAACAAAATTAACCTGGTAACCAAGATCAAGGTTTACTCCCGGAGCCAGGTCAAACTTCAACCCTAAACCTAAAGGAATATACACCTCGTTAATTGACCCATTACCTGTATTTTTGAAGTTAACCTGCTGGCCACCAACCGGGGTAATTTTGGGCGTATAGTTCATGGTACCCGCTCCTACTGTTAAGTATGGTTGAATAAAAGGTTTTTCGTGCCTCCAGTTAATATTGGCCAGTGTAATGTTGGCGCTTAAAGCTGCAGACCAGTTAATATTTGTTTCATATTGCGAATAAACCGTGTTTCCTAAACCATCTGGCTGGCTGCTGGTTCCTTTAACTTTACCGCGAAGAAAATCGGCCTGCAGGCCAAATGACGGCAAAATTTGTTTTTTGATATAGGCACCATATCCAACCTGCTCCTGCGGATGGGTAAAATCTTGCTTATTATTGCTTCCAAAAACAGTAAAAGGAGTTAATAAACCGCCATGTACACCTATTGACCAGGTACGCATCTGGTCGCCACCTGAAAATGGCTTTATATAATCTTTAGTAACAACAGATGTATCTGCAGTTTGAGCGAATAATTTACCGCCAACCATCAATCCGGTAAGAATTAATGTGGCTTTTGTTAAATTTTTTTTCATATTATCGTGTTTAGTATAAGGCTCACCTTCCGGTTACCTCAACAATGATGTTGCAACATTAATGCCCCAAATAGCCTGTGTGGTAAATATGCCTTCATTTACCTGTTAACAGTMTTCATTACAAAGCATTGGATAATACTTTCAATTACGCTAAGATTTTGTTATAAAAAAGCAAATGCATCAAAAACAGTACATTTTATATTTGCCGCCAATACTATATCTTTGATTATTGCTCAATCTGTTAACTTAACAGCAACTAATTACTATCGTAACCGTATAAGAACGATAATTATAACCGTTCCATTTTTGGCAACTTTTTTCATTTAAATTGTATCAGCAACGTTGTATGTACAAGTGGTACCGTATTCTTAAACCGATTATTTGCGCTTTAATACTAAGCTGCAGCTTAATTCCGTTTATTGGCCACGCCCAAAACCAAAGTCTTAAATTTTTGCATGTGGGCACCGCCGAAGGGCTATCGCAAATAAATGTAAACTGTATTTTTCAGGATAGCCGGGGTTTTATGTGGATTGCTACCCGAAACGGTCTCAATAAGTATGATGGTTATCGCTTTATTACTTACAGATACGATGACAAGGACAGTAACTCTTTAAGCAACAATAATGTAACAGATATTGTTGAAGACAATAACGGCAACATGTGGTTAGCAACCCAAGGCGGCTTAAATATGTTCCAACGCAGCAAAGGCTGTTTTATACGTTATACACATGATAGCAGCAACCCCAAAAGCATTAGTGACAATATTATTACCCGTTTGCTTTTTGATAACGGTAACCTTTGGATTGCAACTCAAAACGGCGGACTCGACCGCTACAATTTAAGCGGCAATACTTTTACACATCACCAGCACAGCGATAAGGACACCGGTAGCCTGAGCAACAACAATGTACGCACGGTTTACAAAGATTCAGAACAACGGATCTGGATTGGAACAGGCAGCGGATTGAACCTTTATAATCCAAAAACAAACAATTTCATACAGTTACCGTACTATGATCCGGTAACAAAAACCCCTGACAGCGTAGTTATTAGCTGCATATTTGAAGACAAACTCCATCGTCTTTGGCTGGGCAGTCAAAACGACGGACTTTTTTTGTTTAACCCCGCCAATAAAATATTTAAACGTTTTATACAGGATAAAACCCGTGCCGACGCTATTTCATCTAATACAGTTTATGCTTTAAACAATGATACAGATGGTAACTTATGGATAGGCACCGAAAACGGTGGCCTTTGTGTGTTAGATAAACAAACCGGCAAATTTAGCACTTATGAGCACGATGAGGTAGATAACAACAGTATCAACGGTAATTCGGTATACGGTATTTGCCGCGACCGGACGGGCAATATGTGGGTTGGCGCTTTTGGGGGCGGCATCAACCTATCAAAAAAAACAACCTCCAGCTTTACCTTATACCGGCATAATAGTCACCCTGAAAGCCTGTCCAATAATTACGTACTTGACCTGGCTGAAGATAAAGACCATAAAATTTGGATTGGCACTGATGGCGGCGGAATAAACAAGTTTGACCCGGTAACTAAAACGTTTAAGGCCTATAAACAAACGCCCGATGGAAAAAACAGCATAACCGGTAATTATGTACTTACAGTAAAGCCTGATGCTGATGGCAAACTTTGGATTGGTACCTGGGGCGATGGACTAAGCGTATTTGATCCTAAAAAAAATACTTTTACCAATTACAAGCACGATGCCGCCAAACTACAGGGAATTGGCGGCAACAATATTTATTACATTTTACATGCCCGTAACCGGAAGACATGGCTGGCCACCTTTAATGATGGATTAGACTGTTATGATCACGACACCAAGGTATTTACCCATTATCATTTTGATGTAAACGATCCAAAATCTATTAGCAGCCCAAGGCCTTATGTAATGTTTGAAGACAAAAAAGGCAACATATGGGTAGGCACTTCAGATGGAGGGTTGGACCTTTTTAACAGCAAGACAAATACGTTCACCCGCTTTGTTCACGACGAAAAGACGAACAGCATAAGTAACAATGGCGTAACCGATATTTTTGAAGATAATAAAGGCCGGCTTTGGCTGGCTACACTATCGGGCCTCAACCTTTTTGATCTGTCAAGCAAACACTTTACTACATTTACAAAAAAAGACGGCTTACCAAGCGATATCATTTATGCCATAAGGGCCGACGATGCCGGCAAACTCTGGATAAGCAGCAACGGCGGGCTATCCAAATTTGATCCTGAAAATAAAACCTTTTATAACTACAGTACAGAGGATGGCCTGCAGGGCGACGAGTACAAACCCCATTCGGCCTTAAAAACAACTGATAAAACTATTTATTTTGGCGGCATTAATGGATTTAATTCTTTTTCGCCTGAAAAGGTACTTAAAAAGGCCGGCTTTGCCCCCCTGGTTATCACCTCCTTTCAATTATTTAACAAACCGCTTACCATCGCGGTAAACGCGCAGGACCCCTCGCCGTTAAAAAATGATATTACCGATACCCGCAACCTCACGCTATCGTATAAACAATCCGTGTTTTCTTTCGAATTTGCGGCACTTGACTACGCATCAACTGACAGAAAGCAGTACGCCTACTATTTAGACGGCTTTGATAAGGAATGGAATTATATTGGTAACCATAACACAGCTTTATATACCAACCTTGCACCTGGCACCTACCATGTACGGCTGAAATACCGCAATAGCCAGGGATTATGGTCGCCGGTAACAACTCCGCTTCAAATAACTATTATACCGCCATTCTGGCTTACCTGGTGGTTTGATACTCTTGGTGTTTTGGCATTTGCCGGTTTAATTTACGGCTTTTTTAAATACCGGATGCGCGCTGTAAGGCAGCAAAAAGAACAGCTTGAAATACAGGTAAAAGAACGCACCGAAAGCATCACACAGCTTACTATCGAAGAAAGAAGATCGCGCGAAGCGGCAGAAAAAGCCCGCGAGGAAGCTGAAAATGCCAACAAAGCCAAAAGTATATTTTTAGCTACCATGAGCCATGAAATCCGTACACCAATGAATGGTGTGATAGGAATGGCAACCTTGCTGGCCAATACCGACCTTACCGACGAACAGACCGAATACACCGAAACTATTAAACACTCGGGCGATGCCCTGTTGACGGTAATCAACGATATTCTCGATTTTTCCAAGATCGAATCGGGCAATATGGAATTGGAAGAGCATGACTTTAACATCCGGGATTGCGTAGAAAGTGTACTCGATCTTTTTGCTGATAAAGCATCAAAACTAAACATCGACCTTATTTACCAGATAGAGCCCGGTGTACCAGAGCATATCATTGCCGATTCGATGCGCCTGAGGCAGGTATTGATAAACCTGGTAGGCAATGCTATTAAGTTTACAACCGAAGGCGAAATATTTATTAATGTTGACAGGCTTACAGGAGATGATGGCGGTTTTGAATTGTCGTTCACCGTTCGCGACACAGGTATTGGAATACCCGAAGACAAATTGTCGCGGCTTTTCAAGGCATTTTCGCAGGTAGATTCCAGCACAACGCGCAAATACGGCGGCACAGGGCTTGGTTTGGTTATCAGCGAAAAACTAATTCATTTAATGGGCGGCCAAATTAAAGTAAGCAGTCGGGTTGCACATGGCACCACGTTCAGCTTTAACATAAAAACCAGGGTTGGGATAAAAACCAATTCAAGCAATTTTAACCTGGATACCGCCAACCTGGAAAATAAACAGGTATTGGTTGTTGATGACAATGCAACCAATCGCAATATTATGGAGAACCAGCTAAAGCATTGGAAATTTGTTCCTTTAATTGCCAGTTCCGGCGATGAAGCTTTAGCCATTTTAGCCACCAACAGCCAAATTGAGCTTGTAATTACAGATATGCATATGCCGCAGATGGATGGCGCCCAGCTGGCACGTAAAATAAAAGCCACGCACCCCACCCTGCCGCTAATATTGTTAAGTTCCATTGATAAACAAACCAAACGCGATTTTGATCTGTTTAACGTAATATTAACCAAGCCGGCCAAGCATAACATATTGCTTAAACACATTATAGATCAGTTAAAGAATGATAAAACGATTGCAGCCGATCAAAAACCTCAAAAAGACGCACTGTCAAAAGAACTGGCCATTAAATACCCGTTAAATATTTTGATTGCCGAAGACAATTTGATAAACCAAAAGGTAGCCAGGCAGATACTTAATAAAATGGGCTATCAACCAGATATTGCTATAAACGGCCGGGAAGCCATTGACGCAGTGGCGGCAAAGCAATACGATGTTATCCTGATGGATATCCAAATGCCCGAAATGGACGGCCTGGAAGCAACCCGTTACATCAGGAAAAACGTAGCCATTCAGCCAATAATTATCGCCATGACAGCCAATGCAATGGTAGAAGACAAGGAAGCCTGCCTGCAAGCCGGCATGGACGATTACCTGAGCAAACCCATGAAGCTTACCGAAATTATTGGTATGCTGGAGAAGTATGGAAAACAGGTGAATGCAGGGGTATAATTGAATGAAGCTTTTTTAGCATTATCCTAACATTATCTTTCCGTTAAATAACGCGCACACTCAATCCAGCTAAATATTCCTTGATAATTTCGGGCAAAAAAAGCCATGAAATTTATACAGCGCCCGTTGATAGTTGTTGCATTCATACTAACATGCCTGTATGCCAGCGCGCAAACCCAACACGTAAAATTCAACGGTGGCAAGCGGGTGGTTATTATTATGTTTGATGGTTTTGGCATGAGTTATTTCAACAACGCACCCATGCCTTATTTAAAAAGCATGATTCAAAAAGGCTTTTTTAAACCGGTAAGCGCGTTGATGCCTACGGTTACCAACGCCAACAACACATCCATATGTACCAGCACTTTTCCGGAAGTTAACGGCATAAGCGGCAACTTTTTTTTGAACGATAAAGGCCAGGAGGAATTTATGGAAGATAAACACCTGGTACTTGCCCCTACTATTTTCCAAAAGCTTAAAAAATATCATATTAAATCGGCGCTGATATCGAGCAAAAAGAAAAGCACCACCCTGCTTTCTGAGGGCACCGACATCGTAGTTTCACCCGAAACTGCTGATACTTCATGGACAAACAAAATTGGAAAACCCGATAGCATTTACAGCGCCGGGGTAAACTATTGGTCGATGAAGGCGGCCATCTACCTGTTAAAAAAACGTAAGGATATTGGCTGCATTTACATCCACACCACCGATTATCCAATGCATACCTGGGCACCAACGGACAGCAACTCCATCAAACACCTGCAAAATATAGATAACTATATCCGCCAAATTAATGAGGCAGCGCCGGATGCCACCATCCTGATCACGGCCGATCATGATGTAAACCATAAAAGCCGGTGTATCGATATTCAAAAAGCGCTGCTTGAACAGCAGGTCGGCATAAAATTAGCGCTAAGCCCCGAAAAGGATAAATACTTTAAGCATCATCGTGGCTTTGGCGGGGCATCGTATGTTTACCTGAATAACGCCAACGATTTACAAACGGTAAAAACGGCGCTATATCAATTAAAAGGAGTACAAAAGGTACTAACCCGTGTCGAAGCAGCTAAACAGTATCACCTGCCGCCTAACCGCATCGGCGACCTTATAGTTTTAGGTGATTCCACTACTGTTTTTGGCGATCTGGAAAACCATGCTACTGAAGATTTGCCGGCAACTTACCGCAGCCATGGCTCGGTTTATGAAATTAATGTGCCGCTTATTATTCTCAATGCCAACAAGCTTCCGCCCTCATCATTCTTTAACTATAATAAAGACCTGGCTGCCTGGTTGATGGATAAAAAGTACTGGTAATCAAATTACAGGATAATAGAAAAAATGTTTTACCTTTTGTCCTATATTGAGTTACAGCATCGTCATAGCTTAAAATTCGTTAAATCAACATAAAACAACCATTATGGCCTTACCCAATATTTTTTCGCAGCCCGTTGCTGATGGTATTATCCAAAGGATTAATACCCTTACGCCAGGCACCACTCCGCAATGGGGTAAAATGAATGTATCGCAAATGCTTGCACATTGTTGTGTATCGTACGAAATGGTTTACGAACCGGAAAAACACCCCAAACCCAATGGTTTTATGAAGCTGATCCTGAAACTGCTGGTAAAAAACAAAGTAGTAAGCGAAGCACCTTACAAACATAACGGCCCTACTGCCCCTGCCTTCATCATCACTACCGAAAGGGATTTTGAGACCGAAAAAACCAGGCTTATTGGCTACATCCAAAAAACACAGCAACTTGGCGAACAGGAGTTCGACGGAAAAATTTCGCATTCTTTTGGGCCTTTAAAAATTGAGGAATGGAATAACATGTTTTATAAACACGTTGACCACCACTTAACACAATTTGGAAGTTAAGTAAAAAACTGATGAAGCACCAATGTTTAACCCCATCCGAAGAAACAGAAATATAGGCACCCCAAAACAAGGGTATGGTAGTAACAATAAATTAAAAATTCCCTACCCGTGCTCTATATCAAAAAGCTTTTTTGAACGGCTGGATACCTATACCAAAGTGACTAGGTTAATAAAATGGGCACGAATTTATTTTTGTGGTTGAGACGACAAGAGGATTATGCCAACATGCATGCTCCATTGCCGACATTGAAAAAATTGTGGCCCAAATACCAGTGGTTGATTATGGCAATTTAAGGCTGATCATATTCAGGCAGCCTAAAAAGAAAGAAGAAATAATTTCACCGGTATGGGGCAGGCTAATTTACTCGTATGAATTTGAGGGCGACTATCATCCTGCAATCATAATTGAAGCTGCTAATTGCGGAAAGAAAATCACCTGGAGTAAGAGTTTAACCTCAGATGATCGGCGGGAACTCGATCGCCTGAAAGCAGATGGCCACCTGTTTTTAGAAGGCAAAACAAACTACACAGCTATCTTAGACATAGGGAATGTTAGAAACACCCAATTGTACCGCACCCTGCCACATGAATTTGGGCATTACGTACACTATTTAGAAATAGTTGAGCGCCCCGGAAATGACGAGGAAGATTACGAAGTATGGAGCAAACGCAATGACCTATATCACAAAATAACCAAAAACCAGAAAGAAAGCTACGCGCATAAGTATGCCGATAAACTTTTAAAAAAGCTTACATCCGAAAAAATAGTGCCATTTGAGCCGATATCCGATTATCCAAATACCCAAACCCCGCCCCTTTAATTAAAAAGGGACGGAATTATATTCAACCTGGTGGGCTTCCCAAAGCGCGGGTACTTCCAGCTTAACAATCAACCTATCCAGTACGGCATCTGGCACGGCAGCCTCGCGGCTTTTGTTTTGGCGGTGCAGGTGGGTATAGGGCACCTCTACATAAACTATCTTCACCCTGGCTTTATAGGCGGTAAACAAATCAACCAGTTGCTTCCGCATCTGCCGGGTGGTGTTGGTGGCATTCCATATAAAACCGGTTTGCTTACGCAGGTAAATCCTGGCCAGCTCCTTAGCCTCCTGTACTACCTGGCCATTACCAGACTTATCTGTTGGCGAAATTCCCCGCGCCGACCTGATATCGTCTAAACACACCACCGGCATATCCGGGTAATGTTTTTTGATAAACGTGTTTTTACCGGCGCCCGGCAAGCCACTCATCAATATTACTTCAAAGGCAGCCAGCTCAAAAGGCACATATTCTGCGTATGCATCGTCATGCTGCAGGTAGTACATCATGGCATCGTCATTGACAAAATTACGTGCAGTTCCCCAGCAGTTCTGCTCGCGGCAAAAGGCTTCAAAGCAGTCAACTTTAAAAAGCATTTCCTCGTGGTCGGCACAGGTACGCCCCAATACATCGGCACGCGCCAATAAAGCAAGCCATTCGGTATTAACCTCCATGCTGGCCATAATTAAAGCCTTTGCCGGGTCGGGTTTCTCAAATACCCAAAGCGGCAGGCCGTGGTACCTCACCAAACCCACTACCTGCTCCCTAATGGCAAACGGGGCGGGTACATCTCTGTACAAAATTTGCCTGGCCGTCATGGCGCCTTTACGCGCATGGCCGTTTGATGTAATACGCCCATCCGGCTCAACCACCGTGGTGCTGTATTTTTCAACATCGTGCAGCAATGCGGCAGCCCATAATATCTCCTGCTCCTGTGCAGGCAGTTGCTGATATGCAGCTTGGGCAATCAAAGCCGCCAGCACCATTTGCGTGTGGATAGCCACGTCACCTTCCGCATGGTAAATGGGATCTTGCTGCACGCCTTCCATCCTGCTTACCCATTCAAAACGGGTTGCCAGGCTGTCCCAGTCTTTATGTTCATTAATGGCCCACATAGGTACCTCCTTCATTTTTTAAGCGGGCGCGTTTCCAGCTGCGCGTCCAGTGTTCGTCAGTTTTAACGTGCCCTTTGCGTACGTATTTAAATACATTATGGGCAAAATCGTCAACAGCATAGCCGTTGGCGTTACGGGTAACAATGCCCTCAATGGTTGTTGGCGCGCCGGTAGTAATATCGTGCGGTTCCAGTGTGCCCCTGCCCGCGGTTAAAGCCAGTACATCTTTTTCAAAAACCTGCTGGCTTGCCGGTGTTGTTATAACGGCAAGCTCGGGCACGGTTGGCAAGCCTATCATTGCGGCATAAAACCGGGTTTCGTCCCAACTTAACCAGCGGTCATGCTCGCGGATGCCGAATACATAAAAATGGTTGTCCAGGTTATGGTATTCGATGGAATGTACCGCGTAAAGGTTCTCTAAAAAAATCTCCAGGTCGCCCAGGTCGTTTTTAATCAATTGCCAAAAGCGGCGGATACTTTCTGTCCACGGCGAAACCGTTGGCGCGGCATGTGAGCGCGCAAAAACACCATATTTCGACAGGCAATTATTTTCGCCATCCAGTTTTTCGGTATGTATTAATTGGGGTATCTGCTGCAGATGCGCCCAGTAGTCGTGCTGTATCCTGTCGTCGCTGGTAGTGCCGGGCGAAAACGGGTAATGATACGTACGACCATATTTTTGTGAAATAGCCATGTTGTAAAATTTAAGAAATGGAAATAGTAAATCTGTTTCCTCCCCGCGGGTATGGGGGAAGATCATTAAACATTTTTTATGCTAATGAGATTACATGGCTCAAAGTGTTGACAGATTGATTTAATCTGCGGCAAATATAACAAAGTGATTGATAATGCGGGCGTTAAATTTTCCGGCCAATACTTACGGTTAATGATTCAGGGTAATCTTTGTATATTTCTCAAAAAAAGCAATAGCAAGCGATGAGCCAGGACCACAGCGACCATAATTCGAAAGCCGAGCGGGAAATAATTGATGATGTAGAACAATTCGGTTGTAGTATTGCCCTTTTTGAAGCAGATAATTATTTGCCGGCTTTTGCTTATTCAATAGGTTTATACAAAAATTTCGGCCACCCCGAAATTATTTGCTTTGGTTTGCAAATCAATGTAATGACAAATCTTATAAACGACATCAGAGATATGGTTAAAGCAGGCGAAACAATAGCACCCGCTAAGCCATATGCTGAAGTTATTGATAATTACGATGTTCAGTTTGTACAGGTTGATAAAGCCTTCTACCCCAATTACCTCGGTTATGCAAGCTGGTTTTACGGTTATAGCCATGATTACCCCGTTTTGCAATTAGTTTGGCCCGATAAACAGCAGCTATTCCCCTGGGATGAAGCTTTTAATCCGGCCTGGAAATTCAAACAGCCGCTTTTAGACAGGGATTCCGGTTTTAAATTTTATGAGGAAAAAAACCTGGGCGTATATACTACAAAACAGGCATTTGAGGGCGAGCCGATATTATACGTTTATCATAACGAAGACGGCGACTG
This sequence comes from Mucilaginibacter sp. P4_D1, assembly GCF_056401935.1. Classification (NCBI taxonomy): domain Bacteria; kingdom Pseudomonadati; phylum Bacteroidota; class Sphingobacteriia; order Sphingobacteriales; family Sphingobacteriaceae; genus Mucilaginibacter; species Mucilaginibacter sp. P4_D1. The sequence continues at coordinate 67,343 of NZ_JBFUIJ010000011.1, forward strand.
GCAGTTTCATACCGGCGATCATCCTGATATAACAGATTCACTGCTGGTTTGCCTTGAAGAGATTACCAAACTTGATCCGACTATCAACGATATATACCACTTACAATATGGCTGGAGCGCATGGAGAAGCAGCATTGATGAAAATTGGCAATATGCCGAAAGTGAAGATGAACAAGATGAGGACTGACAAGCTGTAGAAAAATAGTCGGAGGGTACTTACCTTTCATTAACCTTATATTTTTTTTCAATCCGCCATAGGGGTAAACACTCATCTTGTTGTCTGCAAAACAGATTATTGTTTAAAGTAGTACTTTTAACCCTGTCAGTTGGATACAGAACAAACACATATACCTTATAAACTGCAATTAAATGCAGATGGAGAAGACTTTGACCGTGTTTACCTGGAGCATTATGCCGCGCTGCACCACTATGCGTTTACTATGCTTGATGACACGGCATTAGCCGATGAAATGATCCAGGATGTATTTTTAAAAATTCTTGAACGGCCGGAGCCAGTCGCTATCCACACTTCGCTTAAAGCTTATTTGTACCGGTCGGTATATAACGAGTGTATGAATTATTTTAAGCACCACAAGGTACAGCAAAAATACCAGTCGCACACTTATTATGAGATGGATAAACATACCGAAAGCCCGCTGAACCAGCTGCAGTTCCGTGAGTTTGAGCAGCAGCTAAAAAGGGCGATTAATGATTTACCCGAGCAATGCCGCACTATTTTTCAGTTGAGCCGGTTTGAAGACTTGAAATATGCCCAGATAGCATCGCAGCTGGGCATCAGCATAAAAACAGTAGATAACCAGATGGGCAAAGCGCTAAAACGGTTAAGGTTACAACTGGCAGATTACCTGCCGCTGATGATATGGATATTAATTAAAATACTGTCATGAAAACACCGATACAAGTGAATGACGAATTACTGATAAGCTACCTGCTGGATGAAGTAACCGCCGAACAAGCCCGGCTGGTAACCGAATGGCGCGCCGCCGATGCTGCCAACGAACGCCGGTTTGAGCAATTCAGGCTGATATGGGACAGCAGCAAAAACTTTAAGGCCGATACAGGCATTGATGCGCAGGCATCCCTGCAAAAAGTAAAACAAAGGGCCGCGGAGCAAAAAAACGCACAACAAGTGGTAAACATGCGGAGCAACTACCGCTGGCTTAAAATGGCCGCGGCGATACTGTTTTTTGCAGGATGCGCATGGTTATATTTCAACCGGTTTGCAAACCCGCAGGTGCAATTTGAAACGCGGACGGCGGTTAAAACAGATACCTTGTCCGATGGCTCCTACATCACCTTAAATAAATATGCGTTACTGAGCTATCCAAAAAGCTTTAACGGCAAACAACGCGATGTTGAGTTAATTAAAGGCGAGGCGTTTTTTAAAGTAGCGCCCGATAAAGCCAAACCTTTTATTATTACAGCCGGTAAAGCTACAATCAGGGTGGTGGGAACATCTTTTAATGTGAATTTTAAAAATGGCAATATTGAAGTGATTGTTGAAACCGGGATAGTGCAGGTGAGCCTGAATGGCAAAACGGTTTCACTTAAACCAGGCGAAATGGTATCGGTGCAAAAAGGCAGCGCTATTTTACTAAAACAAAGCAACAATGACAACCTGTATAATTATTACTATAGCAGGGAGTTTGTAGCCAACAATGTACCACTATCTAAACTGGTTAAAGTATTAAATGAAGCCTATGACTGCCACATTGTAATAGGCCGTAAAGATTTAAACGACAAAAGAATAGTTGCTGTTTTAAAAACCAATCGGTCGCTCAACGAAGTCCTGCATTTGCTTAGCCTAACGTTCAACCTCGAAGTTGAAAGGAAACAAAATCAGATCGTACTTAAATAAACTTTTGTTTTTTAATGATCATTACCTACCTGCAAACTATAGATACCCGCAAACTGATAATTATTTCGGCGCTGCTCATACTGCCCTTCCTTTTTAATAATGCGCACGCGCAAAGCCTGCTTAACCGCCAGGTATCTGTCAACTTTAACCAGGCGCCCCTTGGCGAGGTACTAAAGCAAATAGAAAAAAAAGGGAATTGTTATTTTTCATATGACGCTAAATTGTTACCGCAGGATAGCCTGGTTACCATTAACGCGACAGATCAAAAAATCGCGGTGATACTTGGTTTACTTTTTAAGGATAAATACCAGGTAGCCGAATACAATGACTATATCATTTTAACCAAACCTGTGCCCCGACTTGCACTCGCTAATATCGATATAACCAATGATTATAACTCTTATAGCATCAGTGGCTTAGTTGTTAACGAGCACACCGGCGAACGATTGATGAATGCATCGGTTTACCTTAAGCAACTACTGGTTTCGGCACTCACCGATGAACATGGTTATTTCCGGCTCAAATTCAGGGCCGATAACCCACAGCAAATCAGCCTTACAGCCAGCAAGCTTGATTATAAAGACACCTCCATTAATTTTTTACAAAGCGTATCCATAAGCACTCGGGCGCTAAAGGAAAACTACGACAAAGCCGGTAAACGCCGCCAGGTTGAAAAAACTGGTATGGGGCGCTTTTTAATCTCGGCAAGGCAGCGCATCCAAAGMTTAAACATCCCTGATTTTTTTGCTACCCGGCCCTTCCAGGTATCCCTTACACCCGGGTTAAGCTCGCATGGCATGTTTAGTTCGCAGGTAGTTAATAATTTTTCGGTAAACCTTATTGGCGGTTATACGGCAGGTGTAAACGGTATTGAAGTAGCCGGTTTATTCAACATCAATAAAATGAATTCGCGGTATCTGCAATTGGCAAGTGTGTTTAACCTTGTAGGCGGCACGGTAACCGGCTTGCAGTTTGCCGGCATCAATAACCAGGCTTTAGACACGGTAAAAGGCGCGCAGCTGGCGTTTTTTGTTAATAAAGCCGAAAGCGATGTTGCGGGTGTACAGTTCTCGCTATTTAACAATAGCGCCCGTAAACTAAAGGGGCTACAAATTGGGCTGGTTAACACTGCCGATACCTCGCAGGGGGCAAGCATAGGTTTAGTGAATATTATAGGCAACGGCTTTTACAAAATAGGATTATCAACAAGCGACCTGATGAACACCAACACGTCGCTAACAACCGGTACGCATAGCTTTTACAGCAAATTCTCCTTAGGTGCAAATATATCACCAGGTAATAAGCTTTATGCTTTTGGCCTGGGTATCGGGCACGATTTTATGTTAAGCAATAACGTGTTTGTATCTGCCGAGACACATTACCTGATAGCCAACGCAGGCAGCTGGGACGATAGGCTGATACAGGCTAAACTGCTGTTAAACGTGCAGCTATCCAAACACGTCAGCATCATGGCTGGTCCGGTTTTTAACAGCTATAATTATAGTAATTCATTTTCGATACCGGGATATAAAAATCCGGTACATGCCCCATCCTATCCAAGCTACACATATGGCCACCAGGTAAGGAGCTGGCTGGGCTGGGAAGCGGGGTTGGCATTTAATTCGGTTTTTAAACCCGCCAAAAAAGTAGTTGACGATTCAAACGCCTGGTACCTTGGGGCGGCGGTTACAACCGGTGTAGGCTGGGATAACCCCTACGGCGGCTTTGTTCACGGTACCGAACTGATGGCGATGCGCGACCTGGGCAGCCACCTTACCGGTACGTTATCTGCCGGGTACACCTATTTTACGGTCCATAACGATTATTATTACGAAACAGTGGATGCTACACACCAGGTTAAATTGCCAGGTACTTCATCGCCGCGGCAATTTATACCGGCAAAAGTTGGGGTACGCTTAAAAACCGGCGGCCCGTTTTATATAGGCTGCGAATTGGGCCAGGCTTTTGGTTTATTTAACACCTACCATGACCCCAATATTATTATACCCGGTCGTAATTTGGTTGATGGACCCTACCGAAGTTCACTGTATGGTGTTTCTGCCGGTTTTAGTTTTAAAAACGGCCTGGAAACCGGGGTTAAGTTTGATAATTACAGCTATATTTTTAAACAATTTGCCCTGCGCCTGGGCTATCGCATTAAGCTAAGCAAATGAAATTTCCGTTGCCAAACGCATTTCAAACAATAGGAGTCTGATTAGCTTAACGGCTACAAAATCTTAAACCTTTAATAGTAACATCATGCAAATCAAAAACCCTCTCCCTTGGAGAGGGTTTGGGTGAGGCTAAATAAAATTACCCACTACCGTAGGGGTAAACCTGCCCATTGTTGTCACATCCCCAAAAACAGACAATAATGCAACGAATTTGCGAAACCACCATTGTTTTACTGCTGCTATTTTTAATTGCCGGTGTACTCATCATTGTATATAGCCTGCTTATGTGCTATGCATTTCCGAGAGCGCTGGGCCTGGCTTTGCTTTTTGCGCTGGCCCTGCTCAAAGGCTTAGTTATTAAAGCTAAACAGCTTCAAACATCTGCCCCTTTAACTGATAACGATGCCCGTTTGCTTAAGTTAATACTGTTAAGTATCTGCAGTATCTTCCTGGTGATCATATACACATCATACTTGCTTAAAAACCAGCAGGTGGCCGCCTGGGTAGCTTTCGGGCTCGGCTTGCTAACCCTCAAAAAAGCATTAAAATTTCTGCCTGCTTATTAACCTCTTTTCCTTTTTATCTATAAATAATTAAAACATGAAACACCTATTTTCATTCCTAACCATTTTTTTATTTTTATCCGGCATAACCCACGCTCAAACCGAAAACAGCTTGCGCATAGGTTTTGGTATAAACTCAGGCATTGCCACCAGCGTTGCATTTAAATATGCACTTGGCGGCGATATTCGTGTACAAAAGAATTTTAACGAGCACATTTCCGGAACAATAGCCACTGGCTTTACCCATTTTTTCGAGAAAGACCACTTTGCATCTTACAATCAATACGGCAGCCCATACAATGTTATCCCTGTAAAATTGGGGCTTAAGTATTTTGTGGGCGATAACCTTTACCTGGGCGGCGAGGCTGGCGCAGGCTTTGCCTTTGAACAATGGGGAAYATCGTTCCTGTGGTCGCCGTCCGTTGGGTTGGCCTTTAAAAACGGGATGGATATCARCATAAAATATGAAGACTATACACGCGACAGGGCAACTAAAGATATTGCCTTACGACTGGCCTATGGCTTTGGCGCCCGAACAGTTGCCCCACATAAACGCAGCATAGAACCAGCTGCCGGCCTTCAATGGGGCGTAAGTTTGAGTCAGGGCGTAACTACCAGCGCGTTTGAAGGGTATGTGTTTGGGATAGAAGGTAATGTAAGCAAAGCCATAAGCAGTAACGTTGAAGCTACTTTTTCTGTTGGCTACGCGCATGCCTCTCACAAACAACAATATTTTAGCACTGTTAGCTCATTATACCCGTCAATAGGCCATATTTATGAAACCCAAAGTAACATAGTACCTGTAAAAGCCGGCCTGCGCGTATATTTAGGCGACCTATTTTACCTTGGAGGAGAAGCAGGTGTAGCATTTACAACGGGTAGCGTTACCTCATTTATGTACACTCCATCAATGGGTTTTAAATTCAGAAACGGTATTGATATAGGTGTTAAGTATGATAACTACAGCAATTACAATATTGATGATGTGCTGGCTGTAAAAGTGGGCTATCATTTTAAATAAAATACCATCGCTTAAGTATACCAAAGGGCAGATAAAAATCACCTGCCCTTTTTTATTATGTATKAACTTTGGTTTTACAGGCAACCTCTTAACCAACGTGTTCGTTTTCATATAAAGGCCCTGAAACAACACGGGGCTATAGATAACCGAAAAAACTATACTATGAAAAAGATCACGTATTCGTTAATCATCCTGCTGGTCATCAGCCTTTCGGCATTTGCCCTGTCGCTTGTTACTTATAAAGTTAAAAGCCCTTATGAAGTTACCTTTGCAGGTGGCCGTATCAGCGGCAAATTTGAAACGCTGAAAGCCAATATCCAATTTGATAAGGCCGATCCGGGGCAATCAAAAATTTCGGCATCTATTGATGTGGAAAGTATTGCTACCGGCTTCTTTATCAAAAACAACCACGCCAAAGACGCCCTGGATGCCGACAATCATCCCACCATCACCTTTACCTCAACCGCAGTTAGCAAAAGCGGCAACGCGTACCAGGCTGTAGGTAATCTGAATATGAAGGGCGTTACCAAACCAGTTACCATTCATTTTACTTTTGATGATAAAGGAAACGAAGGCCTTTTTAAAGGCAGCTTTAAAGTAAAGCCAAAGGATTTTAATATCACCCGCAACGGATCGCCGGATGAACTAACCATTAGTTTAACGGTGCCTGTTGCTAAGGGCTAAATAGCAAGTACACAGCAAAAGCGCCACGTTATATTATAGCGTGGCGCTTTTGTTTTGTACCGGCTATATTTGTTGCGGAGTTGAATAAGGAATAAACTTTTATATTTGACTATGCCAAACAATAACCCGCCTATTCCTGGGAGATACATCGATCCTTTAGTTGACTTCGCCTTTAAAAAAATCTTCGGCAGTGAGCCCAATAAAGATTTGCTAATCGCTTTTTTAAATGAAGTATTCAGAGGAAGGAAGCATATTGTTGATTTAGTGTACAATAAAAATGAGCACCATGGTGATTTAAAGGACGAAGGCTCGGCCATATTCGACCTGCTTTGTACCGGCGACAGGGGTGAACAATTTCTGATTGAGATTCAGCGGGCCAAACAAGGATATTTTAAAGAACGGGCTTTGTTTTATACCAGTCGGCTAATAAGCGACCAGGCACCCAAGGGTAAGCGTAACGTCTGGGGCTACAACATTGCCGAAGTATATTTTATTGCCCTGTTGGAAGATTTCACTTTAGACGACACGCCAGAAAATACATACCTGCACGATATTTGCCTTTGTAACAGGGATACGGGTGAAATTTTTTACGATAAACTGGGTTATACTTATATAGAATTAGCTAAATTTGTTAAAACGGAAACCGAACTCGAGACCGATTTGGATAGATGGCTACATGTTTTAAAAGACTTGAGCCATATGGAAAAAATCCCGGTTTATCTTCGGAAACCAATATTTGAAAAATTATTCAGCATTGCAGAATATATAAACCTGACAAAGGAGGAAAAAACGATGTACGATAGCAGCTTAAAATACAAATGGGATAATAAAAATGTGCTGGACTATGCAGTATCGACCGCTGAGGCCAGGGGCGAGGAGAAAGGTATAGAGAAAGGTGAATATAAAAAGGCCTTAGATATTGCCCGTGAATTAAAAAAGGAAGGCTTAGCTAATGAATTTTTAGCAAGAACAACTAAACTCCCGATTGAAGAGATAGAGAAACTTTAAATATCCGCACTAAAAAAGGGGAGCGACAAAATCATCGCTCCCCTTTAGCTTAGCTTTCTGCTTTAAGCCTTAAGCTTTTAGCTTACAACCCAAAGCCATAAGCTAAACGCAAAGCCACCAGGCCTGTGTGATAATCCTTCATGTAAAAATCCTCATACCGCGCACTCAGGTCCCAGTGCTTGTTTGCGTACCCTACTCGTCCGGCCAGGTCGCGCCTGTGAAACGGCGCCCATCCCTGTCCATCTTCTAATTTTTCCCATGCTAAACCGCCTTCAACGCCAACRTAWACATTRGGTATAAAAAATTGTTTAACRCCTATTTTAAKCGGAATTTCGCCATAGCTGCCATAYCTTTCRCCGGTAGTGGGGTTCTTCTTCGGAAAAAAGTGGTAGCCGCCCGCAGCAAATGTTACCGCAAAATTATTGGTAATACCGTATTGAAACTGCCCTGTTGCACCAAGCACAAAGTTTGTACCCAGGCGGGCAACACCGGTTGGCAAACCTGTTTCGGCCCCCAGGCTAAATGTAAATTGTTTAGCCGCTACTGTTTGTGCCTGCGCGTTTGTTGTAAAAAATATAGCTGAGGCAACAATTGAAACGGCTATTAATTTTGATAGAACTTTCATTTGACGTGGTTTTAGTAAATAATCATTTACATGTATTACTGCCACTTTTATAAATACGTTGCCTGAGCCCGTTATTTTTTCTTTATCCAACCTAATCCGTATTAAGCAAAAAGCTTTTTTACTAAGCCTTACCACCATTACAAGCAAGCGGAACCATGAATAATTTATGAAGTAAATACGAAAATTTATTAACCGTGAATAACAATACATCCCTACTTGCCGTATAAATACCCAGTATCAAACCCTTGTCGCGCTAAAAAACTTTCATCATAATAAGGTAACATTTATGCAACATTGGACAGGTACATTTGGGGAAACAAAAAAATTATCGATGCGAACAGCAATTTTTTGCCCTAAGCACCTTAAGTTATTGTTCCTGAGCCTGCTGATATTTATCGGCCATAACGCCTACCCCCAAATCCCCACCATCTCCAACGGCTTTGCCCACAATGATTACTGGCATAAACGGCCTTTGTACGATGCTTTGGATAACGGTTTTACAAACATTGAAGCCGACGTATACTTAAGGAACAATAAACTCATTGTAGCGCATATCTTTCCTTTTTTAAAAAAACAAAGAACCCTGGAGCGCTTGTACCTGGCCCCGCTGATGGAATGCATCAACGGCACCAATAAAGAGATCAAATGCCCAACCTATCCGCTAACGCTGATGATCGACATAAAATCAGATGGCGCCAAAACCTACGAAGCATTACAGCTGTTACTTGAAAAGTACAAGCCAATCCTCTCGGGTTACGAAAACGGCGTTTACACCCAGCGGCAGGTAACCGTTGTTATTACCGGCCACCGCCCTTACGGGTTGATTAAAGCTCAAAACAGCCGGCTGGCTTTCGTTGATGAAGACCTGATGCAAATAAGGCAGGATACCGTTTCAAGAAATTTATACCAAACTGCAAGCTGCAAATACTCGCATTTATTAAAATGGGACGGCAAAGGCGATTTTTCGCCCTTTGAAAGGCAGCGCCTGCGTATGTACGTGCTGCTGGCCCACAAGTTTGGCAAAAAAGTAAGGCTTTGGGCCTCGCCCGAGAACGAGGTGGTATGGCGCGAATTACTAAACTGCGGCGTAGACCTGATTAATACCGATAGACTGGTTGAACTTAAAAACTTTTTGCAAACAGGCCCCAAAAGCTATGCAAAAGTTGATTGAGAAAAAGAGTTAAGAGTTAAGAATCAAGATTTAAGATAAATACCATTGGTTTATAAGTCATTTCTTCATTAAAGCTTACTGCAATAAGCCTTTTCTTTTTTTCTTTCTTGATTCTTGACTCTAATTTCTTGACTTTCACCTTCATTGTTAATAAATTCTTTTCCCAAAAACCACCTCTTAATAATTTCATAACGCTGGCTTCGCTTTATCTAAAAGTAGCGCAATTACTTTTAACAAATTATAAAGCAAGGCATCAGCCAGGCTTTATAATTAAAATAACAAGTAAAGCATTCAACCCTTGAATTTAACTTACACCCTTTAATTGAAAGTAAAGGAATGAAGAAAATATTATTCATTACTGGTTCAATTAACCAAACAACCCAGATGCACCAGATTGCAAATGAGTTGCCCGAATTTGATTGCTGGTTTAGCCAGCTATTTACAGATAATACACTCTTAAACTATCTGCTCGCCAAAACTCCCATTTTTAACGGCACAGTGTTATCGCGCAAATTCAGGTTAAAATCTGAAAGGTATTTATATCAAAACGCATTACAGGTTGATTTTATGGCCAAAAAAAACCAATACGACCTGGTAGTGTATTGCACCGATATGATTGTGCCCAGGCGTATGCGTAAATTTAAAACCATATGGGTGCAGGAGGGTATGATAGACCGCTATACCACCTGGAGCAAAATTGTACGTACCCTGCGGTTGCCATCAACCATGTGCGGCAATACATCACTAAACGGGGCAGCAAATATATGCGATGTTTATTGCGCAGCATCTGAAGGATATAAGCAGCAGTTTGCCAACAAAGGCACCGATGTTAACAAGATAGTTGTAACCGGCATGCCCAACTATGACAACCAGCAGCAACATTTAAATAATGATTTCCCGCACCACGATTATGTGATGGTGGCTACATCCGATATGCGCGAAACCTTCCGGATAGAGAACAGGGTAGCATTTATCAAAAATGCTGTTAAAATAGCGGCAGGCAGGCCGCTGCTTTTCAAACTTCATCCTAACGAGAATTTTGCCAGGGCCGAAAGTGAGATCCGCAAACATGCGCCGGCAGATGCCATGATCTATAAAGAGGGTAATACCGCCCATATGATAGCCAATTGCTGCGAATTGATAACCCAGTATTCCACGGTAGTATATACAGGTATAGCGCTGGGCAAAAAGGTTCACTCCTGGTTTGATATTAATGAACTGCAGGAGCTTGCGCCGTTGCAAAACGAAGGAACATCGGCCGAAACAATTGCCGCGCTTTGCCGCGAATACTTAAACCACAAAGGGAATAAAAAGAGTTTTGATCCGCAGCTGGCCATCTATAAACACCTGGTTAGCGGGCGGCAGCAGGAGTTAACCAACCAACTAATAGCAAACTGGTAATAAATATAAATACCATGACAGAAAAAATTGTAATCATAGTGCAGGCCCGCATGGCATCAAGCCGTTTGCCGGGCAAAGTAATGCTGCCCATATTGGGCAAAAGCCTTTTGGCTCGCATGATTGAGCGGCTGCAAATGATGCAGCATAAAGCCGACATCATCATCGCCACATCCGAGAATGAGGAGGACGATATCATTGTGAAGGAAGCTTTGGAGATGAATATACCCAGCTATCGCGGCAGCCTGGGCAATTTACTGGATAGGCACTACCAGGCCGCACGCCGGTTTAAAGCCGACATTGTGTTAAAGATCCCATCTGATTGCCCGCTGATAGACCCACGTATTATAGACCAGGTACTGGAATATTTTTTTGCTAACCGTGGCAAATACGATTATGTAAGCAACCTGCACCCGGCCACCTGGCCCGATGGTAACGATGTAGAGGTAATGACCATGGCCTGCCTTAAACAAGCATGGGAAAACGCCGGCCGCCCGCTTGAACTGGAGCATACCACGCCATACATCTGGGAAAACCCGCTCATTTTTAGCATCGGCAATGTAAGCCGGAAAACAGGTTTGGATTACTCCATGTCGCACAGGTTTACTATTGATTACCCTGAGGATTATTACTTTATCGAAAAAGTATACAGCGAGTTATACCCTATCTGCCACCAGTTTTCCTGCCAGGATATCCTTAACCTGCTTAACCGCAAGCCCGAAATAATGCAGATCAACACACAGTACGCCGGCGTAAACTGGTACCGCCATCACCTGGATGAGCTGCAAACCATTTTGCCCGATCAAACCAAAAAAGCACCGAAAGAAAACTCACAACAATTTGAACAAAGTGAAGCATAACACCCCAAACATCAACCAGCAGGAGTTAACGGCTATCGCCTTAAACGTACGCGAACACATTGTACGCATGTCTACAGATGGCGGCTGCTTTACTGGAGCATCGTTATCGGCGGTTGATTTGATAGTTTACTTATATACCCGTTTTTTAAATATCAACAAAGATAATCTTGACCATCCCGACAGGGACTACCTGTTCCTTTCCAAAGGGCATGATGTGCCTGCCCTGCATGGCACCTTTGCCGAGCTGGGTTTGTTGGATAAAGACCGGCTTAAAAATCACCTGTCTATTAACGATCATATTTACTGGCACCCCAATACGCATATTCCGGGTATTGAGTTTCATTCCGGTTCGTTAGGTCATTTGCCTTCCGTAGCTATCGGCGTGGCACTTGATCTTAAAATAAGTGGTGGCAATAACAAGGTAGTATGCATTTTAGGCGATGGTGAATTAAATGAAGGCACCTGCTGGGAGGCTGTATTGGTAGCCAATGCCTACAAACTGGATAATTTAATTTTCGTGGTCGACCGTAACCAATTCCAGGCCAATGTACGCACCGAAGACCTGATTCCGCTGGAGCCGCTTGCCGATAAATTCCGGGCCTTTGGCGCTGCTGTAAAACGTATAGACGGGCATAACTTTATTGATTTGCACCACGCTTTCAGCGCCTATCCTTTTGAAGAAGGAAAACTCAATGTAGTGATTGCCGACACCGTACGCGGCAAAGGATTGCCCAGCATTGAAGAGCGCGCCGACCGCTGGTTCTGTAATTTCAATGCAGATGAAATTGGCCAGCTTTTATTGGAACTGCACGGCAATCAAAACACCCTATTAACATCAGAAACTTTAGTAGTGAGATAAATATGACCTACGAAGAATTATTAACAGAAACAGCCCTTGCCAACGAGCAGATTATTGTGATGACTGCCGAAAACCGCGCATTGGTACGTAACCTGCCCGGCATTTTGGGCAAGCGTTTTATTGATACCGGCATTACCGAGCAAACCATGATAGGCGCAGCTGCGGGTTTGGCCTTACGCGGCCGTATCCCGGTGGTACATGCCCTTGCGGCATTTTTAACCATGCGTGCCTTTGAATTTGTACGTACCGATTTGGGCATTCCTAACCTTCCGGTTAAGCTGAGCGGTTTTATTCCCGGGCTTTTATCTGATGGAAATGGTCCCACCCACCAGGCTATTGAGGATATTTCGATAATGCGCGGCATCCCCAATGTAACTGTATTTGCCCCGGCCGATGAGGATGACCTTGTAAAAATGCTACCGCAAATATGGAACAGCGAACACCCTGCCTATACCCGTATCAACACCCGTAAAACATGGTACAATCATGAGCCTTTTGTTTTAGGCAAAGCCGAAGTAATAAGCGAAGGCAATGATGTAACCATATTAACCTACGGCCTATTGTTTGAGCAGGCGCTTATTGCAGTTGATATTCTGCGCAGCGAAGGCCTTTCTGTAGGCCTGGTAAATATGCGCAGCCTTAAACCTGTTGATGAGCAAGCTATACTACAAGCCTGCGCCCAAAGCAGCCTGGTTGTAACGCTCGAAGATCATTTTGTAACCGGCGGCCTGTACAGCATTTTGGCCGAAGTATTATTAAAACACCAAACCACCGCAAAAGTGCTGCCCATCGCCCTGAACGATAAATGGTTCAGGCCGGCATTACTGCCCGATGTTTTACAGCACGAAGGCTTTACAGGCAAGCAAATTGCCGAGCAGATTTTGGGCTACCAAACTGCCCACCACCAACCAGACATTTTAACACCTGAATTTTCAGAATAAAAAACAGCATTATGGCTAATAAAATAGCACTCGAAAATAATTTTCCTGACATCAGCCAGTCTGACAGTCTATATCAGCGAGCTTTAAAAGTACAAAAACCCGTTACACAAACCCTGGCAAAAGGCCCCGGCCAGTTTACCAATGGCGTAGCCCCTAAATACATTGTAAAAGGCAAAGGATCGCACGTGTGGGATGCAGATGGTAACGAGTATATCGATCTTAATTCGGCTATTGGCCCTATCTCATTGGGTTACGCTTACCCTGCGGTTGATGAAGCTATCCGCAGGCAACTGGAAGATGGTATTACCTTTTCATTAATGCATCCACTGGAGGTTGAATTGAGCGAATTGGTACAACAGGTAGTCCCTAATGCCGAGGCAGTTAAAATTAGCAAAACCGGTGCCGATGTATGTTCGGCAGCTGTACGCGTGGCCCGTGCTTTTACAGGCCGCGATAAAATATTTTGCTGTGGCTACCACGGCTGGCACGATTGGTATATAGGCATAACCAGCCGCAACGCGGGCGTACCAGATGCCATACAGGATTTAACCTACACTTTTGAATATAACGACATTGAATCCGTAAAAGCGGCTTTAGACGAAAGCGTTGCGGCCATAATACTGGAGCCCTTTATTTTTGAAGCCCCTAAACCCGGATACTTACAGCAACTGGCCGAAGTATGCAAAGCCAATGGTACACTGTTAATATTTGACGAAATGTGGACGGGTTTCCGCGTGGCTGTTGGCGGCGCGCAGGAATATTTTGACGTTAAGGCCGACCTGGCCGTGTTTTCAAAAGCCTGTGCCAACGGAATGCCCATAGCCTTATTAACCGGCCGTGCCGATGTGATGGAGTTATTTAACTCCGAAGTATTTAGCTACACCACCTTTGGCGGCGAGGCTTTATCATTAGCAGCTTGTATAGCAACCATTAACGAACTGCGCAATAAAAATGTGCCGCATTATTTAGATGCACACGGTGCTTTATTAAAAAACGGATATAACCTTGCAGCAATTGAAACCGGTATGGATAAATATACCCGTTGCGTGGGCTTTAACTGCCGCAGCATGGTAACTTTTACCGCAGAAGCAGGCAATGCCCTGGAGGTTAAAACCCTGATGCAGCAGGAAATGATAAAACGCGGTGTGCTTTGGGCGGGCTTCCATAATATGTGCTACAGCCATACCTCCGAAGATATCGACTACATTTTGTTAACATACCGAGATGTATTGCCCCTGGTAAAAGAAGCAATTGAAAGTGGCAATATCAAAAATTATCTAAAAGGCGAAGTATTGGAAGCTGTTTTTCGCAAGGTGAGTAACTACAACATTAAACCTAAAAGCGTTATAGCCGGGTGATTGAAGTCATAAGTCTTTAGTCGCAAGTCAGTAGCACAAATCATATAGAAATTTAGATGACGGGTTTATTTTCATTAACACAAAAAACGGCAGTAGTAACGGGTGCACTTGGCCTGATAGGCAAAAAACATTGCGAAGCGCTGGCAGCAGCCGGGGCCAATGTGGTAGTGGCCGATATTGATGCCGAAGCCGCACAAACCTTTGCGCAGCAATTAGGCCAAAACCATATTGGTATAGGCTTAGATGTAACCAGCAAACAATCATTGGTTGACGCGCTTAATACCATACTGAACCAATACGACGGGCTGGATATCCTGGTGAATAACGCGGCCATAAACGATAAGTTTGAAGATCCCGCGATGGCCAAAGAGCTGTCGGCATTTGAAAACTATCCGTTAGAGGCTTTTCAGCGATCATTAAATGTAAATGTAACCGGGGTGTTTTTAAGCTCGCAGATATTGGGTACCCATATGGCCCTGCAGGGCAGCGGCAGTATCATCAATATTGCCAGTACCTACGGCATGGTAGGCCCCGACCAAACGATATACCGTAACGCCGCGGGCGAACAGACATTTTATAAATCGGCAGCTTACCCGGTAACCAAGGGGGCTATCATCAACTTTACCCGTTTTTTGGCTGCATACTGGGGGCATACCGGGGTAAGGGTAAATACCCTATCGCCGGGTGGTGTCGAGAACGGACAAACCGAAGATTTTATAGGCAATTATTCAGCAAAAACTTTACTGGGCCGTATGGCCAAAGCATCTGATTACCAGGGTGCGCTTGTATTCCTGGCCAGCGAGGCCTCGGCTTACATGACCGGTGCAAACCTGGTAGTTGATGGAGGATGGACAGCAATTTAATTCACACATAAAACATGAATGAAATTTTAAAACAAAAAGCGGCGGGCATCAAACTTTTGCTAACCGACAACGATGGCGTACTAACTGACGCCGGTGTTTACTATAACACCGATGGCGAACTGCTTAAAAAATTCAACATGCGCGATGGCATGGGTGTGGACCGACTGCGAAAATTTGCAGGCGTAGATACCGGCATCATCACCGGCGAGCACTCCCCTTCGCTAATAAAAAGGGCTGCCAAACTGCAGATAGTTGAACTGCACGTAGGGATTAAAGATAAGGTTGCTGTTTTAAGAGAAATTTGCAGCCGTTTAAACCTGTCATTAACCGAAGTTGCCTACATAGGCGATGATTATAACGACCTGGAAGTAATGAAGCTGGCTGGCCTAACCGCTTGCCCTGCCGATGCTTTGCCTTTAATAAAAACAAAAGCCGATTTTGTAAGTACCCTAAATGGCGGCGAAGGCTGTTTCCGCGAGGTTTCAGAATTCATTATTGATGCCAAAGGCAATGCTACTTTATCAGCAGGCAACCGCAACGGTACTATCACCCTGCAAAATGGCCGCGTAATTGGCAAAGGCCAGCCAAGCTATATTATTGCCGAAATTGGTATTAACCATAACGGATCGCTGGAAACCTGCAAAAAGCTGATTGATGAGGCAGTTGCCGCCAAAGCCGATGCTGTTAAATTCCAGAAACGCACCCCCGAAATTTGTGTACCTAAAGACCAATGGGAAATTATGCGCGATACCCCATGGGGCCGCATCACTTACATTGATTACAAACGCAAAACCGAATTTGGGATAGCCGAATACGCCACAATTGACCACTATTGCAAAAAGCTGGGTATTGATTGGTTTGTATCAGCCTGGGATGCGCCATCCGTTGATTTTATGGAGCGCTTTGATACCATTTTATACAAGCTGGCATCAGCATCGTTAACCGATTTCGACCTGATACAGCGCATTCTGGAAACTGGCAAGCCGCTGATGCTATCAACAGGCATGTCGACCATGAAAGAGATTGAGGCTACCATGAATTTTGTGAACGCTTTTGACGAGAACTATCCTTTGTTCATCGCCCACTCTACCTCGGCCTATCCTTGCGCCCCGCAGGAATTAAACCTTAAAATGATCCAGACGTTGGAGGCTAAATATCCGGGGGTACCAATCGGTTATTCGGGCCACGAAACAGGTTTGGCTACTACTGTTGCCGCGGTATCATTAGGTGCAACGTTTGTTGAGCGCCATTTTACGCTCGACAGGGCCATGTGGGGATCAGACCATGCAGCGTCTGTTGAGCCGCAAGGCCTGCAACGCCTGGTGCGCGATATCCGCGATGTGGAAACTGCCACCGGCGATGGCGAAAAAAGAGTTTACGAATCTGAGCTGGCCCCTATGAAAAGATTGCGGGTTAACATCAGCGATGAGTATAAAGAAAAACCATTAGTATAAATAATGCCCCTGGACAAAGTATACACCATAACAACCATTATCCTTGCCTGCTGGGTGGTTTTCATCATCGCCTGGGAACGTGTTTCGCCCTACCGTAAAGGCCTGCCGTTTTTTAGGGAAGGGTTTTGGGTCGATTTGGTATGGTATACTTTAATTCAAAGTTATTTTTTGAAGATCCTGATCTTCAGCTATATCATTGCGCCGCTACAACAGCATTTCGATCTATCGGGTTGGAGTGCTGTTGGCAGCTGGCCACTGGCTGTGCAGGTACTATTTTTTGTGGTTACGCATGATCTTTATATCTACCTGTTTCACCGTTTCCAGCATTCCAGTAAAGTATTCTGGAGGCTTCATGAGGCACACCACTCGGGTAAAGAGGTTGATTTTTTAGCCGGGTCACGCTCTCATTTTATGGAGATTGTGATTAACCAAACCATCGAGTTTGCCCCCATTATTTTGTTAGGGGCAAACCCCATGGTAATACCCATCAAGGCGCTGATAGACGCAATGTACGGCATGTTTATTCATGCCAATATTAAAGTGAAATTTGGCAAGCTGAAGTACATTTTTAACTCCCCCGAATTGCATTTATGGCACCATGCCAATTACCAGGAAGTTTTTCATGCCAATTTCGCTACCAAGCTATCTGTGTGGGATTACCTGTTTGGTACCGTGTATGACCCTGGCCACGCACCGGGCAACAATCCCGAAAACTGGGGGCTTTATTATGATTACCCGAAGGATTACTTTTTACAGCATGCCTTCAGCGTAAAACGTTTTGATGAGTCAAAACTTTTAAAATATCCCTGGTTTAAATGGTATTATACGCTCCGCAAGAGGGCAATTAGCTGGCTTACCAAGAGGCTGCCGGTTAAATACAATGAACCGGTGATTGATTTACAACCAACGCCCTTACCAATAAAACAAGTATCCACTGAAGATAACCTCATACAACAAAACTAACATTGGCCTGGATCTATCTTATCATAGCCGCAGCATTTGAAGCTGCCTGGACATTTTCGCTCAAGTTTATGAAATTCAGCGACCTGAAGGCCCTGCGCTGGCATTCGGCTTTAAGCTTACAATACGGCTTGCCGGTTTGGCTGCCTTTTGCCGGGTACATTTTGTTTGGGATAGGCAATATCTACTTTTTCTCGCTGGCTATTAAGCTGGTGCCCACAGCTGTTGCTTATGCCGTATGGACGGCTATCACCCTTGTACTCATCAAAATTGCCGAAATGGCCATCTTTCACCAGAAACTATCCTGGATGGAGGTGTTTTTTATGACACTGATTATGACCGGCATTTTAGGGTTAAAGTTTTTTGGGGCAGAAGTGAAATAACAATCCGGCAACCAGGTAAATTATTTTTATTTTTTTGTTATCGGCCTATTATATACATCTTTAAGCATCTCATCATCGATATAGGAAATTGTCATTTCGAACGAACGAGGAGAGGTTTTGAGCGTTGGCGTGAGGAGAAATCTTTTACGTCATGCTTGCAAACCAACATCGTGGGATGCAGGGCCTATAAGATTTCTCCTTGTACCTCGTTCGAAATGACATTTTTTTTATTGAAAGATTTGTGCACACAGCACCTTCCCGGCAATCATATCCCCAACAATTACTCATCTATGTTATTATTGTACGGATCAGCTATCAGTTTAATACTATCGTTCCCCAGCACTTCCTCATCAAATTCAATCCTTACTTCCCTGGTTTCGCCTTTTAATAGCGTAAAATAATTATCGCTTACTATCGCCGGTAAAATTTGCTCGCCGGTTGATGCTTTCACCGCCTGTACCCTAATACCAAACGCAACCGCTTTTGACGATGCGGGATTGGTTACCTGGGCGGTGATATAACATTTGCCGTCAGCTTTAACCGTTTTATAGGTCACCTTCAAATTTACTTTTGGCAGGGTGTTCAATGCCGTATAATCCCGGCGTTTGTTGCCGCGCCAGTAAAAATTATCAGATACCAGTTTGCCGTTTTTATCCGTGAGTTTTACTTTAATAAAATGTACTGCCGATAAACCTTCGCTGGCTACATCGCCCTGGTAAACCTCAAAATTGTACAGGGAATAACCCCAGTAAGTCGCCCGTTCTACACCCTGCATCCGCACATACCTGGCAGTTACTTCGGGAAAGGTGATTTTTTGCGTCCCCTGGCGGCCATCAGCGGTACTATAAACGTCGAGCCAGGTATGGTTATCATTAGAGGTTTGGATTTTGAACGCTTTGGCATAGGCATCTTCCCAGGTAAGGCCAACGCCGTTAATCACTTCATCTTTACCCAAATCAATAGCGATCCATTCGCCGTCATTATAACTGCTGGCCCAGCGGGTGTCGCTTTTACCGTCGTTAACATCCGACGCGTTACCATTGGTTGATGAGGAGGCAACAACCGGTTTATTTTTAGCCAGATCGGCTTTGTATGGATTAAATTTAAGTTCGAACACCTGCCCCGCGCTATTGGCAGGCGCATCGGCTGTTTTGCTGATGCTGTATTGTTTTACTAAGGAACCATCAAGGTTATATACATCTGCCTGGGCGGTTAGGCCCTCTGCATCTGCGCGGGTGGTGTTGATAATTTTGATGGCATTGGTTAGCGGGTTCCATTGGATATGTAATGGTTCGCAGGCCTTTTTTGCTCCCCAGAATGCTCCGGTGAGGTCGTAATAGTAATCATAAGTTTGCCACACCATTGATGGGTAGGCCGATTGGCTCATCCAGGTCATCAGGCCCGAGGCATCTTCGCCCATGGCATCCTGCCAGCCCTCAAACATGGCCTTATTGGTTTCGATGTTTACAAACTGGGCCTTGCGGCAGTAATCTTCAATGCCTTTTGGCACGCCGTAACTACTTACACTTTCGTCATAATAATCGGGCCCGGCATTAAACGCCAGCGGGCCAAAAAAGTGCTGGTTCCACATCTCGTTGCGTGGCCACCATTTATCTTTCGGCATAAATTTTTTAAAGCTGTCGAAATTGGTAAACACAGCGGTCCCCAGTTCAGAACGCAGGCCCCACCCCTTATTACCACCAGAGCCAATGGGATAAGCCGTAAAATAATACCGCGGATCTTTATTGGCCCAGGGTCCGCTGCCGGTCAGGTTTTCGGCATGCGAGTTGGGTTGGTAGTGCCGTTCGCCTCCGTCAAACGTGGCCAGGTCTTCTTTAAGCCAGTTATTTAATGGAGCCATTGGCCAGCCTTCGTTTTCGGCACACCATACGGCTATCGAGGGATGATTACGAAAACGCTTAATCTTTTCTATCGCGTTAGCATTAAAAACATTGATATCCGCAGGCAGGTTTTCGTTGGCGTTCAGCCAAAAATCGTCCCAAACCATCATACCGTATTTATCGCAGGCGTCATAAAATTCCTCGTCGGTTACCGAGCCAATCCAGTTGCGGATCATATTAAAGTTCATCTCCTTGTGCAGCCTAACCCTGGTATCGTATTCGGCCCCGCGGCAACGCAGCATATATTCCGACATTCCCCAATCGCCGCCTTTTATAAATACTTTTACACCGTTAATAGCCACATGCAACACGTGGCCAACGGTATCATAGCTATATCTTTTGATGCCGATTTTGATATTTTGCACATCCGATACCTCGTCGCCAACAACTACGCTTAACTTACAATTGTACAGGTTTGGCTCGCCGTAGCCATTTGGCCACCATAGTTTGGGACTGTTGATCATCAGCTGCTCAAAGTCCTTTTTATCTAACTTAATGTTGGCGCTGCCATTACCATTTACATAAACCTTTTTTGAAAATTCGATATTGCCCGGCATAATAACACCTTTGATGATTGCAGCCTGCGGGCTTGCACTATTGTTTTTCAACTCGGCCGTCACGGATATATCGGCCCGGGCGTTGGTTGGCAGGCTGCTTTGAATCCATGGATCTTTTATGGTGATATCGCCGGTATTGCTCAAATAAACATTATCTGCAATACCCGAATTTAGGCCCGGCACGTAGGGCATCCAGTCCCAGCCGGCGCTTGACACATAATTGGGGCTGCCTACATTGGCCAGCGGTTGTACCGGCAGATAAACCAATACGGCCAGTACATTTTTATCGCGGCCTTTTACAAGTGATGTAATATCAAACTGCCCGCGCATCATAAAACCATCCAGGCTGCCCAGCAAGGCGCCGTTAAGGTAAATATCGGCCTTGCGGTTTACGCCTTTAAAGTTTAGCCAGATATTCTTTTGGGAGTAATTAGTCGGTACCTTAAATTCGGTACGGTACCAAAAATTACGGTCGTATTTTGCGCGGTCGACTTTATAAATGTTATCGCCAAAATTGGGGTCTTTTTCTAAACCGGCGGCCACGTATGATGCAAATGTGGTTCCGGGAACTATGGCGGGTATCCAGCCATCCGCATTAAAACCTGCTACTTTTATCTTATCCGAATCGTTCACATCGGCCTGCGGCTTTACTTTCCATTGCCGCGTTTTTGAGCTGTTGAGGTAAACAAAATTTGATTGTGCATTTGAGTTGTTGCACAACAACATCACGAAGATTATGACAAAAGCAGTCTTAAAACAAGAGATGAGGTTTGTTGGTAACATTTTTGAATTTCGGAGAGGGTTTACAATGTAGTTTTCAGAATGCTAAATTTATCTGATGCCTTCAGTCCAAAAAATGGATAAACTGTTGAATGCGATGGATTATTTTATTTGAATGGAGTAAGTGTAGGTTATTAAAATTCTGATTGAAAAACACTTCTGTTTTACTGCTTTTGTTGTGTCAGGGCGATGAGATCCCGGGGGAATTCCGAAGGAGGAAGGATGTATATAGAGAATAGCGGCGAGGGCTCAAACGGCTGCCCTAAAGCGTCGGGGCAGTCCCCTCTTCACCTCGCCGGAAAGAATGACTTGAAAATTTTAGTTATTAATTGAATAGCCAAAAATTATAAGAATCCATCTTTCCGCAATAGTGCATAGCAGTTACCCCGGCATGACGGGGGCATGGATAATCGCCAAAAAATCAATGCTCCCGCACCCGCTTTTTAAGTACCCCACCAGCTGCTTCCTTGATGCTGTTGGTAAACACGAATGCTTTGGGATCAATACTGTGTACCAGGTTTTTAAGACGACGTACTTCGAAGCGGGTTATTACTGTAAAAATGATATCAACAGGCTGGTGCACATCAAAGCTTTCTTTCAAAAATCCGCGCTCACCTTTATATATGGTGATGCCCCGGCCCAGTTCCATAACCAGTTTTTCTTTAATGATCTCGCTTTGGCCGGATATGATGTTTACCGCTGTATATTCTTCCAGCCCATCAATTACAAAGCTAATGGTGCGGGAGGCGGTGTAATAGGTTAATATGGAGTACAATGCGGTTGGCAGGCCAAGCTCAAAAGCAGCTATTAAAAATATAATAATGTTGATGCCTAAAATAATCTCGCTGATAGTAAAACTACTGCGTTTTAAGGTGTAAAGTGCCAGTATCTCTATCCCATCTAACGCGCAGCCGCCACGAATGGAAAGGCCAACCCCCAGGCCCATAAACACACCGCCGAATATGGATACCAGTAGCTTATCGGATGTAATAACCGGATAAGGCACATACAACAAGCAAACTCCAAGCCCTATTACGCAGGCAAAAGTTTTGAGCGCAAAAGACCTGTTCACCTGGAACATTCCCATAATGATGAACGGAATATTGGCAGCTATGATCACAAAAGCGATGTTGATGTGATAAAGCTCATGAATCAGCAGGGATATACCCGTTACTCCTCCATCAAAAAATTGGTTAGGTACCAAAAAACCTTTCAGGGCAAATCCGCAAAATAAAATCCCGATAATTACGGTTACTACATCCTTAATTATTTCAGATAAACTATGTTCCGGTTTAGTCATGTATAGTACTTTATATTAATCTTTCAGTTATTGTACGCAGGTGCTTTTCTTTTTCAGCTTCTCTTAAACTGATAGCTGTTTTGGTGAAATAGCGGTGGCTTTTCAGAAAGCTTACCTGCTGTTTATCCCACTCCTGTTCTGTTTTCAGTTTATGGGTTATTTCAAGTTCCGAAAATAACCTTTTACTAAGGATAAAAAAATCATTCCGGCCTAAATAATCCAAATCGGCATCACAAATAATTTCGCCAAGCTTATTATGCGGTTCCTGGGGTATTTTGGTAGCCATAATGATATCACAAACAACGGCTATCTGGGCATCTGTATAATTAAAGGCCGGCAGATGTTCGCGGGCTATTTTACAGGAGTTGCTTTCATGATCATCCAGCCCGCGCAAAAAACCCGAATCATGAAACAAGGTGGCTGTAAGCAACAAAGTAGTTTCTGCTAAATCGATACCTTCACCCAATGCTAGCTGTTTAGCAGCGTTGTATACATCCTGCGCATGGGTTGCATTGTGGTAGTAAAAATGTACCGAGAGTTCGCGTTTTATTTTATCCAGGATAAATTCCCCGGCCTTATCAATCTGCATTGGTTATAAATTGGCTGCTAATATAATAAAATGAGTTACCAGGCAAATTTCAAAAAGGCATAAATACATGGCGCTAAGTTTTTGTTTCGTCCCGGTGGTATACACATGCATCCGTTATACAGGTAAAAAACTATATTAGCTACATGAATGATTGGTTCAAAAACTACCAGGGCATCATATTGCTGATGGCCGGTATCATAGTTGGCAGCATTGCCGGCATTTTTTTAGGCGATAAGGTAAGTATTATTAAACCCATAGGCGATATTTTCCTGAACCTGTTGTTCACCGCTGTGGTACCACTGGTTTTCTTTGCCATTGCATCGGCCATAGCCGGGCTTGATGCCACAAACAAGCTTGGTAAACTATTGGGTATAACCTCGCTGGTATTTGTGGGCACGGTGCTGGTAGCGGCCATGGTGACTATCATCGCCATATGGATCTTCCCCATTCATCAGCATTTAGTGGCCAACCCTATTACCGAAGCCATTGACAAAAAACCGTTAGGCGATCAGCTCACCAACCTTTTTACTACAAGCGAATTTTACCAGCTGTTATCGCGCAAAAGTATGATGGCCATGATCATATTTTCGGTACTGATTGGCTTTGCCACCCTTAATGCTGGCGAAAAAGGTGCTGCGTTCACCCGCTTTTTGCACAGCGGTAACGAAGTGTTTAAAAATATTTTTATCCTGATCATGAAACTGGGGCCTATTGGATTAGGGGCTTATTTTGCTTACCAGGTGGGCGTGTTCGGTCCGCAGCTATTTGGGGGCTACGCTCGTTCGATGGCTTTGTACTATGGTGTGGGCGCGTTTTATTTTGTAGCCATATTTAGCCTTTACGCTTTTATAGCGGGGGGCGTCGGCGCGGTAAAAAGGTACTGGAAAAATAACATCATCCCATCGGCAACGGCAGTAGGCACCTGTAGCAGTATTGCAACCATCCCGGCAAATTTAGATGCCGCAAAAAAAATGGGCATTCGGGATGTTATCGCCAACGTAACCATTCCACTTGGCGGCACCCTGCACAAGGATGGATCGAGCATATCATCCATCGTAAAAATGGCGGTTGTATTTGCCTTGTTTGGCAAAAGTTTTAATAATGCAGAAACCGTTGTAGTGGCGCTGGCTTTAACCGTACTGGTAAGCCTGGTTGAAGGCGGCATACCCAACGGCGGTTATATAGGCGAATTGTTGTTTATATCGGCCTACGGCTTTCCGCCCGAGGCTTTACCCCCGGCCATGATCATAGGTACACTGGTTGACCCCATGGCTACCCTGCTGAACGCTACCGGCGATACCGTGGCCGCCATGCTGATCTCCCGCTTCGTAGATGGAAAAAACTGGATGAGCCCCGACCGCCTAAAGGGGGAGTAAGACGGGGCAAATGCATCTGATTGGGTTAACATAACTTAACACATTTCAGATAAAATATTTATAAATATCTAACAATCAATATGTTATATTTTATCATGGTTAACACTAAACTTATCGCGCAATTTAGGCGCATCCAAATACTTGTGCCTGGTGTTGGCCAATACAAGTCCCATCGGTAGCCGGATCATTTAACTGTGATCAGCCGATAACAACTAAGGGGGCGTTTGAAGCTTATATCGCTCATTCCATTAGCTATTTGGGTGCCTTTGCCCTGGGGAGAAAGAATCTTAGCTTTTTGATAGAAAACAAATTAACTATATTTGTTAAACACCTGCCTCCCATGCTACACATACTATACATCATAGCTATTATTGCCGAAGCCATGACCGCTGCCCTATCGGCAGGGCGCAGGGATATGGATTGGATAGGCGTTTGCATTATTGCCTGGGTTACTGCCTTAGGGGGCGGCACTGTGCGCAATATCCTGTTTAACCATTATCCCATGAGTTGGGTTGAGCATCCCGAATACCTGTTGATAACCGCTGGTGCCGCGATATTGGCAGCCGTTATTGCCCGGCTGATGACCAAAATGAAAACGCTGTTCCTATACCTTGATGCGCTGGGCTTAGTAGTATTTACTATTATAGGCTGCCAGATAGCGCAGCAAATAAACCTGCCGGCCACTATTGTATTATTAAGCGGAATGATAACGGGCTGCGCCGGCGGCGTACTGCGCGACGTACTTTGTAACGAAGTGCCGCTGCTATTCCGCAAGGAGATTTATGCAAGTGCATCAATAGTTACCGGGGCTGTTTACTTAGGAATTGAATATTTAGGCGCCAGCGATGCGGTTGCCATTATAATTGCTTGTATCATTGGCCTGGCGTTACGCCTGCTATCTATCAAATACAACTGGCAAATGCCCAAATTTGTTTATAGGGAAGAATGGCATTAAGCTTACTTGAGACGACTACTAATTGTCATCGTGAATAGTCAAATCTTGCGAATTTTGAAGTGGAAACGACGACAAAACCATTTTATTGTAAGTTATTGATTATCAATCTCTATTATCCGTCATTGCGAGTATCCACCAGCCTATGCTTGAAAAAACAGTAATGACATAATTGTAAACGGGGCTTTTGTAGAGACGCAACATTTTGCGTCTCCCGCATGCAAATCACACATGCAAGTTGAGCCTGTAAATTTTGAATGTCCTGGGGGAGACGCAAAGTATTGCGTCTCTACATTAAAAAAACAACCCTGATAATCAATAGCTTAAAATCATGTCATTATAAGGCACAAAGCAATGACGGTAGTTTAGTGCATTCGCTTAACTATATCCGTTGCGCGTCATAACATTTTTTTTCAGATTTTACCTGATGGATACCCGCAATGACGGTAGCTTAGAACATTCGTTTAACTACATCCATTGCACGTCATAAAAATTTTCTTCAGGTTCTATCTGGTGGGCAATGACATAATAAAAAAAGCCCTGCGAAGTTTTGAAAACTTCGCAAGGCTAGTATTTGTAAATAAACCCGCTATCGTTCCCCCTTCAGGGGGTTAGGGGGCTATTCGTTGGATAACGAGTAAGGCACATCGCTATCCTTCACCCCTCTGGTTTTATTTGGTGCCGGGGCCATGTTAAAGTTGATGGCGGCACCTTTTAACAATTCCTTGTGGCTTAACCAGTTCAAATCATAAGGCCTGCCATTTACACTCATGGTATTGATGTACCTGTTTGCGTAGTTATTATTGGCAGCATTAATGGTTACCATTTTGCCGTTCTCGAGCTTTAAGGTGATCTTTTTAAACAAAGGCGCACCCAGCACATATTGGTCGCTGGCCGGCGTTACCGGGTAAAAGCCCATGGCCGAGAATACATACCAGGCCGATGTTTGGCCGTTATCTTCATCGCCGCAATAGCCATCAGGGGTGGCTTTGTATAATTTGTTCATTACATCACGCACATGCAGCTGGGTTTTCCATGGTTCGCCGGCGTAGTTGTACAGGTAAATCATGTGTTGTATAGGCTGGTTGCCATGAGCATATTGTCCCATATTCACAATCTGCATCTCGCGGATTTCGTGAATGGTTTCGCCGTAATAACTGTCATCAAAAACTGGCGGCAGGGTAAATACCGAATCGAGCTTGGTAACAAATTGCTTTTTGCCGCCCATCAGGTTTATCAACCCCTGGATATCATGGAACACACTCCAGCTATAATGCCAGCTGTTGCCCTCTGTAAAGGCATCGCCCCATTTAAACGGACTAAATGGCGTTTCAAATGAGCCATCCTTATTTTTGCCACGCATTAATCCGGTTGATGGATCAAACAGGTTTTTATAGTTCATGCTGCGCTTTTTGTACACATCTGTTTCAGAAGCAGGTTTGCCTAAGGCTTTACCCAATTTGTAGATGGTGAAATCGTCATAAGCGTACTCCAGGGTACGGGCAGCATTTTCGTTTATCTTTACATCATAAGGTACATAACCTAATGTGTTGTAATACTCCACCCCTTCGCGGCCGGTTGCTGCGGGGCCTTTGTTATTGGCGCCATGTACCAGGGCCTCGTACAGTTTCTCGATATCGTAACCTTTGCCACCTTTTAAGTACGCTTCGGATACCACAGATGCAGAGTTGTTGCCTATCATTACCGCAGAGTATCCGGGGCTCGACCACTCCGGCAGCCAGCCGCCTTCTTTATAATCGTTAATAAGGCCTTCCTGCATCTCTTTATTGATAGACGGATAAACCAGGTTCAGGAATGGGTACAGCGCCCTGAAGGTGTCCCAAAAGCCGGTACCGGCAAATTTATAGCCTGGGAATACTTTACCTGTAGATGCGCTGTAGTGTACAATATTTCCTTTCTCGTCTATCTCATACAATTTATTAGGGAAGAAAACCATGCGGTACATACAAGAGTAAAAAGTACGGGTCTGGTCGATAGTGCCGCCCTCAACAGTCAAGCGGCTAAGGGTTTTATTCCAAACGTCCTTTGCTTTTTGTTTGGTTACATCAAAGCTATCGTTACCCACTTCCCTTTTCAGGTTTAGTTCGGCCTGCTCAATACTGATGAATGACGAAGCTACCCGCAGATGTACTTTCTCGCCATGGGTAGTTGCAAAACCTATTAAAGCGCTTGCATGCTCGGCTTTCAGTTCCAGGCCATTGCTCAGGGTAGTATCGCTGTAGGTTTGCGCAATGGTGATGGGCTTATCTACATAAATAACAAAATAGTTTTTAAAGTTTTTTAACGGGCCGCGGGCGTATTTGGTAGAGTAACCTACTATCTTCTTCTCGCCGGGAATAATCTTTACGTATGACCCTTTGTTCAGCGCGTCTATCACAATAAATGAGCTGTCTGTTTTGGGATAAGTAAACCTGAACTGGGCCGCCCTTTCGGTCGGAGTAATTTCGGTAGTTACGTCATGATCGGCCAGGTAAACGCTGTAATAATATGGCTTGGCTGTTTCGGCTTTGTGCGAAAACCAGCTTGCCCGGCCGTTTTGCGATACTTTTAAATGTTTGGTTACCGGCATTATAGCAAACTGCCCGTAATCGTTCATCCATGGCGACGGCTGGTGGGTTTGCTTAAAGCCGCGTATTTTATGGGCATCATAAGTATAAGCCCATCCATCGCCCATTACGCCGGTTTGAGGTGTCCAGAAGTTCATACCCCAGGGGAGCGCAATTGCCGGGTAAGTGTTACCGTTGGATAGGTCATAATGCGAATCGGTACCCATCAGCGGGTTAATGTATTCAACAGGGTCGGTTACTTTATTTACCTGCTGCGCCATGGCACAGGTGGCAGCCATTAATAATGAACCAATAAGTACAATGCTTTTCTTCATTCGGGGAGACATTTAATGTTTTTCAATTTACCTGTAAATATAAAAGACCGGCTGCAATGGCCGGTCTTTTATATTTAAATATTTGCCTCACCTAAATCCTTTCTAAAGGGGTCTCACCCTGCCCTCTCCAAAGGAGAGGGTTCTTGATTTGAATGTTTTTTTAAGTCCTCTCCTTTAGAGAGGATTAGGTGAGGCTTCTATTTTACCAACCTGGGTTTTGGGTTAGTTTAGCATTGGTACTAATCTCGCGCTGCGGAATAGGCCACAGGTAATACTGAGCTTTCATGGTTACATTTTGCTCGTTTTTGGTTGATGTAGCATCACCAAAAGTATTGCTGATAACATCATAAACCTGGTGAGTACGCTGTATATCAAAATAAGCTTTGTTTTCATAGGCTAGTTCATGATAGCGCTCTTTCCAAACCTCTTTGCGGAAGGCGTCCTGGCTTAAGGCGCCTATCGGTGCCAGTTGTGCACGTGCCCTTATCTTGTTAAGCTGGGCAATTGCTGTTGCATTAGGGGCTCCTTCTGCTTCGTTACTTGCTTCTGCATAAATCAGCATGGCTTCTGGCAAGCGTAAAAAGGTCCAGTTTTCATCGCTTTGACCATTACCTGTAGCACTCTCTACGTGGAAATATTTGTAAAGCGCATGCTCGCCAAAGTTGATAATAGTGCCATCTTTAGATGATGGGTAGCTTGAAAAATAAAACTGTCGTTCTTTTGCACGTAAGTCGCCCGCCTCGTAGCTGTTAAAGAAGGCATTGGTAGGTATCATAGCACCAAGGTGATCGCCATATACACCAACCAGTAAGTTAAATGGAACGGTTAACTGGGGGATGGCATTTGTAGCTACACCAACCAGGTAGTTGGATTGGAATATCAATTCGCCCTGGTTTTTGTGCGCATTATCATGCAGGTAATCGTACTTATCAAACAAAGTGTAAGCAGTACCGTTTACAACCGGCAATATTTCGGCAGCAGCCAAAGCATAATTGGCGGTCTTTTTAAGCGGGAAACYAGCTGTAGTTAAATAAACACTGGCTAACAAAGTGCGTACAGCGGTTAATGTAACCTTCCCTGTTTTATCAGACTCGGGCAGGCCTGATGCTTCCGCGGCTTTTAAATCGCTGATGATTTGATCATACACAGCAGCGGTAGCTGTACGCGCAGGATAAAGATCAGGGCTTGTAAGGCTAACCGGCTGGGTAATTAATGGTACATCGCCGTATAACCTCACCAGGTGATAGTAAAAGAACGCTCTTAAAAAATAGGCTTCGCCTAATAAGGCTTTTTTATCAGCATCGGCGAAGGGAGTAATTGGCGGAATATTTGCAAGGGCGAGGTTAGCGTTCGATATTGCCGCGTAGCTATTTTGCCATACATCCTCAAAACCCGGATTAACCGCATCTGTACGATTGTTGATAACGTTATTATTGTTAACGCTTTGCCCTAATGATGTGGTGTGGCCTGCAAAAAGCTCAATGGTAATAAACGGGCTTTCGCCGTAAGCATCGCCGTTTTGAAACAGGTAAAGCTTTTGGTAAATACCATTAACAAATATGCGGGCCTGGTTTGCGCTGGTAAAATAATTGCTTTTTACAAAGCCGCCCTTATTTTTTTCAACAAGTTCGTTTTTACAGCTGCCAAGAACTATAGTGAGAATCAGTAATAAGTAACCGATCCTGTATTTTTTTAAATTAAACTTCATAATAATATGTTTTAACGTTTAAATTAGAAACTAACATTTAAGCCAAGCAGGAAGGTTCTTGGTTTTGGATAATCGTAAAACTGGATGCTTTGATTAAAGTTGCTGTTATTGTTAGGATTCTTAGGATCGTAACCATAAGTAGAAACTTCGGGATCGTAACCAGTATACTTGGTTATCACAAACAAGTTTTGAGCCTGCGCGTACACCCTTAGCCTGCTCAATTTGATTTTAGCTATAGAAGCAGTTGGGAAAGTATAACCAAGTGTTACCGATCTGCCGCGGATGAAATTACCACTCTCTACCTTAGTCGAATAAATCTCTGTTTGGTAATACACATAAGCTGGCCTGTCTTCTGCAATGCTTGTATTTTGATTAGTTGGTGTCCATGCGTTTAATACGGTTGCATAGCTGTTAGCCTGCCCGGTACGGTCCTGGCCCGAGTGGCGGGTTAGGTTCATGATCTGGTTACCATAGTTAAACTGCAGATCGATACCTAAATCGATGTTTTTATAACGGAAGGTGTTACTTAATGTTCCGTATCCATCTGGTATTGATTTACCCAGGATCACTTTATCATCGGCTGTAATTTTGCCGTCGCCGTTAGTATCCTGTATTTTCAGGTCGCCTGGCAATTTGTTAAATATTGCAGCTTGTGATGCTTCGGCAGTCCCCCATGTACCCAACACTTTGTAACCGTAAAAGCTACCCGCAGGTAAACCTACACGCATCAGGTTAAATTGTGAAAGGAACGTTGGCGATAAAAATATATCATCGTTTGAGGCACCCAAAGCCAATATTTTGTTCTTTAAGAACGAGATATTGAATGTAGTATTCCAGGAGAAATCCTGGCTTTTTATATTTTGCGTACTGATAGTTAACTCCAAACCTTTGTTTTGCAGCCTGCCAATGTTTTTGTAAACACTGTTAAAACCGCTGGTTTCTGGCAATGGCGCGTTAAGCAGCAAGGCTTTGGTTTTCTTTAAATAGGCATCTGCCTCAATATTAACACGGTTGTTAAATAAACCTACAGAGAAACCAAGATCGTACTCCGCGGTTTTTTCCCATGAAAGATCATTGTTGCCAATTGATGTTAGCTGTGTACCTACAGCCTGGGCTCCATTAAATACATAATTAACTGTACCAATTTGCGCTTGTGAACGGTATTCGCCAATTTCGGAGTTACCTGTTAAACCGTAGCTCAACCTGAATTTAAGATCAGAAATTGTTTTGTTGTCCTTCAGGAAATCTTCTTGTGAAGCCCTCCACGCAAAAGCGGCTGATGGGAAAAACCCTGTTTTTACATTTGTACCAAAACGGGAAGAACCATCCTGACGACCGGTAACCGTTAACAGGTATTTTTCATTATAGTTATAATTTAAGCGTCCAAAATAAGAGCGCATTTGCCATGCATCATAATTTGATGAAGGAATACCTGGGATAGAACCTGCGCCTAAATTATAATACTGGTAGTAATTATCGGCTAAGTTGCCGGTAGATGCGCCTAAACCTGTTTGCTGAAAGTTTTGCTGCTCGGTGCCTGCAACTACGTTAATAGTATGCACCTTATTAAAGGTTTTGGTATAAGTAAAGTGATTTTCCCATTGCCAGAAAGTATTGTTCTGCTCATCAATTGATGCCGAACTGTTTGTTTGGCTGGCTACAGAACCACCTACTAAACCACTTTGAAAGTGCGGGTTATAATTGGCGGCTGTTGTTACACCCAAAGTACTGCGAAATTCAAGGCCGGGTATAATGTTTATATTCAGGTAACTGTTACCACTAAAAATACGTTTGCGGTAAAGTGCTTCAACTTCGTTGGCCTGGGCTACCGGGTTATCGCCACCTTCTAAGTTTGGATAATCGGTACGTTTGCCGTAAGTTCCATCAGGATATTTAATTGGGATAAAAGGAACCATCTCAATTAACATACGCGGAATGTTATTGCCTCCTGTACCATCATCAGCTGTACGTTGATCCTGGGTGTTGTAATTTAAAGTGGCACCTACCTTTAACCACGGTTTAATTTGGTTATCGAAAGTTAAACGGGCATTATAGCGTTTTAAATAGCTATTTAAAATTATACCCTGATCATTAGCGTAGTTTAAAAAGAAACCATAGGTTAACTTGTCTGAACCACCTGTGAAATTCAGGTTATGATTTTGACTTACCGCATTACGGGTGGTAGCTTTTTGCCAATCCACATCATACAACGGCTTAAGGTTTGAATCAAATAACTTGCCAATTAAAGCGGTGCGCAATTTAACAGGATCCTGGTCGGCATATTTGCCAGATGCCCAGCCTGTAGGGTCATATTTTTTAATGTTGGCGTATGAAAGGTCTTCAACAGCCATAAATTGAGCTGAATTCAAAACAGGTAATTCTTTGGCCATGTGACCTACGCTTACGTAGCTATCATAGCTTATGGTACCTTCTCCTTTTTTACCGCGTTTGGTGGTAACTAAAATAACGCCGTTTGCACCGCGTGTACCGTAAATAGCAGTTGATGACGCATCCTTCAGCACATCTACCGATTCGATATCATTAGGGCTTATGGAGTTACCGCCTTCTGTCCATATCACACCATCTACTACGTACAAAGGATCTGTACGGGTGTTGATGGAACTGTAACCACGAATCCTGATCTTGGTGTTACCACCTGGCGCGCCAGAGTTTGTAGATACGTTTACACCGGCAATTTTACCTGATAATTCCTGCTCAAGGTTGGTTTGCGGCCTTTCCTGTAACTGCTTTGAGTTTACACTACCTACCGAACCTGTTAAATCAACACGTTTTTGGGTACCATAACCAACAACAACAACTTCGCTTAACGCTTTGGGCGCTTCGGCAAGTAACACGTTTAGTGTTGTTTTACCGCCAACAGGAACCTCCTGCGTGTTGTAGCCAACAAAACTGAATACCAGTGTTCCGTTTTCGGGTACGTTTAAACTGAATTTACCGTTTACATCGGTTTGGGCGCCTTCATTGGAACCTTTGATCCTGATGCTTACACCAGGCAGCGGGCCTTTTGAATCAGACACAGTACCCGATACTTTAATATCGGCAGCAGCATCTGCATTTACCGCGTCCTTCTTTTTAACCACAATGGTTTCCTGGAAAATTTTGTAGGTTAAGGGCTGATCTTTAAACGCCTGGTCAAGCGCCTGTTCAAGCGTAACGCCCGAAACTTCGATATTAATAGCGCTTGCTTTAGCTACATCCTGTTTCTCATACATGAAATGATAACCAGTTTGTTTCTCGATAGAACGTAGTACTTTTTCGACACTGGCATTTTTTTGGTGCAGGGTAACAACCTGGCTGTAGGTTTTGGCGCTTACGTTGGTAAGTACCGCCACCATAATAATAACTGTTAGCTTCATAGCTAAAATTATTTTGGATAATTGGGGCCATACCAAAGGCGTGGCCTTAGAATTAAAATTCATAAGTTTGTAGAGTTTGGGTTAAACATTAACTTTCAATTCGTCGATTGCATTTTTTTGGGGCCCAGATGCTTAGCCGGGAAAGTACTGCGAATACTTCCCGGTTTTTTATTGGTTATATTTTGGCACCGGCATGTTATTTAAACATGAGCGACGAGCCATTTTACCATGCAAGCCCCGCCCGGGCTAACTTATATTTGGTATTTCTTCCATCATAGCTTTTTTAAAAAGTGAGTAATTGGTTGTTGATTAGTTGTATTTAAATTGGTTATTAATTGGGGTTGATTATTTATGGCAGCACCGTTATATGTTTGTCTTCAATTTTAAAATTAACGCCCATATATTTTAGCATTCCCATCAGTTCGGATGCCTTTACATTACGCGAAATGCGACCGGTAAACTCTTTTGCCGGTATTTTGCCGGCAAAGCTCACCTGCACATCGTACCAGCGCGCTGCCTGCCTCATAATGGCCTCGATACTTGCATCCCTGAACTGGAATATCCCCTGCTTCCAGGCAACAGCATCGTCTGCATCTGCTTCATCCGTTATTTTTATAGGCCCGTTTTGCTTAAGTAATGCTTGCTGCCCGGGTTTTAAAAGACCGCTAAATTGTTTGTTGCTGATTTTCACAGATCCTTCTAACAACGTTGTCTTCATAGCATCTTCATCATTATAAGCCATAATGTTAAAATGGGTACCCAGCACTTCAACAACGGTATTATTTACTTTTACTTTAAATGGCATCTTCGCATTTTTGGCCACCTCAAAATAAGCCTCGCCAGTAATTTCAACCTCCCTGGTTGCGCCCTTAAATGTTGCCGGGAAACTTAACGACGATGCCGAGTTTAGCCAAACCTTACTGCCATCATCCAATACCAGCTGATACTGCCCTCCGCGCGGGGTAGATACAATATTCATAGCAGCAGGTACATCAGCGCCTCCGTTTTTACCCCCTTCGTACACTAACTGGCCATCATGTGTTTTTTTGATATGAGCATTGCCTTCATTAGCCAGTAAACCATTTTTTGCGCTATCCAGCGTTATAGTTTTACCGTTGGCCAGGGTAAGCACGGCCTTGTTGCCACCGGGCAAAACATCATGCGCCGGCACAGGCTTTAGCCTGGCCTGGGCCCGTTTATTTGCTGCTGTTTTGTGTTGATTAACTAACACATAGGCACCAAAGCCAACAAACACCATCATAGCGGCTGCAACACCAACTTTTAACCATAACTGGTTTTTATTTGGTGGCCTTATGGGGTGTATATCGTCAGGGTGAGATTTACTTTGAAGAATATTATTAAGCATCTCCATGCTTTTTGTGGCATCAAAAAGTGTGTCACCTGCCTGGAGGGCATTCCAGGCTTCATGAATAAGTGCAGTAAGCTCTGCATCATTGGCAGATGAGTTGATGATTTCAAACAATTCATCCCTCTCCTGCTGCGTAGCAGTTTGGTGGTAATAACTATTAAACAGGTAGTTAAGCCTTGCATTAAATGCACTCATACAGGTAGATGTTAATTCATATTATAAATTGGTAAATGCCGAGTTTGGGGTCAACTCACACATAAGACAATAAATGCGATAAAAAAGGGGCTATCGCTTTTGAAAAAAAATAAAAAAAGTTTTTATTGCCAGCAAAACAACCGAATATACATCCAAATGGCTCCGTACATAATCGGTTATAGAGGTTGTGGCTATTTGCAGGTATTTTTTTACCGTTTCGCGGGACAGTTTAAGCTGATCGGCAATTTCGTTGTACTTCAAACGGTTGTGCCTGCTTAGCAAATATACTTTTTGCTGTTGCGACGGCAGGTGATCTATTGCTTCATCCAATAAGTTATAGTATAAGTTATCCTGCTGATCGCCCATGATCAAACCAAAACTGCTCTTTTCCAGTTTTTTTGCCTGTACCTTTTCTTTCGCCAGCTTTTTGAGGCAATTAAGGGCATGGTTTTTTGACATAACAAACAGGTAAGCCTTAAAGTCTTCTACCTGCGCCAGGGTTTCGCGCGCCATCCATATTTTCAAAAAAACATCTTGTACAACTTCTTCGGCCAGTTCTATTGAGTTGGTGACGCGATGAATATGAACCCCCAATTGCTGATGGTGTATAATAAACAAGCGGCGAAAAGCATGTTCATCCCCTTCCGCTACCTGTAATAGCAAATCCTTGTCATGATGTTGCGGCGATGCCCTTGCAAGCAATTCCGGCTCATGGTTATAAGCAATATCCAACATAGGTAAACGTGTAGTAGTGCAAATAATGGTTAATTAAAATGCAATAAAAATCACTTAGGTTAAAACACTACTACAACTACGAAATTGCGAAATAGTTTATACTTTTTTATCAACTAAATTGATTTAGTTGATATTATTTTGAGTCAAGGCCTATTTATAGCTGGTTGTCAGCATCATGATGAGTAAGTTTATTTTCGATCCTTTTATCGGGAATAAACCAAATACCGGCTACTAAAACATATAGCGCCATGGCGCCACTGGCACTAAACCACGATAAACAAATGGCTACGGCATATAAAATAACAGATATTTTACCCTTCCAGTCTTCGCCAAAGGCCTGTGCCAACAAAGAGTGTTCGCCGTGATGGCGAACAAGATTTTTCACCAGGATTGAATAGGCTATGCCATTCATCAGCAAAACAAAACCGTAACACATTACTGGCCATTTGGCAAAATGATTTTCGCCCATCCATCCGGTTACAAATGGTATTAACGATAGCCAAAACAGCAAATGCAGGTTGGCCCACAGCGTTTTGCCATTTATTGATTTTACCGCCTGCAGGGTATGGTGATGGTTGTTCCAATAAATACCTACGTAAACAAAACTCAATACGTAGGTCATGAAAACCGGAATAAGTGGCTTTAAAGCTTCAATACTATCGCCGTGCGGCACCTTCATCTCTAATACCATAATGGTAATAATGATGGCAATAACGCCATCGCTGAAAGCCTCTAACCTACCTTTACCTAATGCCATTTTATAATTTATACAGCTAAAAGTAAGTTATTTTTTTTTGCCGAATGCCAGGTAACGCTGCATAGCCTCGATAAAATAATAATCGGCGTAAGTTAAGGGGACGTCAATTTCTGTCCCGGCAGGGAAATGGCCAACGCTGTGCTGCAAAATAAAACCACCATTAGTACCCGCGGTAGCCATATAGGGGGGCGCCGAAAGGGTTTTCAATATGGTTTGTGCAACATCAAAATACTGTTGCCCCTGTTTGGCATCACTATACTTACATAATTCAAGCAGGGCGGATGCCATGACCGACGCAGCCGAGGCATCTTTTAAAGCATTGGGAATGTTGCTGGCATTGTAATCCCAATATGGAATTTTATCTGCCGGCAAGTTTGGGTTAGTCAATATAAAATGAGCAATGTTTTGCGCCTGGTCAAGATATTTTTTATCATGAGTTTCACGGTACATAACGGTATAGCCATACAACCCCCATGATTGGCCCCTTGCCCATGCCGATTCATTAGCGAAGCCCTGGGCTGTTTTCTTTTCTTTTACCGCTCCGGTTTGGGCATCATAATTTATAACATGGTACGAGCTAAAATCTGGCCTGAAATGATTTTTCATGGTGGTATTGGCGTGGGTAACCGCTATTTTATAATAGCTGGAATCGCCCGTTTCATGGGTTGCCCAAAAAAGCAGCTCAAGATTCATCATGTTATCAATAATCACCAGGTAATCACCGGGTTTTGAATCCCAGGATTTAATACAGCCCACCGCCGGGTTAAACCTGGTTGACAATGATTTGGCGCTATTAATCAGGATTTGTTTATACTCCGGCTTTGGCTCAATTTTATTGGCGTTGCCAAAGCTGCAATACATCATAAAACCCAAATCATGGGTATGGGTGTTAAATTGCTCTTTAGCTAGTACCCCCATAATACGGTTGGCTTCGGTGAGCAGCTGTTTATCTTTTGTTTGCTCGGACAAAAGCAACAGGCTGCCCGGATAAAAGCCGCTGCACCACCAGCCCGAGTTGCTGTTTTCCTGTTTGTCTTTATCCGGATGGTAAGTTTTCGGGAACTCCTCCGGTCCTATCTTTGTTGCTAATAATTTGTATTGGGCATCTGCGGCAATAAAGTTTTTTTTGAGGGTGTTAGAAAGGTCCTTTTGCGGTTTAAAAACCGATTGCGCATTACTAAAAAAAGCTATCGCAGTTAAGCAAACAGTACAGGAAAGGGTTGGCAATATTTTAAATTTCATAGGTATTATTTGGCTGGCAATAAAGTTGCAAATTTTGATTGGAATTTGCCAACATAAACCGGTGGCTTTATTAACCCGCCCCTATCTATACACTACCGTAAAAAATCGAGCACCAGCTTTTCCATTAACTCTGGCTGCTGGTAAAAAATAATATGGTCGGCATTGGGGATGATGGCCAATTGTGCGTGCGGTAACAGTTTATATATGCGTACAAAGCTTTCTATCGAATTATATTGATCCCTGTCGCCGGCAGTTACCATTACCGGGCATGCGATATTTTTTATCTCCTCATCGGTAAAAGCTACCTGGTTAACCCATGCCTGTTTCAATAGTTCCACAAATTCATCCCAGCGTTGTGGTTCGGGCATTAGTTTTTTCCTGTCGCTCACAAATCCCGGATCGTCTTTTTCCAACGAGCTGCCGTTTAGTTTTTTAAGCTCTTCTATTAGGCCGGGGCGGTAACTTGCCGCCGAGATATTTCCGCCTGCAAATACCATTTTTTTTACCAAACCGGGGTGATGGATAGCCAAGTCCATTGCCTGCACAGCACCATCGCTAAAGCCTAAAAGTAAAATGCTGTCCTTTGTTACATAGCGGATAATGGCATAAGCATCTTCGGCCATCATATGGTACGTGTAAGGCTTGTGCCCTATTTCGGATTTAGCGTGGCCGCGGGTGCCAATAGCTATAACCTTAAATTGTTTGGCTAAAGCAGGGATTAGCTTTCCATATTCAGAGATATCGCCATAAAGACCACCGTGAAGCAAAACCAACGGCTTACCGCTGCCGTAAACTTCGTAGTAAATCCTGGTACTATCTTTCATTTTCAGATAATTACCTACGCCTGGGTTATTACCGTATTCGATGGTTTACGCCATTGCCGAAGAGCAAAAAAGCACCACCATTAACATTATATTCTTCATAACTATTCGAGTGTTTTTATTGTCAGATTCCGGTAAGCGCCTAAGGATGAATTACCATGCCAGTAACCAACAGAGCCAATTTTTAATGTAGGATCAAGCGAGGTGTAAACCATGGCAGGTTTGGCAGCATTGTTCACATACACTTCCATTTTGCGCCCTATAACTATCACTTTAACATGAAACCAGCCGTTAGCAGGCAGTATTGCGCTGGCCTGGTATTTATCGGCCTCATAATCCCACCAGTTAAATTCGGCCTTTTTTTCGGGCATATATTGAATGGCGTTGATGGTACCTGACGACAATGGCCTGAAATATACAGTTTCATAATGATGAGCATCTTTAATCCTGAAGGCAAGGCCGATGTAACCATTGCCTTTTCCTGCAAATGCCAAATCGAAATCGATAATACCATCCTTAAAAATTATTTTTTTTGGATAAGCCAGGCTGGCCGATTTGTAATTATCTATCTTCCGTTTTATCAGCAGCGCTTTTTTACCCTGGTAGCTGCCTAATTCATAGTCAAGGGTATCATTTTTAGGAATATCCCATTCTTTCGGGTTAATGGGCGGCAGGTTCAGCACCTTATACCTTGGCTGGGCACTTACCTTAATAGCTGCAAAAAGAATAAATAGTATCAATAGCTTTTTCATAATTTGACTTTTATAGGTTGGCATTTTATTGTTTGATAACGAGACTGGCAAAATCGCCGGGCAAACTATCATTCCACAATCCGATGAGGCCGTGTTGCCGGTCATTCAGCTTTTTAACGCTGAGCGATGGTTTAGTTGAATGATTTACATATACCACAATTTCATCAGCTTTTACCACAATATGCGCGTGGAACCAGGCGGTAGCCAGCGGGAATGGATTAACGGCATTTTCGTACACAAGCGGATGATCTGCCCGCAGTTTATCCCACGAAAAATTTGGCTGGCTGATGTACTGCACGGCATGCTTACGCCTAAGTGTATCTGGTGATTGAAAATTAAAAGGCCTGAAATAAATGGCATCATAGGTAACCGTATCAATCCCATGAAAAGCAATGC
Source organism: Mucilaginibacter sp. P4_D1 (assembly GCF_056401935.1). Lineage (NCBI taxonomy): Bacteria > Pseudomonadati > Bacteroidota > Sphingobacteriia > Sphingobacteriales > Sphingobacteriaceae > Mucilaginibacter > Mucilaginibacter sp. P4_D1. The sequence continues at coordinate 107,253 of NZ_JBFUIJ010000011.1, forward strand.
CTAAAAAGCTTTGCTGAAAAACGTCTTTGCCCCGAAGATCAACGTCAATTGTCCCGGTTGTAAAGTCTATGTCTTTAAGCCAAACGATACCTGTAAACGAAATCCCCTCCCTGGTACCGTCGGTGATTTTGCTTAATTTTTTTGCGGACGATGTTATCGGCGTATCCTGTTTTAACAGGCTATTCAAATCATAGGCTCCCTTTTGCTGCGCACAGGCATCGCCGCAAAAAAACGTAGTTATTAAAAAGAGGCTAAATAAAATATTGTTCTTCATGGTTTTAGATTTTAACTTTAGCAAAACTTGCAAATAGCATTCAGAATTAAGCAGAACGGGCGTTTCAATCCTGTTCAAGTTTGTGTCAAGCCGTTTTTGCAGGTTTATAATATGCATCATCGCCTAAAATTTGATGGAAAAAGAAAAACAACTGCTTTTATTATGCTGCCAGCTTATTCAACGCTCGTTAAACTGGGGCGATAACAGCATTTGGAGTAATGACGATTTTGAGCAATTGAGCAAGCTGATCTTCGAAAAAACAAAAGTCAGGCTCAGTATTTCTACCCTAAAAAGAATTTGGGGCAAAGTACGTTATGATAGCTACCCAACAACCGCAACACTCAATGCCCTGGCCCGTTTCCTGGATTATGAAAGCTGGCGCGATTTCAGGCAACACCACCAGGTTAATGGCGTGGTTGAACAAAACGAGCCAGCCATTGCAATTGAACAAATTCCGGCGGTCAAGGCTTCCTCCAAAAACAGGTACAAATATTTGTTGCTCATGGCTATCCCCTTGCTATTGTTTGCCGCCTTTTATTTTGCCGGCATCAACAGAAAAGACACACCGGATTTATCAACCGTAAAATTCAGCAGTAAAAAGACATCTGACGACCTGCCCAATTCTGTGGTTTTCAACTATGATGCATCTGCTTTTCATACAGACAGTGTTTACATCCAGCAATCATGGGACCCACGCCGACGCGAGCTTGTGCCCGGCGGTGGTAAACAGCATACGTCCATCTATTATACCCCTGGCCATTTTATAGCAAAACTGGTGGTAAACAACCGGATAGTTAAACAAACTGTTGTTTTTATAAAAACCAAAGGATGGGTTGGGATTATAGATCGTCAGCCTGTGCCCGTGTACCTGTCATCGTCCGAAATAAAGGGTGATGGCTATATGGGCATTAAAGATAGCCTGATGCAGCAAAAACTGGGCACGCCGGTGTTTAATGATACCTGGTTAAAATTTTGCAACGTGCGTGAATTTCCTGGCATCCGGGCTGATAATTTCATGATGGAATGCACGCTGCGCAATACAGCAACACCTGGCCAATCTGTTTGCCGTAAAGCCGATTTAACCATTTTGGGCGATGGGATGGCCATTGTGATACCCATTGTAAACAAAGGATGCATTGCCAATATGGGCGTTTTAACCGGCCAATATTGGATTGGCGGCAACGACCATGACCTGAGTGCATTCGGCTGCGATTTCAGGCAATATCAAACCTTAAAATGCAGTGTTAATAACCATCGCTTAAAAATTTATCTCAATAACAAACAAATCATGGATGTTGAACAAAAGCGCAACATTGGCCGTATTGTAGGCCTGCGCTTTGAGTTTGAAGGTCCCGGCCAGGTAAAACATTACAAGCTGGAAACGCCCGGCGCAATGGTATACGAAGAGAATTTTTAGAGCTCAGGACGTCAATTCTACCTTCTGGTTAAAATCCTCATAGCTCAGTTTGCCTTTTCGCAGCTGGCTTATGTATTTAAAAACGCTTAGTTTATCCAATTCCTGCTTGTAGCGCTCGCGGTCATGATCTGCCGCCAGGTTGCCCTGTAGTTTTAAGCGGATTGATGTGCGGGAGATATCCTCCTCCAGTTTATCTATCGGGCAATTACGAAGATCATCAAAGTTACTGCGGGGGAAAAGGATACGGTCCATTGGGTTTTTGCTTCCTTAAATTTAAGGGCCGGGCATCAACATCAATTTAACTGTATGTTATTTAATTGTTATTGATAAGGGGCAAAAAAAACCTTTTAAACAACCGTCGCCTGTACTTACTTTTTTATCTCATATGTATTATTTCCCCTGTTTACATCGGGATACAGGCTATCCGGATCGATAGATACTTTAGTAACCGCGGCTTTTTTGTTACCGGTAAATCTGTAGCTGCCAGTATATTCCCATACCTCTACCGGAAACTCCCGGTGCTCTGTCGAGCCATCGGCGTAGGTTAGTTGAACCACCAGGGGCATGGCGGCCTTTTCCAGGTTTTCTATAGTGATCTGCGCCCTACCATTTGCAAGGTTTTCTACTTTAGCTACCGCCTGGTCAAGGCGGTAATTTTCTAAAAACATCGATTTCCAGAACCAGCTAAGGTCCTCGCCTGCCGAGCTATCCATGCTCCTGAAAAAATCCCAGGGTGTGGGGTGCTTGTAGGCCCAATCGCTGATATACTTGCGAAAAGCTTTATCAAACCTTTCGGGGCCAACTACCTGGTTACGCAGCAAGGTTAACACATAGGCTACCTTTTGGTACTGGACCGGGAAAACCATATCGCCGGGTATGGCATCAGGTCGGGTAATGATAGGTACAACCCGTTCTGAAAAAAGCGTATCAAGCGGGCTGTATATCTCAGCATAGCCCCTAAACTCGCCTTTATTAAAATCTTTTACAGCCAGGTTATCAATAAAGGTATTAAAACCCTCATCCATCCAGGCGTATTTACGCTCGTTGCCGCCCACTACCATCGGAAACCAGGTGTGGCCCAATTCGTGGTTTACCACCATAAAATAAGCATTGCCGGTATCCCTGGCCGAACAAAACACCATACCCGGGTACTCCATACCATCCAGGTTGGATGCCACATTTACCGCCTTATTGTAAGGGTAGGTAAACCACTTATCCGAAAAATGTTGTAACGTGAATTTGATATATTCCGACGACCGTTTCCAGCTGTCTTTCTTATCGGATTCAACCGGGTACAGTGAACTTCCCAACACTTTTTTACCCCCGGCTACCGGGAAGCTGAAGGCTTCCCAAATAAACGCCTTCGAGGCAGTCCAGGCAAAATCGCGGGTATTATCCATCCTGTATTTCCAGGTACAGGTAGCTTTTACCGGGCGCGACGATGCTGCCGTAACTTCTTTAGCCGAACGGATAAATACCGGCATCTTGCTTTGTTTAGCCGCCTGCCAGCGCTTAAGCTGTATGGGCGTTAACACCTCTTCGGGATTCAGCAGATCGCCCGAGCCCTCTACAATATAGCCTGCGGGCACGGTAATGTTCACGTTAAAATTGCCGTATTCCAGGTAAAACTCGCCGTTACCCAGGTAAGGTAGCGTATTCCAGCCTTCCACATCATCCAGTACGCACATCCTCGGGTACCATTGGGCAACCGCGTAAATGTTGCCGTTTTTGGTCGGCAGGATATCGGTACGGTTAACCAGGAAATCGGCATTTTTATAGTTTTGAGGAAAATTGTAACGGTACTGAATGCTGAAGGTTACTTTTTGCCCGCTTTTTAAGGGCTGCGGCAATGTCAATTCCATCCGGGTATCATAAATGTTATATTTAACATCGCCGGTAATTGCGCCATCTTTCAGCTTTACTACCTGTATATCGTATCCGCCATCGGCAGTTTCTTCCTCCGGGTTTTTATAAAGGAACAATTTTGATTTTATGCCTCTCGAATCTTTTTTAAACACATTTTGCTCCAACTGCAACCATAATGACGATAGCGATTTGGGGCTGTTGTTGGTATAAGTTATCGTAGCCGTTCCGCTAACCACATTTTTCTGATCATCCAGGGCTACATCTATCACGTAATCGGCCTGGTTTTGCCAGTATGCAGGCCCGGGTTCGCCGGTGGCAGTACGGTATTCGTTACCAGGGGGCAACAACGGTAAGGCGGGGAATAATGCCGATGGTTGATATCGCGATTGCCCGAAGGATTGGCAAACCACTAAAAAGATTAATGTAAAGGGGATGAAAAATCTAACCAAGCGTCTATTTGAAGAAACAGTTTTGTTATTTTGCATATGCTGCAATATAATAATTAATGGCTTTGGCTAATGTGGTTAAGATGGATAGAAATTATCTTTTTTGGCGTGCTCTGGGCCAACCTGAGGCAAGAATATGCATAGTTTGAATTGCATCTATCGTTCGCTCCCCCGGCATCACCTCAACACCGTAACATTGCCCGAAAACTTTTTGCCGCGCGAGTTGATGATATAATAATATGTTGCTGCAGGTACATCGCCGCTGTTTGTTTTGCCATTCCAGGGGTTAGCATAACCAATGCTGCTAAATACTACTGCACCAAAACGGTTGTACACGGTAACCTTACATTGCGCATCAAATGACAGGTTTGGTATCACCCAGGTATCATTAGCCCCATCGCCGTTGGGCGTAAAAACATTGGGAATTTTCAACACCCCCAAATCATCGTCAATAATTTTCACTGCTACCGTGTTTTGCGGATTGATGACAACAGTGCTGCCATCGCTGACGGCAAGAGCGTTAAATTCAATTAACCTATCATTAAATTCGTTTATCTTTTGGTCATCGGCTACGGGCATACTAATGCTAACTTTATTTTGCCCTACAGGGATAGTTACACCGGCCTGTGGTATAATTATCCGCTGATCTGTGCTGATATCCGTGCCGCCCCATTTATAAGCTATCGCAATATCGTCCTCAAAATAACGCCCACCCGGTACCTGCAGTGTTACATCCGCCGATTTGCCCTCGGGAATAGTAAGGCTCAGCGGCGAAATTTCAAGGTATTTGTAGTCCTGGTCATTATCAACTGCCACAACGGAGAGCGAATCGGTAAGCTGTCCCTTCCACAAAAACTGAAAGCTGCCCGTATGCGCGTCAATTGCACTAAGCGTTAGCTTTACCCGGCGATTTTTGCTGATGATATTATCATCAGGGTAAGTGATATTGAATGATGCAGCAACCGATGGCGTATCTATCAAAATATCATTTTGCGATTGTTGTAACGGTGTAAACCATCGTGCTTGCACCGTTTGTACAGGCAGCTGCCGTACCAGTTTATTGGGTTGCAGCAGGTTAAAACTATAAGCAATGCTGCCCGCTTCTTTTAGGGTATCGGTAGCTGGTGTGACCATTATCACCCTATTGGCAACAGTATTATTCAAATCATTTATTTTTATCCGGATAGCATCATTTGCCGTGGTAAATGTGCCCAGATCATTTAATACCGGACTCAACCGTCCGTTAATAAATTCGTCGCCTTCAATTAAATCATCGGTTTTGGCATCAACCTTAAACTGTACCGAATTTTGACCTGCCGGTATTGTGATGGCAACAGGCGTATAATCGGCGCCTGGCAACGCGGCAAAAGGATCGGCAAGCGGTAAAAAATTAAAACTTAGCGGCAATGATAACAAGGTACCAGGCGACAACGATACAGTGATCAATCCGGATGCGCCTTCTGTTATTTGAGGTGTATAGCTAATGGTATAAATTCTGTTGGCCGGCGTATTATCGTCATCGGCAATGGTAAAATCCGTGGTAGTTGATCCTGTTGCCAGCCTATAACCGCCAGCGTTGGCACCAATATCCAGGTTGGCGGTAAATGTTTCAGTACTTTCAACCACTGCGTCATTAATCACTTTTACCGTAATATTGGTGCTGGTATCTCCTTTTTTGATGACCGCCGTAGCAGGTAAAACAAAGTCGTTTTGATTAAGGGACGGATCTTTTTGCGACAATTTCACCGTAATATTTTCGCCCGCCGGGCATGACCTGGGCAAAGCCAGGTGCAATATAACATCCTGGCTACCCTCTACGCCGTTTTTAAGCACCGAGGCATGTACCTTTTTACAGGAATCAGCGTCTACGTACAGGTATTTACACCAAAAAAAAGTTTCATCCAGGTTTGATGGTGTTGAATAGTGTTTGCCGTCAAAAGTATAATCGGTAGTGTAATAACTTAAATGCCTTACCAGCATATTCAGCGTATCACCAACCATTTTTACATAGGTTCGTGTTATCGGATCGTCGCCAAAGGCGCCGATGTTATCATCGGCAAGCTTTGCATAATCTTTTTTACCATCAGATAAAAACCAATCGAAATTAAAATTAAGTGCATTAGTTTTAAAAGCCGTAAAATAATAATTGTTGCTATTGTTTTTGATAAAATCATATGGCCCCTTCGAGCTATCAAAACCCGAAAATATTTTAACCGAATCAGTAACTTTTAAACGTTGGTCAAAATTGATATCAAAAAAGCCGTCATTATTGGCACCATTAACGTCAAATGAATAAATATTAGTCCCCATTTGATAACCCGTGGCTGTATGCTGCACCAACCGCGGAAAATCTCCAAAATAAACCCAAGGATTATCGGATATTACTTTACAATTATTATCCAACACGATCCTACCTTTTAAACGCCCGCCGCGGCTCATGATAACCGTAGAATACCCGTTATCTGAAGGCACTAAAATTTGGGGGATTGATGAGATGGCCGTATCGTGATAAATTGAAGTTATCTTGCCGTTTGCCGATACTTTGGCCACAAATCCGTCTGGACTCCCCCCATTTGGGTTGTTTGTATCAATATCGTACCCTTGTATTTTTAGTTTGTTATAAAATATTGAACTCCAGTATACACCATCGGGCGCCAGTGCTATTGGACCGCCTGTAAGCGATGTTGAATAAGAATCGTCAGAAATTATTCCCCAAAGCGTTTTTCCATCTTTATCAAACTTTATTAAAAAGGTGCCTGATTGTAAAATGCTGCCATCATCAAGCGTGATGTTGCCACCTGCCCCGGAAATATATATATTTTGATCTTTATCTACCTGTAAATCATATATCTGGTCATATCCCTGAGGAGCTATGGTACGTGACCATTGCACTTTTCCGTTGGCGCTCACTTTTCCTATTACCGAATAATCTGACGATCCATTCCTGTTGGCAGGTTTGCCGCCAAAGACTGTTTCGTAACGGCTGTTTAAAACCACATAGGCATTACCGGCATCATCAATCTGGAAAAGATGAGCATATGCCGACTCAGTGTATCCAAGCATTGTGGTTTGGATATATTTTACCTGGGCATCTGCAAAAAAAGGCACAAAGAATAACAAAACAGCTATCCGCAAATATTTTAACATCATTATGATAAGTGCCGCTAATATATTAATATTTAAGGCACGATAAACAACTTACCGTTACTTAAGGGCATATGATAAACGTAAAAGCTGAAGTCAAATACAGGCTGCATAATTAGGATTAGGCATCCTCGCCTTTACTCCCCCAACCCAAAACAAACATACTCATCGCCCGATTTACTACCAATTTTGCCACCGCCGCAAGCTATAACCACATATTGTTTTCCATCTATTGCATAGGTGGCAGGTGTTGCGTACCCGGCGGCGGGCAGTTGGGCCTCCCAAACCATTTTGCCTGTTTTTTTATCAAAAGCATGAATCTTTTCGTCCTTGGTGGCTGCTACAAATACAAGCCCGCCTTTAGTTACCAACGGGCCACCGTATAATTCGGTACCGGTAACGGGGATGCCTTTTTTCTTCAGTTCCGGATATTCGCCCACCGGTACCTTCCAAAGCAGCTTGCCGGTGGTAAGGTCAACCGCGTTAAGCGTACCCCATGGCGGTTTAATGCCCGGGTAACCATCCTTATCCAAAAAGCGGTTGTAACCCGTCATGGTGTATGGTATTTCGTCAACCATTTTCTTCTCAGTTTTGGTTGCTGCGGTGCGGTCCCCGGTTGGTTCTTTGGCCAATGCTTTATTTGCCCTGGCATCGGGTAGTTTAAGGAGGAACGCCAGCAACGCTTTTTTATCTTCGGGTGTTATCTGTTTAAAAGACGGCATCATATTTCGGCCGCTGGCTATAATCTGGCTCAACTGATCCTCCTTATATTTTTTGCCAATGTTGACCAATGAAGGATACGACGACCCGTTGCCCTTCAGTTGGGGGCCATGGCAGCCTATGCAGTTTTTATTGTAAATAACCTGTCCGTTGCCGGCCAGCGTGCCATCGCTTGTCGCTTTAGGCACATCAATCATCACCTGCGCCCAGGGCATTTCAGAACAGCTGATGTACATGATATTGGTTTGTATATCAACCGCGGCGCCACCCCACTCACCTCCGCCGTCAAAACCAGGAAATATCCAGCCGCCTTGTTTGCTTGGCGGTGTAAACATAATGCGGTTTTTAACCTGGTTATATTTATCCAGCATTTCTTTGTGCGCCTCGGGTGTGCGGTCGGTAACATCTTCGGGATTAAATATTTGCCGGGCAAAAGGCTGCGGCAACGTCGGAATTGGCTGTGTTGGCCATGGTGCCTCGCCGGGCAATCCCTTGGTTGGCACAGGGGTTTCCACTATCGGGAAAACTGGCTTTCCGTTTGTCCTGTCGAACATAAAAATATAGCCATGTTTGGTTATCTGGGCTACCGCGTCAATCTTTTTACCATCGTGCGTAATAGTCACCAAATTGGGGTTGGCCGGCAAGTCCCTGTCCCACAGGTCATGATGTACCACCTGGAAATGCCACTTAAGCTTGCCGGTAGCAGCATCTAAAGCCAATAGCGAGTTGGCAAACAGATTTTGCCCTTTACGGAAACCGCCATAAAAATCGCCGCCGACGGAACCTGTGGGGATATAAACCAGCCCCCGCTTTTCATCCAGCGCCATTCCCGACCAGCTATTAGCCCCACCGAACTTTTTATATGCGGCTGTATCCATCCACGTTTCGTAACCAGCCTCGCCGGGATGGGGTATGGTATGAAAAATCCAGCGTAATTTCCCTGTCCGCACATCGTAAGCCCTAACGTGACCCGGCGCGGCATCTGCCGATTCGGCTACACGCGTACCAACTATCAGCAAATCTTTATAAACTACACCCGGCGTTGTACCGGCCACAAATGATTTGGTATCCCTGTCGAGATTTTTCGTCAGGTCCAGGTAACCGTTTTTTCCAAAGGTCATAATGGGGCTGCCGGTTTCGGCGTCGATGGCAAAAGTTTTGGCACCAACGCTGTAAAACAGCCGTTTTTCGCCGCCACTCTTGTTTTGCCAGTAAATAACTCCCCTGCTCACTTTGTAGTAAGCCATCGGGTCGCCGTTGTTGGTGGTGTCGGCCTTGGCCGGGTCAAAAAGCCATTTTTGTTCGCCCGTTGCCGCATCCAATGCAAACAACTTTAATTTGGGGCTGGTGCCATATAAAATACCATCAACCATAATGGGGTTACACTGATTTTGGCTGCGGTTGGCCGAGTCTTTATCGTTAGTGCTGTATCGCCAAATCTCTTTTAGCTTGCTTACATTAGCTAAATTAATTTCTTCATTTGATGAATACCTGTTGCCTTCTTTTGATCCCGCGTAGGTGCCCCAGCCACTATTTGGCCGCCCTGGTTTTACGTTATGGCTGGGCTTTGGATTTTTACACGACACATAAGTGCAGGTTGCAATTAAAAGGGCTATCAAAAATCGGGACTTCATTGCTATAATGGGTTAATGGTATTATTATAATGGGCATGCTGAGCTGTAAAACTTTGCGAAGCACTGAAGGGTGTTACGTGAATCGCAGGGCAGCGAAGACTCAACCGAATGTTTTTGTCCTTACTTCCCTGCCATTCTATTCCAAAAATCGGCCTGCATTTTAGTCGCATCAACGGTTTTGTAAACCGATATCTCGCGTGCGTCGTTTTCTGGCGGCACGGGTGCGCTTATCTTTTCGGCCTTGGCAGGATCAAGGTAGGCCATTACCAGGGCAAGGTCCCACATAATCCAGGTTTGGCCGGCTTCTACAAAATCCCAGCGGTTATACAACAGCTGCCCTAATTTGCCCTTATTTTTTAAATTATCGCGGCAAACCGTACGGTCGAATTTTAAGGCAATAGCGGTATTAATGGGCATAATTGTTAAGTCCAAGCCTTTGCAGTTCAGCAGCAGATCGAAGGCGTTCAGATCGTTACGCACATTAAATTCGCTTTTGTCCCAAACCTTGCGGTCGCTAAAATAGCGGGCAGCCAGCAGGTACACTCTTATGTGCGGGATAATGGAGGTATCGGCCTGTATAGCCGATGCCAGGTTTGATGCCGCGCCTATGCACAAAACATCCAGCTTTTCGCCCGCTTTAAGCTGATGTACGGTAGCTATAATACCCTTTTCGGCTGCCGAAAGCACCAGTTCTTTGCCGCCCCAGGCGTGGCCTATGGTTCCGCGGCCGCCCAACGGGTGCGGTATATCGGTGCGGCCCATAAGTTTCAACATCTCCTCGTTTAAATCCTGGCTTAGCTGTACCGTATTGATGTTTTTGGTAGGGTAATAATGCCATTTTTCGCCAACAAGCATATCAGCATTATTAAAATGGGCCGAACTTAGGCCAACTACGTTTACACCTGCATCTTTAAGCAGGTAAGTAAGGGCGTACAAATCGTCCATCTCATTGGCCGTATCAGAATCAAGCCAAACTATTCGTTTTTGCGCATAGCAGCAACTGGCTAATAATATAGCCGCAAGGCAAACAGGGACAACTTTTTTAAACATAGCGGTTTACTTTTGGAGCAACTGGTCGGGGCCGACCTCATTGCTCAGCAAGTTACCAAAAAGCTCCCATCGTTTTGCAGGATTTTTAGCAGTACCGCCATTTTTTTCGATATAATTTTTTACCAGGTCTTGTCCGTAGTTATAGTTGATAACATAGCTGCGGTATTTTTTTATAAAGCTGATGGATTTGGCCGCTGTCTCGTCATTCATCAGGCAATATTTAGTGAGGTAAGTGGTGGCTTTATCTCTCGACATCGTATTGTTTACCAAACCTCTTGCCGCCTCATTGCGGGCATAATTCAAATTGCCTTTAATGGCCAGTGCTTTAAAATACAGGTCAATACCGGCGGTGTCTAAACCGGCCAGGGGCAGCAATACATTTTTGGCGAATTTCACTTTATCCTCGCCGGGGAATGCCACCTCAATACCATAATTGGCGCTCCCTTCGGCTATTAAACTTTGCGGACTAAACAATGGGTAAAGCGAAATCTCTACCCAGCCTTTATCATGATACAGGTGTTTCTCCAACAGCATATTGTATACATGATGGCCCGGATAACTTTCGTGGCTCCCTACATCAATGGCGCGGTCAATAAAAATCTTCAGGTCGGTATTAATTTGCACCGTGCTTTTATAATTACCTTTATACCAGTTGTAGCCGCTCCAGGGCTTATCGGTTACATATTCCAGCGTAAAAGCCTCGCCGGCCGGTAAGCCATAATGCGCCAGTGTACGTTTGCGGGCTTCGGCAATTGCGGCCTTAATAACGGGGTCTAATTTGTCCCTTGGGATAATGAATTTATTGGCCAGTTTTTGAAAACGCTCGCTTACCCTGCCTTTGCCCGGCAAAATACTATCCAGCAAAGCTATCTGCGCTTTAAAATGATCCTCGTCATATACAGGCGCCGATACGCCGAAAAGTTCTTTCGACTCTTCATCAAAGGGCCGCTCCTCACCCGAGTAGATCCTGATGCGCCGGCCAAATGCCACCAGTTGATTGATCATCCAATCTGCCCGCATTTTATTACTGTCAACTTGCGCATTGGTCGAAATTATTTTCAACTCGTTCATCAAAATATTAGTATTGGCCAGCAAACTATCCTTCGGAAACTCTTTTGCAGGCGGCAATTTTGGCTTTAACGAGTCGGGGCCGTAATAGGCATCCACAAAATCAGTATCATACTGTCCAATGTTAAGGCCAAGCCTAACATATTCAGTAGCAAGGGTGTTAAGTTTCTTATTCTCGTCCAGCTGTGCCGGTCCATGTCCGCATGATAACATAAAAAACAGGGGTAAATAGAGCAGTATTTTCTTCATAGTCAAGTATCCGGTTCGATGTAAATGTGGAACAAGATAATAATTACATTGTTTACAGAAGGAATGTTTGTCTGAATCAGAATTTACAGGATTTTTGAATTAGCAGAATGAAGATAGTGTATTTCGGCAACCTATATGTTATCGACTGTCCTTTCAAAAGTCTTAATTCTTGAGTCTTGACTCTCTTTTTAGCGTTGCCTGCGGCCCGGGCCAACCGCTCATACTGCACAGGCCTTATCCGCGAAGCGGGTATCCGCTTTTGTCCCTAACGCATTTTTCTGAACTCGAATTAAACGAATTTTTAGAATTTCCCGAATTTGCTTTTAAATTCTGTTAATTCTTTAATTCGTTTAATTCGAGTTCAGACAACTCCGCCCCGTCCAAAATCGAAAAACCTGTCCGATACCGAACACTTTTTCAAAATAAAAATTACATAAAATACTAATAACGAGCACTTTAATATTGGTATACCTCTTGCAAAACCCTGTGCAAATTATAGCACAATGGATAAGGAAATTACGCTCGAGGTAACATCGCAAAAAAGAAGAAAAGGCGCGGTGATTGTAGTGATCAGTATCACGGTATTAGTACTGCTGATTGTTGCTCTTCGGGGATTCATCAAATCATCGGTAAAAAAAGCAGAGATTACTACCGCCACCGTAGAAGTTGGCAATATAGAAAATACCCTTAACGCTACCGGCGAGGTTTTGCCCGAGTTTGAGGAGATCATCACCAGCCCGATAAATGCATCTATCAAAAGTGCGCTGATGGACGCGGGAAATAAAATTACTCCGGGCCAGTCTATATTAACCTTAGATAAATCGGCCACCCAAACAGAATTTGATAAGCTAAACTTCACCCTCGAATCAAAACGGAATGAGATTGCTAAACTAAAACTTGACCTTGCTAAAAGCTTTTACGATATCCAGTCCAACAACGACATTAAGCAACTGCGTATCAGCAGCCTGGCCGATGCCGTTGAAAATGCCAAACGCCTGTTTAAAGCGGGCGGCGGCACCCGCGAGGGGATTGAACAGGCCGAACTTAATCTTAAAGTTGCCCAACTGGAAAAAAAGCAGCTGGAAAACGAGATTAAAAACAAGCAGCAAACCATGCAGATAGAGATTAAAGAGGCCCAGATTGCTGCCGCCATACAGGAAAACGATTTGAAGGCCCTGCAACGCAAGCTTGCACTGGCCAATGTGGTGGCTACCCGCACAGGTGTTATTACCTATGTAAACAAAAACATAGGCGCCAACGTGCATGAGGGCGAAACCCTTGCCCGTATTGCCAACCTGGGCAGCTTTAAAGTATCGGGCAGTATATCGGATAATTCGATGGACCAACTGCACAGCGGAATTCCGGTAATTATCCGTATTAACGATACGCAACTGCGCGGGCATGTTACCAATGTTTCGCCATCGATACAAAACAGCATAATATCCTTCGATATCCAGCTGGATGACCGTGCCAACAAACAACTTCGCCCAAATATGAAAGTGGATGTGTTTTTGGTAACTGCCACCCACAGCAAGATAATGCGGGTAGCCAACGGCCCGGCATTTAAAGGCCCGACCGTACAGGACATTTTTGTAATTAACAATGGCAAAGCCGAACGGCGCACCGTTCACATTGGCCTTACCAATTTTGACTATGTGGAGATTGAGGATGGTGTTAAACCCGGGGATGTGGTCATTACATCAGATATGACCGAGTTTAAGAACTCAAAGGAAGTAACGATAAGCCCCCTCTAAATCTCCCCCTGAAGGGGGAGACTTTTAAAGCCCCGTCCAACCAGAGACTTAGCAGTAGCCCTTTGTCGACTATTAACAATTGAAGCAAATGAAATTTTTATACACCATATTATTACTAACCATTGTTTCACGGGCATTTGCCGCGGGCAGTAGCGATACGCTTCGGCTAACCCTGCAGCAGGTGGTTGAGATGGCTAAGGCCAACTCCATAGCTGCCAAGCAGGCTGCTACGGTGCGCGAAACAAAATACTGGGAATACCGCACCTATAAATCAAATTACCAGCCGCAGCTATCACTCAGCGGCATTTTACCGGGATATACCAAAACGTTTACCCAGGTACAACAACCCGACGGCACCATACAGTTTCAGCCGATACATAACGATAACTCGTCGCTGGCGCTTAATTTTAGCCAGAGCATTACCGCCACCGGCGGAACGATTTACGGAACCACGCAATTGCAGCGTTTTGATGATTTCGACAGGCATAACGTGCTTTACAATGGCATCCCCTATGGCATCGGGTATACCCAGCCCCTATTTCAGTTTAATAGTTTAAAGTGGGATAAACGCATTGAGCCTTTAAAATATAACGAGAGTAAGCAGGCCTACATTGAAGCACAGGAAAAAATAGCCATAGATGTAGAAGGTTTCTTTTTCGATTTACTACTGGCCCAGGTTAACCTTAAAATAGCCGAAACCAATTATGCTAATACCCAAAAAATCATGAGCATTGCCAATACAAAATTTGAACTGGGCAAAGTTTCAAAAAACGAAATACTGCAATTGCAACTGGAACAAATAAACGCCAAAAAGGCCGTAGGCACCGCCAAACGCGACATGGAAATTGCCACCCTTAACCTGCGCAGCTATACCGGGCAGGAAGGCGAAGAGAAAATTGTACTGGTAGTTCCCGAACAGATAAGCCAGATGCAGGTATCGGCAGATAAAGTTTTGGCCGAGGCGTTCTCCAACCGATCGGATGCCATTGCGTTTTTACGCCGCGTGGCCGAGGCTAAGCGGGATGTGGCAAAAGCAAAAGGCCAGAATGGTTTAACCGCTACATTGAATGCCAATTTGGGTTACTCAAATACATCAAGCAGTATACCGGGGGTTTATAAAAACCCGCAAAACCAGCAGGTGTTACAGGTTCAGTTAGCAGTGCCGATTTTGGATTGGGGTCGCTCTAAATCCCGCACCAAAACGGCCCTGGCCAACCAGCAGTTTACCGAGTATGCGGTTGAACAAGACAAGCAAACTTTTAAACAGCAAATTATAACCCAGGTATCGCTTTTTAATGTAATGAAAGAACAGCTGGTATACACCGCCGAGGCCGACAGTATAGCCTCTGAAAAGTACCAGATAGCCCGCGAACGCTACGTTTTAGGCGACCTGAGCATCACCGACCTTGGCATAGCCTTCCGCGAAAATGACCAGGCCAAACGGGACTATGTGGCATCGCTCCGCGATTTCTGGGGCGCTTACTACCAGTTACGCTACCTATCGTTATATGATTTTGAAACCAACAGGAAAATCAACTACCAGTAGAGAAAGTCAAAAGTAAAAATTCAAAAAACTCGTCGCTTCAATAATTAAAAAATACAAATTCAATAATTCAGTCATTCAATAATTCAATAATTAACCAACCACTCACTATTCACCATTCACAACTCACCAATATGATCCGTTTACAAAACATCGAAAAAGTGTATCGTACCGACACTATAGAAACCCTGGCCCTGAACAGCATAAGCCTTGACGTTGCCAAGGGCGAATTTTTATCAATCATGGGGCCATCGGGCTGCGGCAAAAGCACGTTGCTTAACATTATGGGCCTGCTGGATGCGCCATCAAAAGGAGATATTAAAATTGCCGATAAAACAACTGCCAACCTAAACGATAAACAGCTGGCGCAGTTTCGCAATAAAACGCTGGGCTTTATTTTTCAAAGCTATCACCTGATTAACGATTTGCAGGTGCTTGACAACGTAGAGCTACCCCTACTGTACCGCGATACCACGGCAAAAGAACGCCGCACATTGGCAACCGAAGCATTGGAAAAAGTTGGTTTGGCCAACCGCATCAAACACTTCCCTACCCAGCTATCGGGCGGGCAACGCCAACGTGTAGCCATAGCCAGGGCGATTGTGGGCAGGCCTGATATTATTTTGGCCGATGAGCCAACCGGTAACCTGGATAGCGCCATGGGTAACGAGATTATGGACATCCTCATTAACCTTAACCGTAACGAGGGTACCACCATTGTAATGGTTACACATGATGAAAATATGGCCCACAAAACGCACCGTTTGGTACGCCTGTTTGATGGTTCGCAAGTTCAGTAATTAACCGCTTAAACAATCAATCATGCTTAAAAATTATTTTAAAATAGCCATTGCGGTGTTAAGACGAAGGAAGTTTTTCACCTTCATCAGCTTGTTTGGTATCAGCTTTACCCTTACCATACTGCTTGTACTTACCGCCTTTATAGATAAAATTGCCGGCGACAGCTATCCCGACAGAAAACGCGACCGCTCACTATACGTTTCAAGAATGCAGGAGGTAAACAAAACCGGCGGGCAAAGCTCGGGTCCTTTATCGTACTATTTTTTGAGCCATTATGCGGGTAGTTTAAAAACGCCGGTTAAGGTGGGGATTTCCTCCATATTCAGCGGGACAAATACCTATGTTAACAATAAAAAGATTGCTGTAAACTATAAATACACCAACGATGCCTACTGGGATATTATGGAATACGATTTTATTGAGGGCAAGGCTTTCAATAAACAACAGGTTGATAATGCCGATAAAGTAGTGATCATATCAGAGGATATGAAACAGCAATACTTCGGCGATGTACCCTCGGTTGTAGGCAAGTACTTCGAGGCCGATAACGTAAAATACAGGGTAACCGGCGTGGTAAAAAATGTACCTATAACCAGCTACATGACCTATGGCGACATCTATCTGCCTTATACCGTATCAAAATCTGATGTGCGTAAAGACAAAAGTTACCGCGGTGGTTTCTTTGGCGTACTGCTGGCAAAATCAACCGCCGATGTAGCCCGTATGCATGATGAATATCAAAGTATGGTTGCCCGGTTACCAATGGAAAGCAAGGAATTTGATAAAATATTCAGCCATGCCGATCCTTATATTGTAAGCTACGTTGATACCGGCAACGAAAATACATCGGGGGTTATGATCGTATTAACAACCATTGGCATATTTGCCTTACTGGTAATGTTGCTGCCAACGCTTAACCTGGTCAACATCAATATCACCCGTATTATGGAGCGCTCGTCAGAGATTGGCGTACGCAAGGCCTTCGGGGCGTCATCGGTCACGTTGGTTTACCAGTTCATCGTCGAAAATATTATCCTTACGCTATTAGGAGGTTTCATCGGGGTAATATTATCCTTCATAGCCATCCAGGTATTAAATGGCATGAACCTTATCCCTAACCTGGTATTATCCATCAATTTTACTGTTTTGGCAATTGGTCTGCTTATTTGTTTCCTGTTTGGCTTACTATCGGGTGTTTACCCTGCCTGGCGCATGTCAAAACTAAATGTGGTAACGGCACTAAAAGCTTCATAACAATTATTCACCCTTTAAATTAAGATATTATGTTTAAGCATTTATTTAAACTCATCTGGAATAAAAAGAAGCAAAACTTTTTACTGATGTCCGAGATGCTATTCTCGTTCCTGGTGCTATTCGCGGTATTTAGCCTGTTGGTTTATTACTATAACAATTATAAGAAGCCAATGGGGATGAATTACCAAAACGTATGGGTTGTTAGTTACAATAACGCCCTGCAAACAAAAAACACCGATTCGCTGGATACTTATTACGAAACATTGCGTAATTCCATCAAGGCGATGCCCGAGATAAGCGAAATCAGCTTTTGCAGCGACAATGTCCCGTTTTCGGCAAACACCTGGACAGGACTGGCGGGTTATAACAAACACAACTACAGCAATGTAAATATGTATAATGCCGAGGATAGCTATCTGAAAACTTTAAACGGGCAGTTACTGGAAGGCCGTTGGTTTAATAAAAACGATATGGCTACCAAAATACCATCCGTAGTTATCAATAACGAATTGCGTGAGAAGCTGTTTGGCAAAGGCGAAGCGATAGGAAAAATCATTGATGAGAGTGAAGATGGCAAAAATAAGAAAAGAGTTGTGGGCGTAATACAGGCCATTAAAGCCAAAGGCGACTATGCGGCTGCGGGCGATGCCGTATACCACAGAATTGATACCGGTACGTTTAGGTGGCTTGGTAAAATAATGATACAGGTTACGCCTGCCGCTAACGCGGCCTTTGAAGCCCGATTGTATAAAACCCTGGCCAACTACATGAAAAATTCAAACGTGGAGATTGAGCACCTGGTAAACAAACGGAAGGATATCAATTATTTTACTTTAGTACCCATGATCGTGCTAAGTATTGTAGGCTGTTTTTTAGTTATTAATGTGGCGCTTGGGCTGTTTGGAGTGCTTTGGTACAACATTAATAAACGCCGTGGCGAAATTGGTTTACGCCGGGCGGTTGGCGCCACCGGTAGCTCGGTATCTAACCAACTCATTATGGAATCAATGATACTGGCTACCTTCTCACTTATCATTGGGTCGTTTTTTGCTATACAATTCCCGTTGCTCAACGTGTTTGATCTTTCGGCAGGGATTTACCTGGTGGCTATCCTGTTTTCAATCATATTTATTTACCTGCTGGTATTTTTATGTTCGTTATACCCGGGCAGGCAGGCGGCGGCCATTTATCCCGCTGTTGCTTTACACGAAGAATAGCATATGGGCATCATAAAAATAACTCAAAACTCACCACTCAATACCTTTAACTAATTACGATATTGACCTGCAATTATGATACTGGTTATTGATGATGATATTGCTGTACGCACCTCGCTTTTGCTATTACTCAAAAGCGAGGGTTATGATGCTGTGAGCGCCGAAGAGCCCGCCGAGGCTATAAAGATCATAAAGAAAAAAAATCCTGAACTGATTATTCTCGACCTTAATTTTTCTATTGATACATCGGGCCGTGAAGGGATGAGCCTGCTTGAAAACATAAAGCAGCTTAACAGCGCTATACCAGTAATATTAATTACAGGTTGGGGCAGCATCCAACTTGCCGTACAAGGCATGAAACTGGGCGCCAACGATTTTATCAATAAACCCTGGAATAACGAACACCTTATACAAACCGTTAAAACACTGTTAGATTTAAAGGATAAAAAAACAGAGCACCATACCCGTAAACAATTAGATAAAAGCTACCATTTTCAAAGCATTATTGGCCAGGACCCTCAAATGTTGGATATCCTGGAAACCATAGGCCGGGTGGCAACCACAGATGCATCGATACTGATTATGGGCGAAAGCGGCACCGGCAAGGAGCTGATAGCCGAAGCCATCCATCAAAACAGCCTGCGCCGCAATAAACCATTTATCAAAGTTAATCTTGGTGGTATCTCTACTTCGTTGTTTGAAAGCGAAATGTTTGGCCATATCCGGGGGGCTTTTACTGATGCCCGTTTTGACCGCATTGGTCGTTTTGAAATGGCGCACAAGGGAACCATATTTTTAGACGAAATTGGCGACCTGGACGCCAGCAGCCAGGTAAAGCTGTTAAGGGTATTGCAGGACCGTACTTACGAAATGCTGGGAAGCAGCCGTACCAAAACATTAGATACGCGGGTGGTTTGCGCCACCAATAAAAACCTTAACGAAATGGTATCGCGCGGTACTTTTCGTGAGGATTTGTTATACCGCATCAACCTGATCACCGTTTACCTGCCCGCCCTGCGCGAGCGGCCGAAGGATATACCCCTACTGGTCGATTTTTTTATTAATAACCTAAAAGATATCTACAACCGGCCCCAATTATCGGTATCTGCCGCCGCCATGAAGTGGTTGCAGCAACTGCCATTGCCCGGCAATATCAGGCAGCTTAAAAACCTGGTAGAGCGATCAATACTGGTAAGCCGGAAAGACGAGCTGGGTATTGACGATTTCCGGTCGCAGTTGGAATTATCGCCTGTAAAAAAAGGAAACATGCAATTACCCGGCGTAGGTACCCTAACTTTGGAAGAGGTGGAGGTGGAGATGATAAAACGTGCCATGGACCACCACAAAAACAAAATAAGCCGGGCAGCGGCAGCCCTTGGGCTCACGCGGAGTGCGCTTTACCGCCGGCTTGATAAATACCAGATACCATACGATGAAGCTGAGGACTAAATATGTTTTATTTGTTGTAACACTGCACCTGGTAACACTGGTGCTCACTTATTTCATTTTTGAGCAAAACAAGGTTTACTTCATCGCCTCTGAGGTATTTGTACTAATTTCTGTAATAGTATCGGTACAGCTTTACCGCCAACTCATAAACCCTTTAAAATTATTGATGCAGGGGCTTGATGCTATAAAAGACAAGGATTTTAACGTGAAATTTTTATCAACCGGCAGGCACGAGGTTGATACATTAATTGATGTATATAATCATATGATGGACGAGTTAAGAACAGAACGTACAAGGCAGGAACAGCAACATTTCTTTTTGGAAAAACTGATTTATACCTCGCCTACCGGCATCGTTATATTGGATTTTGATGATCGCATTCAGCAAATAAACCCAAAAGCCCTGCAATTATTGGCGATACCGGATGATAAGTTACAAGGTAATTCCATTTATGAGCTGGATCATCCGCTATTTGTGCAGATGAGATTGCTTAAATCCGGCGAAACCGCAGTGGTAAAACCAGACGGGATAAATTCCTTCAAACTTCAGAAATCGCACTTTGTTGACCGCGGTTTTTCCCGCCATTTTATTATGATAGAGGATTTAACTGCCGAGATATTGGCGGCCGAGAAAAAGGTATACGGCAAAGTTATCCGGATGATGGCACACGAAGTGAACAACACCATCGGGCCGGTAAATTCCATCATGCAATCGGCCATGAAAACAGACCAGTTATGGGCCGGCCACGAGTTTGATAGCCTGAAAGATGCCTTACAGATAGCCATGGACCGCAACCAAAACCTCAACCTGTTTATGCGCAACTTTGCCGACTTAGTGAAGCTTCCGCCTGCCAATAAACAGCCTGTTTTACTTCAAAAACTTGTTCGGTCGGTAACCGTCCTTATGCAGGCAAAAGCCAAAGGAAAAGGCGTCGAATTTGAATTTAACCTGCCTGATGAAGCCTTAAGCATCATGGCTGATGAGCAACAGTTAGAGCAGGCGCTTATAAATATCGTTAAAAATGCCATTGAAGCTATTGAAGATGAAGGCCTGGTAAAATTCGCACTCATTTCCAAGGAGCGGAAACTCATCGTTACCGATACGGGCAAGGGCATCACCGCCGAACAAAACAACAATCTGTTTTCGCCATTCTTCAGCACAAAAAAAGACGGACAAGGTATAGGGCTTACTTTAACACGCGAGATACTCCTGAACCATGGTTTTGAATTTAGTTTAAAAACTGTGGCTGCGGGGCAAACCGAGTTTTCCATTTGGTTTTAGCGCTCATAAAAACTGGCTTTAGTCGTTTTAGTATCAATAAATTGCAACATTTCATTTTAAATCACTAAATGCTTTTAGTAATGTTGTACATCCAATTCAGAACATTATTATGCAAAGACGAAATTTCCTGAAACTGACGGCAACAACCGGCGCCGCCGTATTGTTTAGCCGCCTAACTTATGCTACATCAGCCCAAACAGCAACTATGAATGCACCTGACGAGGTTTGGGCGCAATCCGGTGAAGAATGGGTTAAGCTAAAAGGCATCAACGGTACAAAATTCACTTATAAGGATATCGAGGTAATCATTAAAACTAACGGCAATGCTAAAGCCACCTACGTACAGTCGCCAACACAACAGTTAAACGCCATTAGGTTGCGCTGGAAACACAATACGCCATCATCGGCAAAATACCTTGGCGACCATTGGGAACGCTCCTATGGCGACTTAAAATGGAAATCTGGCTTTGACGGAAGTAAAAGCCCATGGTATATATTAATAAATGACGGGAAACAAACTGCCTGCTTTGGTGTAAAAACCGGTGCGGGCAGTATTTGCTGGTGGGGATTGGACCAAAACAACCTTGACCTTAACCTGGATACACACTCGGGCGGCAATGGTGTATTGCTGGGTAACAGAACCCTGCATGCGGCTGATATTGTAACCACACACAGCAAACCGGGCGAAAACGCTTTTCATACCGATCATCGCTTTTGTGGTATGATGTGCGAAAAACCGCGACTACCCAAACAACCTATTTATGGCATCAACGATTGGTATTTTGCCTATGGCAACAACAATTTCGACCTGATAAAACAAACCACCGCCATGATGAGCGAGCTGGTTACCGATACCAATAACAAACCATTTTCGGTAATTGACGCGGGCTGGGCAACATATTCGCCCCTATTGCCGGGAGATGGCGGCTGGAACGATGATTTTAGCAAGCCAAACGATAAATTTAAGGACATGCACCTGTTAGGTGACGAGATTAAGAAACTGGGCATGCGTCCGGGTTTATGGATGCGTCCGTTATGTGCCCGCCATGATGAAAAGACGAGCTTGCTTGCACCAAAAATTCCCGGCCGGGACGATCCTAAAAACCCTACGCTCGACCCTACCATCCCCGAAAACCGGGAGCGTATTAAGCGCAATTTTACCTTTTACAAGCAATGGGGATACGAGATGGTTAAACACGACTTTACCACTTACGATATCACAGGCCGTTGGGGGTTTGACATGAAAGACAGCATTACGGCGCCCAACTGGAATTATCACGACCGGAGTAAAACTACAGCCGAAATCATTCTTGATTTGTACCGCGATATTCGCGAAGCAGCAGGCGATGGAATATATGTAATAGGCTGTAACACCATGAGCCATTTAAGCGCGGGCATTTTCGAGATGTGCCGCATAGGCGATGACACCAGCGGTAACGAATGGGAGCGCACTCGCAAAATGGGCGTAAACACACTTGCTTTCCGCCTGCCGCAGCACAATAAATTCTATGCTGTAGATGGTGATTGCGTAGGTATAACTACTAAAATAGCATGGGGCCGCAATAAGCAATGGCTGGAATTATTGGCCGGTAGTGGTGCGCCCCTATTTGTATCTGGCCAACCGGAAGCTATGGGCGCCGAACAAAAGGCTGCCGTTAAAAATGCTTTTTCCAGTGCAGCCAAAGTGCTCCCATTGGGTGAACCTATAGATTGGATGGAAACGATGCTACCTCAAAAATGGAAACTCGACGGAAAAGTAGTGGATTTTGATTGGACTTAACCAATAATATTGCAGATACCTGTATCCTCTGTTAATAGTACGATGTACCGCCTGTTAATAGAGGAATTTTTACTTATAACAGTCGCTTTATTTTCCCCAAAAGGTCATCAATTTCAAAGGGTTTGGCCAGGAAATCATCGGCACCTGCTTCGTACGCAGAACGTTCGATATCGCGGCTGGCAGATATCATAATAATGGGAATTGCCCTGGTATCCAACCGGTGTTTAAGTTCGCGGCAAATATCGCGGCCATCTGAGCCAGACATCCATATATCAAGCAAAAGTAAGTCGGGAAATTCTGTTTTCATATCCAACACCGTAGCACCATTAACGGTCGACGAAACCTCGTATCCTTCAAAATCCAGTATAATCTCTACCGCGTCCACAATAGCCGGATCATCGTCCGCTATCATGATTTTTTTTAAATTTCCCACTTATACAATTTTCATAGCAAAAATCAAGCCTACGTTAGCAGTTTTAGGAATATTTCTTATTAAATTTCACTTACAATCATTTTAACTTTTTTGCACCGGAAGGGCAAAATAAAAAGTAGAGCCTTTACCCTCTGCACTATTAACCCAAATACGACCACCCTCACGTTTTATAATTTCTGAAGATATGTATAAACCAAGCCCCAAACCGGGGAAAGTATGCTGTTTTACGCCGCTAACGCGATAAAATTGCTCAAAAACCCGCTCTTGTTTTTCTTTGGAGATACCAATGCCAAAATCCTGTACGCCCACTAACACCTCGTCATTTTCTTTTCGTGTACTAATAATAATTTCCTTAGTGTGAGGCGAGTATTTGATAGCATTGGTAATTAAATTGACCAATACCTGGCTTACCCTTTCACGATCGGCATACACTTTTCCTGTTTGCTGCATATCTTCAATAAGTGTATGTTTTTGTGTAGTGCGTTGTAAATCCTCTACAACTTCGGCTATCAATTGATTAAAATCAAACCAGGTATAGTTAAATTGCAGCCTGCCCGAGTTTATTTTGGTAACATCAAGCAAATCGGCAATAAGGCTGGTGAGACGGTTTAACTGGGCGTCCATTTTACCAATCATCGCGGCTTCACGCGTATCACCTTTTTGAGTCAGCATGCGCTCAAGCACCTGCGTATAAGCTTTAATACTGGTTACCGGCGTTTTGAGTTCATGACTGGCAATGCCAATAAATTCGTCTTTTTGCTGTTGCAGCAGTTTTTGCTCAGTAATGTCAAAAGTAACCCCTACCATAATTGTAGCACGGCCAACTTCGTCATACCTGGCCTTGCCCGATGCATTTATCCAATGAGTTGATCCATCGGGCCATTGCACCTGGTATTCTATATTGTATACATTATGATTTGTAATGGCATCATCCATCTTTTGTTTAACGCCATCGCGGTATTGAGGCAGAATTAAAGTAATAAGATCTTCAAACTCAAACTCAGCTTCGTTATTTAAACCATAATTGGCTTTAAATTGTGCTGTGCAGGTCATTAAACCTGTATCTATAACCAGTTCATATGACCCCAACCTACCAGCTTCCAAAGCAATCTCCAGGCGCTGGTTAATTTTCAACAACTCCTCGCTATATTCTTTTTCCTGGGTTACATCAAGCACTGTACCCAGCAAACGCACTGGCTTGTTATCTTCATCAAAATAAACCTTGCCTTCCGTTTGAATCCAGCGAACGCTGCCGTCATCCCAAATTAGCCTGCTTTCATAATACAGGTGGCMTGTTTTTAAGGCTTCTTCAAATGCCCTAAGCCTTACCTGTTGATCATCTGCTTTAAGCTTTCTCAAATAATCCTCATGCTCAGGAACTCCTTGCAACCCAAATATCGCATTAAGGCGATCCGACCCTATAATTTGCTTTGTGACCAGGTTATAGTCAAAACTGCCCATCTCGGCCGCATCAAGGGCAAGCCGGGCCCGCTCCTCGGCGTCTTCAATCTTACGCTTGGCAATTACCTGTTCTGTAACTTCCGAAGCCACACCAATTACACCAGTTATACCGTTGTTATCGCGCAATGGCTCATAAAAAAAATTAATGTAGGTTACCTCAACCTTTCCATTACGCGGCAGCATTACCAGGTGTTCCCGGGCCTCAAATCTTTCGCCCTTGAGGTATACGTTTTCCAATAGTATTTCTAAACCTTGTCCCTGCGCTTCCGGCAGACTCTCAAATATGGGCTTCCCCATAATTTGGTCGCGTCCCCTGCCCCAAAGCTGGTACATGGGCTCGTTTGCTACCTCAACAACAAAATGCGGCCCTTTAAATACGGCTATTGCTACCGGCGCCTGCAATATCAAAGCCCGAAATTGCTGCTCGCTTCGTGTAAGTTCTATCCGGGCCACTACCTCTTCCGTTATATCCTGCAGCGTGCCGTTTAAACGTACGGCCGTACCATTTTCATCAAAAAGTGCTTTTCCTTTGGCCCTTACTATCCGTTCTGTTTTTGTTTCGGGGTGGATAATGGTATATTCTGTATCATATTTGCCGCCTGACGATGGTTGCAAAGCTTCCTCAATAGCGCTTGCTACCCTGTAGCGGTCTTTATCGGCTATTACCTTCAAGGCCAGGGATAGGTCTATTTCGGCTTCGGGCTTAATCCCAAACCAGCTTTTAAGCCGGTTATTGCCTATAAACTTATTGTTATATGGGTTAAGGTCCCAGGTACCTAATTCGGCTGCATCTATTGCAAACTCCAATTCCTGTTTGCTTTCGCGAATCTGGTTTAGGCCAAGCACCTTTTCGGTTGTTTCGGTACATGCTACTATAATGCCGCCCGGATTACCGGTTTCATCTAAAACAGGGCTGTAGCTAAATGTCCAATAAATATCTTCGGTGGTACCGTTACGGTAAAACGGTATCAATTGATCTTCATGCCAGGTTGCCCCGCCGCCCGATAATACCTGCTGAATAAGCGGTTCGAGAACATGCCATATATCAGACCAGAATACTTTTGCAGGCTGACCTAAAAATTGTGGATGTTTGCCATTTACACCTAAACTGGGGCGATAGGCATCATTATAAAAACAAACCAATTCCGGCCCCCAGTACATGAACATCGGGAACCGGGAATTTAAAACTATACCAATGGTTGTTAGCAGGCTAACCGGCCATTTATCAGGCGTACCTATGGATGTTTGCGACCAATCATGCTCCCTGATCAGGGTAGCCATTTCGCCACTGCCTTCTAAAAATTTGTAATTATGGTGTAGCATCAACCGGAATTGCTGTAAATTTTTACCAACAACTAATATAATTTTTTATAACAAAAAATATATTAGCAATTAAATTCCATTTACAACCATATAGTGCACCTTTTGTTTGCCGGATGGATATTAATAATCTGAGTAGTCTGTCGGAAAAAGAAAGAAAATATCGGCTTTCGATACATTGTGCTGGTACTCGGCTTTTGCCGAAAGGGTTTTCCAGTACGCATCGCTGCCAAACGCCGCCCAGTGCTTTTCTCTTTCTTCTTTATTTTCAAAAGTAGTCATGTACATCAGGTTGGGCATATGCGAGCCCGATACTACCTCCGAGTAAAAAACCGCGTTAAAACCAAGGCGTTTAAACAGCCCGATTTCGTCGCCGTCATTAAACATGCGTACTTTATTGTAGTTATATTTTTCTGTAGGACTTTCATAGCTTCTGAGTTCGTAAACCCTGTCTGCTTTATTACCTGTAAGCAGGGGAACAGAGGGCGCCGGCATACCGGGGAACGCGTGCAGTATCATAATTTCGATATGTGAATAAGGGGCATCTTTATAATCGGCGTTCATGTACTCCTCGCCATCGGTAAAATATTGGGTATCGCCCTGTAATTTTTTATCAATACCTGTAAGTTTATCTAAGCTGGTAAACGGGGTGTAAACATAAATACGCCTATCCGCAGTGTCCTGTTTTACGGGTTTAAATACACCAACATTGGGTATACCTGCCCTGTGCAGCGCCGGCAAATAAGCATCCTTTAAATAATGCTCAATTTTAGCCTCCTGATCCACTGTTTTATAGTGGTAAACTTTAAGCTCATAATAATACCTTTTTGGAGAGGCAGATAAGCTAAAAGCCAAAAGCAGGAAGCCAAAAGCCAAGGTAAGTGTACGGGTAAGTTGTGTTTTCATGAATACTTAAAATTTCGTAAATATAGATTCAAACTTTTAATTTCCGGGCATTTTATTGATGTATTTACCCCATTTTTCCAGCATATCCATAATATCCAAAAGCTTCATAGGTTTGCTCAAATAATCATCCATACCTGCCTCAAGGCAGGCAGCCCTGTCTTCGGGCAGTGCATTTGCCGTCATGGCTATAATAAGTGGTTGTGTGGCCATATTCTGCCGTATGAAGCGGGTGGTCTCAAGCCCATCCATGCCGGGCATTTGCACATCCATCAGTATCACATCATAATCTTTAGCCATTAACGCGTTAACTGCCTCATGTCCATTCTCGGCCAGGTCCGGGGTAAATCCCATTTTGTTTAAAATATGGATTGCCAGCCGTTGGTTAATAACATTATCCTCGGCAATTAAAATACGCATGGGGTACCGCTTTGCAAACTCTTCCGAAAACTGGGAGTGGGTAAGTTGTGCATCTTTTTTTTGAGGCGTAAGCTTCTTTAATTGTTCTGTAACCAATTTGTGCAGCACATGGTGTTTTACGGGTTTGGTCAATACGGCGTCAAATAGGTTTGCTTCGTTTTTTTGATGCTCGCCACCTACCGAGCTTACCAGGATTACAGGTAATACCGGCCATTGCTTTTTAATTTCTTTTGCTACCTGTGCGCCATCCATGCCCGGCATCTTCATATCTGTTATTACCAGGTCGACAGCGGCAGCATGCGTCAATAGTTTAATAGCTTCGGCACCCGATGATGCCATCACTGGCTCATATTTCCATTGGCGCAGCAGCGTTTCCATAATCTCGCGATTGGTTAAATTATCATCAATAACCATGATGCGCTTATTCTCCAGTTCGGCAAGATTCTGGTACACATAATTGCGTTTGGCCTTGTTACCTATTTTTGTTTTAATGCTGAAGGCAAAGGTTGTGCCTATACCAACCTCGCTTTTTACAGTGATCTCGCCACCCATTATTTTAACAAGCTTTTCGCTAATGGCCAGCCCCAGTCCCGAACCGCCATATTTTCGGGTGGTGCTTGAATCAACCTGGGAAAAGGCTTTAAACAGGCGCTCCATCTTATCCTCGGGAATACCGATACCCGTATCGCGTACTTTAAACAGCAATTCTAGTACGTCGTCCTGGTTGCTTTTAATTGATACGCTGATGAATACTTCGCCCTGCGTGGTGAATTTAATAGCGTTACCCACCAGGTTTATCAATATCTGCCGCAAGCGTAACGAATCGGAAACTATTTGAGCCGGTACATCGTGCTGCACCTGGTATACCAAATCGAGATTCGAGCGCGATGATTTCTCGGCAAAAACGTCCAATACGCTTTCTATACATTCGCGCAAATCAAAATCTTCCTCCTCAATTTCCATGTTTCCGGATTCGATTTTAGAAAAATCCAGGATGTCGTTAATCACCGTCAACAGGGCATCGCCGCTTGTTTTTATTGTTTCGGTATATTCTTCCTGCTCTGGAGTAAGGCTCGTGCTGGCCAGCAGCGATGCCATGCCAATTACGCCATTCATAGGCGTACGGATTTCATGGCTCATAGTAGCCAGAAAAACGCTTTTTGCCTTGTTGGCAGCTTCAGCATCCTCTTTTGCTTTTTCAGCCTCCTCGCGGGCATTTTCGGCGGCCTCGCGCGAAATCCGTTCGTCGATGGTCATTTTGGTCAGGCTATCGGTTCGTTCTTCAACCAAACGTTCCAATACCACTTTTTGCTTTTTTTCGAACATAATACGATACCTGAAAAAGACATCAACCAGGCCGATGATACCTAAAAGTCCCAGTAGCTTAAACCACCAGGTTAACCAGAAAGGGGGCACTATGGTAATCTGCAAACCAAGTGTAACCGGCGACCAGTTACCCGCCGTGTTTTTGTATTTTAATTTAAACTGATAGTGCCCGGGAGGTAAATTGGTATATGAGGCTGTATTGCGGCTGCCCACATTATTCCATTCCTTATCAAAATTTTCCAGGATATAACTGTACTGATTTTTATCGGCCGATGCATAATCAAGCGCAGCATAACGCATAGTTATTACCGACTGACGATAGGATAATGTAATGGATTTAGTATCCACAATTTCCTGCTTAAGCGGCGAGGGATCCTGGGCATTGCGCGCTATCGTCAACGATTTATTAAACAGCTGAAAATCGGTAATTACGAGGGGCGAAAAGCCCGCGGGCTTTAAAATTTGCCCTGGCTTAAATCCGTTAAACCCGTTAATGCCGCCAAAGTATAATTTACCATCGTTGGTTTGCAATGCCGAATGCGATTTAAACTCATCTTCCTGCAACCCATCCTCCACAGTATAATTTTTAAAGGTGCGTTTAACAGGGTCAAAATTAGAAAGGCCATTGTTGGTACTCACCCACAGCGTCCCTTTTTTATCCTCCCTCACCGCATAAATAATATCGCTGGGCAGGCCATCTTTGGTATTGAAAACGGTAAAGCGCCCGGTTACAGGGTCAAAAAGGTCTAAGCCTAACAGGGTGCTTATCCATAGCCGCCCCTTGCTATCTTCAAAAATATCCGGGACACCGTTATTGCTGATGCTGTTTGTTTTTTCATCGTGTATAAACCGCGTGAAGGAGTTTGTTGCAGGGTTATATTTATTCAGGCCGCCATCAAAGGTACCAATCCAGAGGTTTCCTTTGCTGTCTTCAAATAGCGAGTATATCCGGTCGCTGCTCACGCTACCGGCATCATGGGCGTCAAACCTAAAGGTTTTAAACAATTTCGTTTTGCTGTCAAACCTGTTAAGCCCGCCATTATAGGTACCTATCCAGGCATTGCCGTCGCCGGTATGTATTAGCGCGTATATATTGTTATTGCTTAAGCTATTGGGGTTAGCAGGATCATTTAAATAATGCCTGAACTTCCCTGTGCCTTTATTAAAAACAGAAATGCCCCCCGACCATGTGCCTATCCAATAGTCGCCCTGGTGGTCCTGGTTGATGGTGAGCACATAATTGGCCGAAATACTATTTTCATCGCCGGGTTGCTTGATGTATTGTTTTACGCTGCCATTTTTGTTAAAAACGGTGATCCCCCCGCCATCGCTGCCTACCCAAAGATTTTTATCATTATCCTCATAAAGCGACAGCACAAAATTATTTGACAAACTCGCCGGCGATGCTGTGTGGCGGTAATGATCAAAGCTTTGTGTACTGCGCTTAAACAAGTTAACACCTCCGCTAAAAGCGCCAAGCCACATATTGCCTAATCTATCACGGCAGATGCTGTAAATGGTATTGCCATTGATGCTGTTTTTATCAATATCATCATGAGCGTGGGTGTTGATTGCCCCCATTTGAAAGTTGAAGATGCTAAGCCCCGCATTTTCAGATCCTACCCAAAGGTTGTTGTTCAAATCCATCCCGATGCTCAGGATTGTATTGCCGGCTATTGTACCAGCCTGTTTATCGCTATGCAGATAGTGCTTAAACGTACCTCCATCGCTGTCAAATAAATTAAGACCGGCATCCATAGTACCTACCCAAATTCTTTGGCTATTATCTTCAAAAATAGCGGTGACGTTATTTTGGGAAATCGAAGTGTTATCCGTATCTGAATGCCGGTATGATTTGAACGAATTACGCTTTCTATCAAACAGGTTTAATCCCCCGGCTGATGTAGCTACCCAAAGTTTGTGTTTTGAATCTTCCAGTACAATAGCCACATTATCATTACTCAATGATGTGCTATCGGTTTCTGAATGGCGATAATGTGTAAATTTATTTTTTTTAATATCGAAGAAGTCGAGGCCCCCCTTTTGCATCCCTATCCACAAATTGCCTTCATGATCAATGGCCAGGTCATTGATGGTATTATATGATAAGCTGTTAACGTTTTTATTATCGTACTGATAACGTGAAAACCGCCCGGATTTGAAATCGTACTTATTTAACCCGATAGAAGTGCCTATCCAAAGATTGCCTTGTTTATCTTCAACCACATCGGTTACAACATTACTGCTTAAGCTGTTGTTATCGATGGCGCTATATTTGTAATTTATAAAGCTGTAGCCATCGTAACGGTTAAGGCCATCGCGTGTGCCTATCCACATAAAACCGCGACTATCCTGCATAATACAACTCACGTTAACCTGCGACAAGCCCTCGCGGGTTCCAAAGTGCTCAAATTTAAGGTTGGCCTGCTGCGAAAAACTTTCTAAAACAAAAAGCTGCAGCAGTACACTTAAAAATAAATACTTGTAAATATTCAAATCGATAGCGTATTGATAATTAATTGGTTAGATTAAATCAATTAAGGTGAGGGGGCACCATAACTGGTTTTTAGCTTTTTATTTAGATACTAATAAGTCAGTATGGAATAAAAAGTTCAATATAAGTATTTTTATGAGAATAAAGCGGAGAGATTTTTACCGAGGCCTTGAATGGTAAAATGACTTTTTGCGTGGAAGGATTTTGTGCGCGATTATAAACTTAAAAAGCCCATCCAAATAAATCTGGATGAGCTTTTTAAATAATAAAATATCAGTTACTTATAACTCTCTTACCCAGATATTGCGGAAACTAAGTGGCTCGCTTTTATCGCCATGAGCTTGCAGCTTTATTGGCGACGCGCCATGGGCTTTACCTTCGTAAGATGGCTTGCCAATGTATTGGGTTGGGCCAAGTAATTCAAAGTTATTTTCAACAAGTACGCCGTTAAAGAAAACAGTTGCCCTTGCGGCAGATTTTAGTGTACCATCCTGGTTAAATACAGGGGCTGTCCAAACAACGTCATACACGTTCCACTCACCCGGTTTGCGGCCTGGGTTTGCCAGTGGGATCACCTGTTTGTACAAGCTGCCTGCCATGCCGTTTACATAGGTTTTGTTGTTGTATGAATCTAAAACCTGTAATTCGTAACCGGCATCGCCTTTACCTAATGAAGCTAAAAACACGCCGCTATTGCCGCGGGCCTGGCCGCTGCCGGTAATGCTTGCAGGCACACGCCACTCAATATGTAATTGATAATTAGTAAATTTTTTCTTGGTTTCGATATTACCGGTGGCTTTGTTCACCGTAAGGATATCGCCTTTTACTGTCCATTTAGCGGGTGTTTGGGTTTCTACATCTACCCATTCATCAAGGCCTTTGCCATCAAATAAAATAACGGCATCAGATGGTGCATCGCCTAAAACTTTGCCAGGTACTACGGCTTTTGGAATTGGTTCCCAAATTTCGGTATCCTCGGGTTTAGCATTTTGCGCGTTGGCCATAAAAAAACTTCCGGCTAAAATGGTTGTTAATATTATTGAATATCTCATGTTATAATTGGTTTATTATATGTGAAGCGTGTTTTTCAGGTAGGCAGCGCTTTGGGCAATGCTTACATAAGGATCAATATTGGTGTAGTTTTCCTGCTCAACAATAAAGTGTTTTACACCGCCCTGTTTTGCTTTGCTCAATATTTTTACAAAATCAATATCGCCCGTACCTATTTCTGTATTCAGGTTGCCATTGGTTTTATCCCTGTCTTTAATGTGCACAAAAGTAAAACGTCCGGGATGTTTCTCAAAAATGGCCAAAGGATCCTGCCCTGCACGTACCACCCAGTATAAATCCATTTCCATGTTAACCAGTTTGGGGTCGGTATTGTTTAGTACTACATCGTAAAATGTGGTATCGCCAACAGGTGCCCATTCAAAGTTATGGTTGTGGTAACCTAATTTTAAACCCGAAGCCTTGCATATCTCGGCGGCTTTATTCATTTTTTCGGCCACGCCTTTGCAGTCGTCAACCGTTTTTATGAAATTATGGTTTAATGAGGGTACTATGATATAAGTTTGACCAATGGTGTTGGCCACTTCCATATACATTTTTAAATCGTCGGTTTTTCCTTCGCCAAAAAACGAATCTAAACCGTAGTGACCGCTTGGGCTGCTCAGTCCGTTATCTTTTAATAGCGTTCCAAAATCTTTGCTTGGCAGTCCCCAATAGCCTTTTTCCTTGTTGTATCCAAAGGTTTCAACTTCTTTGTAACCAGCTTTGGCCACTTTACCTATAACACCTTTTACATCGGCAGGTAACTCATTGCGCAGGCTATATAATTGCAGCCCTGCACCATTCTTCTCTTTTGCCGATAATAAAGACGGCGCTAACATTGCACCTGCCGAAAGTAGACCGGCCTGTGCTAAAAATGTTCTTCTGGTTGTCATGTATTTCTGTTTGGTTAATGTACAGTTGGAGTGTGTTTACACCATAAGGTTTAAACGTCGCAAATGTGTACCGCTTTACGCAGTGAAGCCACCTTGTCTTTTTGTTTCGGAATAAATTCCTGCGCAACAAAACCTTTATGGCCGGTTTCTACAATAGCTTTCATTATTGCAGGGTAGTAAAGTTCCTGTGTTTCGTCAATCTCGTTACGGCCGGGTACGCCGCCGGTATGGTAATGATTGATATATGGATGGTATTGACGGATGTTACGAATCACGTCGCCTTCATCAATTTGCATGTGGTAAATATCAAACAACAATTTAAAATGCTCTGATCCCAACCTTTTGGCAAGTTCGGCACCCCACTCTACCCTATCGCATTGGTAATCTTTGTGGTCAATTTTGCTGTTTAGTAGTTCCATTACCAGCACGATATTGTGCTTTTCAGCCAGCTCAACCATTGGTTTCAAACCCTCAACACAATTATTCCAACCTGTTTCATTGTCTTTTCCGCGACGGCTGCCACTAAAACAAATCAGGTTTTTATAACCGGCAGCAGCAACCTTGGGTATCATTTCGCTGTAGTTTTTATGCAGCTGGGCATGAAATTGCGTATCGCCAAAACCATCGGTCAGGTTAATTTCGGCACCATTACACATGGACGAGTACAGGCCATACTTTTGAAGTGTAGGCCAGTCTGCCGGGCCAACCAGGTCGATGCCCTTTATGCCAATATCTTTGGCGGCGGCGCAAAGTTGTTCAACTGTCATGTCGCCATAGCACCAGCGGCATACGGCGTGGTTAATATTACCTTTTAACGCAGTATCAACTACCATTTCTTTTTCTCCGGGTTTAAATGACGATAACATACCCGCCGCGGTAATGGCTGCGGTACCGGTAACTATATTTTTTATAGCCGACCGCCTGTTTTGATTTGATTCCATGGTTGTATATCGGTTTGTTCCAGGAAGTATTAATCCCGGATTATAATTGGTTACGCGCGGTTAATAATTTATAAAACAGAACAAAAGTTACCGGCAATTGCTTGCCGGCTTATTAAATGATCAGCCTGATTTTTTAAAACTTATTGCCCTGATAAATTATCCGGGTTATTTTTTTTGTGCAAGAATATATTTTACTATTTCTTTTGCATCGCTTTCGGCAAGTGCGGCATGCGGCGTCATGGCCATTGTACCCCAGTTACCGCTACCTCCGGAAATTACTTTTTTGGCCAGCATATCAATGTTGGCTTCAGAAGCATCATATTTTTTTGCGATATCCTGGAAGGATGGGCCAATAACTTTTGTGTCAACTTTATGACAAGTTCCGCAATCATTAGCTGCTAACAGTTTCTCGCCTGCGCTTGAGCCTGCCGAGCCACCTGCACCTTCGGTACCGGTTTTTGTAGCATTGGTATCAGCGTCAGAATTAGTTGCCTTAGCAGTTTGATTTGCAGCAGCGGTGCTATCGCTACCACCTTTACTTGCCGAATTGCCACCACAGGCAGATACTACCGCACAGATACCAAGAATAAAAAAAGCCTTTTTCATTGAGTTAGTTTGTTTTTTTAGGGTAACGGGGTTTTAACCCCATTGATTTTGTTTTTTAATTAAATATAAAGCATCAACACCGGGTAGGTTTTACCTATAATTTTGATGCTTTATACTGTTTTTAATTTTATTTATTAATTGTGCCGAAAAATACAATTTTTATCCTAAAAATATGGTTTGTTAAACAGTTACCTGGCTTAAAGGAGCTGTTTTTTTCTTTGTACGCATATAAAACACCAAACCGGTAAAGGCTACAATTAAAACCAGGGGTATGGCAAGCGTAAAATGTAACACATCGGGCCCGGCAAGGCTTTTTGCAGTTTCCAGAGCCTTTGCAGGATCGGTACCGGCGGGCAATGCGGCCATTTTTGAAGCTACGATATTATCATAGTATTTACCCATGATTATAGTCCAGATAGAAACCGCGAACATTCCGGCCCCACCCATAAGATTTAAACCAAGCGCACCTGATTTTGGAATGTTTTCTGAAACAAAACCCAGCATTGTTGGCCAAAAGAAACAAACTCCCATACCAAATATAATTGCCGCCAGGAATATGATATCCCCCGTCATAGTGCTCAACATAAAAAGACCGATTGATGCTACTATTGTCGACATCAGGATTACTACCTGGGGCGAGAATAACTTTAGCACCGGCTTAGCAAAAGCCCGACCCAATACCATTACACCTGTTTCTAAAGTCAGCAAAAGCAATGCATTGTCGGTTACGTTTTTCAATAATACATCAATCCATTGCCCTGTAAACAACTCGGTTATTGCTGTACCAAACATGCAGATAAACATAAAAATAAACAGCGGCGATGCCACAGCTTTGTACATACCGGCTGTTGAAACACCTGATGCAACCCGTTCTGTTACCGGGAAATCGAGTTTTGAAAACAAGTATCCGTAAATAGCTGTAGGTATAAGCATTACACCTACCTGCACCTGCCAATTAAGGCCGATAAGCTTAAACAGCGTAACTATTAATGTACCTATTACGATACCACCTGGAAACCATAAGTGAAAGTGGCTGAGCTTAGTTGTTTTGTTTTCGGTATATAACGAGGTTACCAAAGGATTACAGGCAGCCTCAACAGTGCCATTGGCAATACCAATAACTAATGTAGAGAAAAATAGTGTCCAGTAACCAGTGGCAAAAATGGTAAGTAAAATACCGGCAAGGTGAAATATAAATGCCAGTAACAGCAAACGTTTCATACCAATGATATCTACCACAATACCTCCAATAACTACAGCAAGAGGAAAGCCCCAGAATGCAGTGGCTGTTATAGTTCCTAATTGCGAGGCATTGAGCGCGAATTTTGTTCCGAGTTCGCCAAGGATACCGGCACGGATACCGAATGATAGTGATGTTACCAACAGGGATAAGCAACTGGCCCTGAATAGTTGTGTGCGGTTAATGGTTTGCATTTAAATATATTAAGTTTAATTAATTGGTTAATTGGCTATTTCAAATGTACTGATTTTTATATTCCCAACGTCTTCCTGTTCAGCGCATCGTCGGTGCCTGATGCAGCAAAATCATCAAACGCGCGTTCGGTTACTCGAATGATATGATTTTTGATGAACTCTGCACCTTCACGGGCACCGTCTTCGGGATGTTTAAGCGCGCATTCCCATTCCAGCACGGCCCATCCGGGGAAATCGTATTGCGTCAGCTTACTAAATATCGCTTTAAAATCAACCTGGCCATCGCCCAGTGAGCGGAAACGGCCTGCACGATCTACCCAGTTTTGGTAACCTCCATACACGCCTTGTCTACCTGTAGGATTAAACTCGGCATCCTTAACGTGAAACATTTTTATACGGTCGTGATACAGGTCGATATATTCTAAATAATCCAGGCATTGTAAAACAAAATGCGACGGATCATACAATAAATTGGCACGTTTGTGTCCTTTTACCTTATCTAAAAACATCTCGAAGGTAATACCATCGTGCAGGTCTTCGCCCGGATGCACTTCGTAACATAGATCGATGCCATTATCCTCGTAAACATCAAGAATAGGTGTCCAGCGTTTTGCTAATTCTTCAAAAGCGGTTTCTACAATACCTGCAGGGCGTTGCGGCCATGGGTATACCATAGGCCAAAGCAGCGCACCGCTGAAAGTAACAGATGCCTGCAAACCTAAATTTTTTGAAGCCTGCGCAGCATATTTAAGTTGCTGTACGGCCCATTTTTGCCTTTCAGCAGGATTTTTACGGTATTGCTCGGGAGCAAACCCATCAAACAGTTCGTCGTAAACGGGGTTTACCGCTACCAGCTGCCCTTGCAGGTGGGTTGATAATTCAGTAATCTCCAATCCGTGGCTGTTTACTACACCTTTTACTTCCTCGGCATAAGTTTTGCTTTCGGCAGCCTTTTGCAGGTCAATGAAACGGGCATCCAGCGTTGGCAGTTGTACGCCTTTGTAGCCAAGCCCGGCTGCCCATTGGCAAATAGAATCAAGGCTGTTAAAAGGGGCATTGTCGCCTATAAATTGAGCTATAAATATTGCAGGTCCTTTAATGGTTTTCATAGTTTTTTGTTAGATCGTAAACTCAGTCCACTTTTTATCTGATTTGCCCGAAGCAATCACATTTTCGATGAATGCCATACCGCGTACACCTTCATCAATACCGGGATAATCCAGCTCTTCAGGAGTCGCTTCCCTGCCCTCCAAACCTGCTTTCACCGTTAAAGCAAAATTGCGGTACAAATTGGCAAAAGCTTCCAGGTAACCTTCCGGGTGGCCGGCCGGTGTGCGGGTGTTATGTTGCGCAAACGAGCTGGTGTACCCACCTCCTGTGCGCCATACTTCCATCGGTTTATCGGTATACATCAGGGTTAATGAGTTAGCATCGCTCTGGTGCCATTCAAGGCCGCCTTTTTCGCCGTAAACCCTAATCTTTATGTTATTTTCTTCACCGGCAGCGATTTGAGTTGCCGTAAGCACACCGCTTGCGCCGTTATCAAATTTTAATAGTGCTGCTCCGTCATCGTCAAGCTTGCGGCCCGGTACAACAACGTTAATATCGGCACATATTTTTGTTACCTGCAGCCCGGTTACGTATTCAGCAAGGTTAAAAGCATGAGTACCAATATCACCCATGGCACCGGCTATCCCGCTTTTACCAGGATCGGTACGCCATGAAGCTTGTTTGTTGTCGTCCCCTTCTAAAAAGCTGCTTAGCCACCCTTGCGGATACTCAACATAAATTTTTCGGATTGTGCCCAGTTTACCGGCTTTTATCAGTTGCCTGGCTTCCTTTACCATAGGATAGCCGGTGTAAGTATGTGTTAAGCAAAATAACTTGCCGCTTGATTTCACTACTTTTTCCAGTTCTTTAGCCTCGGCCAATGAAAATGTCATTGGCTTATCTAACACAACATGGAAGCCATTTTCCAATGCAGCTTTAGATGGATCAAAGTGTACATGGTTGGGCGTAACTATGCTAATTACCTGAACACGTTGGTCTTCAGGCAGTTGTTTTTCTTTTTCAATAAGTTCTGTATATGAACTGTAAACACGGTCTTCGGGCAAACCCAGCAAAACGCCGCTTGCTTTTGATTTTTCGGCATTGCTGCTAAATGCACCGCAAACAAGCTCGTATTCGCCATCAATGCGGGCGGCAATCCTGTGCACGGCGCCAATAAACGCACCTTGCCCGCCGCCAATCATTCCTAATCTTAGTTTCATTGTTTATGTTTTGTTGAGTTGGATTCAGTTGATTAAGGTAGTTTGAGTTGATTAATTAAATTAGAATACAATCGATTGAATGGGGTAAATTTGGTTAATTGAGTTGATTTTTCAAAACATTGCTGTTCATATATTTCCAACTTAGTAAACCATTTACTTAACTCAATCAATCCAACCTAATCAACTCAGTCCAACTTAATCAACCACAAACCAATTATCATTAAGTGAGTGGTTGATTGGGTTGATTAGGTTGGATTGTATTGATTGAGTTAGATTATGTTAGCCAGGTTGATAGGATTAAAACCCATTAACTCAATCAACCGTCGTCTTATTCAACTCAATCAACCACTCACCTAATCAACCCAATCAACTACAAACCAACCCCTTAGGTAGCCCAGGCTTTATCGCCTTTTTTGTATGGGAAATTACCATCGTATTTGCCTGGYACAGCTATGTAACGCAAAGCCTCGGTTGCACCAGGTTTTGAAGTAAAGAAACCTAACAAGGTTAATTCCTTCATCATCCTGAAATAATGGTTAGGGTCTTCAGGTTTTTTAGTTTTAGTGTAGGATTTTTGCTCGGCATCAAGTTCGGTAAGCAATTCTGTGCGTTGTTTGGCATCTGCTTCCATGAATTTTTTACCAAACTTTTTATCGCTTGCACTGTCAATATCAGAAATACCTTTTAAAAATATTTTCTGATCATCTGCTGTATAGCAATCGGTTACCATTACGCCCATAAACTTACCTATTTCGGCTGCTTTAGCGCCGGGAGAAGTTGTAGCCGGTAAAATGGTTTCACCAACCTCATCAAGGAAGGCAATAATTTCTGGTTTAGACAGGTCGGCTACGCCCGATGCGGATGTAGACGATTTACAGCCCGAAATGAAAAACTCGGCTCCTATAACCGCTCCTCCAAGTAACAAGCCCACCCTGCCAATTGCGTCTCTTCTATTCATTGGTTTTATAATTATTTATTTATCGAATTAATGAATTATTGAATTATTGAATTATTGAATTATTGAATTATTGAATTATTGAATTATTGAATTATTGAATTATTAAGTTTTTACTTTCCTAATTGATCGAATTAATGAATATGCGACTATTTATTGGCGAATTCATTCATTCTTCAATCAATAATTCAGTAAATCAATAATTCAATAATTAAACTAAGCTTTCAGCTCAAAACCTTCGCGGTAAGTGCGCTTAATGTATTGGTTAACCGGGTCAAAGTTTGTAACCTTCATAGCCTCGTTATCCCAAACCAGTTTTACACGGCCACCTTGTAATTCATGACCACGTACTGCAAGGTTTGCCATTAACAAAGCCTCGGTAAGCGGACCTGCCTTATCAAAAGATGAACTTAACTCTGTTTTACCATAACCGGCCAAACATCCCTCTACCCATTGTGCGTAGTGACCATTTGCCCCACCCTGTACACGTGCCCATTTCTGAGGTGCTTTTGCATCCTTGGTAAGCGCGGTCGGCAACAGCGTTGGCGCGTCGGAATAGGTACTTGCGTACATTTTTCCTTTTGTACCTATGAATAGTGTTCCGTTACCTTCTTCGCCGCCAAATTTTTCGCTTGGCAATAACTCTTCAGGTCTTTCGGGTTGTATACCACCGTCCATCCAGTGCAGTTTAACATCGCCCTTAGTTTTATCAGTTTTAGGGAATGTTAACGTAATGTGGCTTGACGGAGGGCAGCTTTCAGGGAAATGGCCTTCTTTAAACTCATCTACATACACACTGCCAACACTGGCCTGTACATCTTTTGCATACTGGATACCCAATACCCTGAAAGGAGCCTCAACAAGGTGGCAGCCCATATCGCCCAGGGCGCCTGTGCCGTAATCCCACCATCCGCGCCAGTTAAACGGCACCAATTTATCAACGTAATCTTTTTTAGGCGCAGTACCCAGCCACAGATCCCAATCCAATTCTTTTGGGATATTAGGATTGGCTGCCGGCCATTGAATACCTTGCGGCCATACGGGGCGGTTTGTCCAGCAGTAAACGGTATGTACATCGCCAATCAAATCGGCATCATACCATTCAGATAATAAACGGGTGCCATCATTTGATGATCCCTGGTTACCCATCTGGGTTACAACTTTATATTTTTTTGCAGCTTCGGTTAGTAA
Source organism: Mucilaginibacter sp. P4_D1 (assembly GCF_056401935.1). Classification (NCBI taxonomy): domain Bacteria; kingdom Pseudomonadati; phylum Bacteroidota; class Sphingobacteriia; order Sphingobacteriales; family Sphingobacteriaceae; genus Mucilaginibacter; species Mucilaginibacter sp. P4_D1. Next base: position 147,898 of record NZ_JBFUIJ010000011.1, read on the forward strand.
ACGGGCTTCCCAAATATCATGTGTCATTGGCTTTTGCACGTAAACGTGTTTACCCATTTGCATGGCCTTATAAGTTATAATGGCATGATTATGATCCGGGGTGGATATTGATACAGCATCAAAGTGTTTGTGCTCCTTATCATACATCTCGCGCCAGTCTTTATAATACTTGGCTTTAGGGAAATCGGCGCGTGATCTTGCCGCACGCCTGTCATCTACATCGCAAAGGAAAGCAATCTCGGCTTTTCCGCTTTTGTAAAAATTGGCAATGTCGCTTTGGCCTTTACCGCCCGCACCAACGCCGGCTATCAAAAGCTTGTCGCTTGGCGCTATATAACCCTTTCCGCCCAATACAAAGCGCGGAACGATCATGAAGCTTGCGGCAGCTACGGTAGTAGATTTAATAAAATCCCGCCTCGATGGATTGGGAGTAACTTTCTCTTTTTCTTCAGACATAGGTATTGTATTATGATGTTTTTGTTAGATCTCGTTTTTCTTTAATGCTTCAACTGCGTAGTTGGCTGCACGGGCTGTCAGCGCCATGTAAGTAAGCGATGGATTTTGGCATGCGGCAGATGTCATACAAGAACCATCGGTAACAAATACGTTTTTTGCATCCCAAACCTGGTTCCACTGGTTAAGTACGGATGTTTTAGGATCGCGGCCCATACGTGCGGTACCCATTTCGTGAATACCACGGCCCAGGAATGGGTTTGTGCTATGAGTTTGCACGTCTTTAACACCTGCGGCTTCCAACATTGCCTTGCCTTCGGCTTCCATGGCAATACGCATCTTTTTCTCGTTATCTTTCAGCTCGGCATCAATAGCAACCACATTGAGGCCCCATTTATCTTTTTTGGTTTTATCAAGGGTTACTTTATTTTCATGATATGGAAGCGTTTCGCCAAAGCCTCCCATACCTACCTGCCATGTACCTGGTTCGGTAATAGCATTTTTATAAGCGCTGCCAATGTTCATTTCTGCAATATCCCTGCTCCAGCCTTCGCGGCTCGCGCTGCCCTGGTAACCAAAACCGCGAATAAAATCGCGTTTATCGCCGCCAAGGTTTGCAAAGCGAGGAATATAAAATCCGTTTGCACGGCGGCCAAAGTAATATTTATCTTCAAAACCTTCATATCTGCCAGATGCACCAACACCTAAGTGATGATCCATCAGGTTGTGGCCAAGTTCGCCGCTGCTGCTGCCCAAACCGCCATCCCAAACGTCAGTTGCCGAATTCATCAAAATCCAGGCTGAGTTAATTGTTGATGCATTTACAAAAACAATTTTTGCAAAATACTCATAGGTTTGGTTGGTTTCGGCATCCAGTACTTCAACACCTTTGGCTTTTTTGCTATCCTTATCGTACAGAATTTTTGTAACAATAGACCATGGCCTTACAGTTAAATTACCTGTAGCCATAGCGGCCGGTAACGTAGCCGATTGTGTGCTAAAGTAGGCACCAAACGGGCAACCCAACCAGCATTTGTTACGGTACTGGCAATTAGTACGGGCATTATGCGGTACAGTGATATTGGCGGTACGGCCAATGATCATATCCCGGGCCTCTTTATAATGATCTTTTAATCTTTTAGCAACGTCTTTTTCAACCACATTTAGCTCCATTGGCGGCATAAAATCGCCATCCGGAAGAATTGCAAGGCCATCTTTGTTACCAGATATACCTGCAAATTGCTCGGCATAGCTATACCATGGCGCTATATCTTTATAACGGATAGGCCAGTCAACAGCAATACCATCTTTCAAGTTGGCTTCAAAATCAACATCGGCCCAGCGGTATGATTGCCTGCCCCACATTAATGAACGGCCGCCTACATGATAGCCACGAAACCAGTCGAATCTTTTGGTTTCTGTGTAAGGGCTGTCTTTATCGCTGGCCCAATAATCAAGGTTAACCTCGTTTAGTGGATAATCGCGTTTTAAAACAGGGTAATCGTCAATCATTTTTTGTGTACGGCCACCACGGTGGGTAAACTCCCATGGGTCTTTAGTAGCGTTCACATAATCTTTTATATGTTTGATATCGCGCCCGCGTTCAAGCATAATGGTTTTTAAACCCTTTTGTGTCAGTTCTTTGGCAGCCCACCCACCAGATATCCCCGAGCCGATGACAATAGCGTCATAAGTATTTGCAGACATACAATTATATTAGGTTGTTAAATTTTGTTTATTACTTGGTTATTCCGTTTAAATGTATGAATAAAAATTATTTTACAAATAAATTTTCATTGTGTTTTTTTTACACATTGAGGCCTCACCCTGCCCTCTCCAAAGGAGAGGGTTCTGAAACGCCTAAATAAAGATCATCAAAACACTTACCTAGATAATCAAAAGTCCTCTCCTTTGGAGAGGACTTAGGTGAGGCTTCTTATATGTTCCCCTTTTTCATTTCACTCACTGCATAATCAGCTGCCCGTGCGGTAAAGGCCATGTAGGTAAGCGATGGATTTTGGCATGAGGTTGAGGTCATGCAGGCTCCATCGGTTACAAATACGTTTTTTACCGCATGCATTTGGTTCCATTTATTAAGCACCGATGTTTTGGGGTCGTTACCCATCCTGGCGCCGCCCATTTCGTGAATATCAAGTCCTGGCGCGCGGTTATCGGTACTGGCTTTTATATTGGTAAAACCTGCAGAGGTAAACATTTCTGTCAACTGCTCTACATAGTCTTTCTTCATCTTCTCGTCGTTATCATCATAGTCAACCGATATTTTCAGTTGCGGTATCCCCCATTGGTCTTTTAACGTTTTATCAAGAGCTACATAGTTGCTTTCTTTGGGTATAGTTTCGCCCATCATATGCGATCCTACTTTCCAGCCGCTCAGGTTATCCTTAACCAGGTTATCCTTCAGGCCGTTACCAACACCGTCCCATGGGCGCTGCTGGTAACGGTACGCGCTGAAGCCAGAAGCATACCCGCGTAAAAAATTAGTTTCCTGCTTATAAACGTTACGGAAACGTGGAATATAACCACCACCGGCCGGGTTACGACCATCGGTTGTCCATTCCTTTTCGCCATCATACTCGGCCCCAATGTGTGCCGAATAATTGTGGAAGGCAACGTATTTGCCCAATACCCCACTATCATTACCCAAGCCGTTAGGGAACCGATGCGAAGTTGAATTTAATAATACCAGGTTGGTATTTAAAGCCGCTGCATTTACAAAAATGATATCTGCAAAATATTCAATCGCTTCTTTTGTATTGGTATCGATTATGCGAACGCCACTTGCCTTACCTTTTTTCTCGTCGTAAATAATCTCCTGCACAACAGAAAATGGACGTAAAGTAGCATGACCTGATTTTAATGCCCATGGAATAGTAGAAGCATTTGCGCTAAAGTAACCGCCAAACGGGCAGCCACGCTGGCACAAAATGCGCTCCTGGCATTGCACCCGGCCCTGATCTAAATGAATTTGGTTTGGCTTAGATAAATGGGCGCAACGTGCACTTATTACATGCCGGTTACTGTATTTACTTTTCACATGCTTGCTAAAGTAAGTTTCAACCGCATTTAAGGGGAAAGCAGGCAAAAACTCGCCATCGGGCAATTCTGCAAGGCCATCCATGTTACCAGAAATACCTGCAAATTTTTCAACGTAACTATACCATGGGGCAATATCCTTATACCGGATGGGCCAATCAACAGCAAAACCATCACGGGCCGGGCCCTCAAAATCAAATTCGCTCCAGCGCTGTGTCTGGCGGGCCCAAAGCAGCGATTTACCGCCTACCTGGTAACCACGGATCCAATCAAACGGTTTCTCCTGTACATAAGGGTGATCGTTATCCTTTACAAAAAAGTGAGCGGCATCTTCGCCAAAAGCATAACAGCGGTTTACTATAGGGTTGGCTTCTTTTATGGCCACCGGCAGTTCGCCGCGGTGCTCAAACTCCCAGGGGTACATATTGGTAGTGGGGTAATCTTTAATATGCTTTACATCGCGGCCCCGTTCCAGTATCAGCGTTTTAAGGCCCTTGTCTGTAAGTTCTTTAGCAGCCCAGCCACCACTCATCCCCGAGCCAATCACTATTGCATCAAATGTTCTGTCTTTAACGCTATCTATATTTAAATTAGCCATTATTTATGCTGATTGCTTTTGTTTGTATGGAAAACGGGCATTATAACGACCCGGTACAAGTTCATACACTACTTGTTTGGTCATGAAATATTTAGACGTTACATAACCATTTACAGTTTGCCTTTTTATGATCCCGTAAAATGATTTGAGCTCTTTTGAATTTGCCGTACTTTTCTCGTCCTTATCATTTTCGATGCTCAATAACACGTCTTCGCGCTGTTTTTGGCTTAAATCCGAAAAAGGTTTATCATATTTATTTTTGACAGCATCCGTAAACTGCCCCATACCAGTCACGAATGCCTGCTGATCTTCTTTTTTGTAGCAATCATCCAGCATCTTGAATACGAATAAATGCAGATTCAGATCCCTTGCACCAGGTGTTGTTGTTTTTGGTATAATAGTTTCAGCAATGCCGCCCACCAGCTTTTCCTGATCGGCGCTGATTTCAACATTTTTAAGCGTTAAAGAGGCCTTTCCTTCCGTTCGGCGGCATGCAGGAAGCAGTACAGCGCCGCCTATTACCAAAGCCAAATTTTTTATTACAGTACGCCTGTGCATGTTAAGTAAATTGTTTTAGCAGTCTCAATTTATTCACCTTAAGTATGGTGGGCAATCAAAACTCATCTGTGTATTTATTTATAAACGGTTGTCAAACTTAATAATTTTAGCATCTAAAATTAACCGCCTCAAAAATTAAATCCGTTGGTGGTGGTAAGTTACCCTTATACTATCAATAACCCCATTTTTTCATGATTTGTAAATCAATTTTTACACTCTCTACCGGATCTTTGCCCTGATAGGCCTCCTGCTCGATAATAAAAAGCGAAGTGCCACCTTTTTTGCTGCCAGCCTTTACAATCTCTTTTACCGGCATAATACCCTGGCCTAAAATACAGCTCTCGGTATCGTCGCCGCCATGTGGGGCTACCTTTATTTCATCTTTAACGTGCATCGACTCAAACCTGCCGGGATATTTATTAATAAAATCAAGAGCGTGCCCGCCCGTAGTTAACATATTGCCGATATCTATTTGTTGCGCAACCAGGGCGGCATCGGTATTTTGAATGATATAATCATACAGGGTAATATCACCAACTTTGGTGCTGATCTCGAAATTATGGTTATGATAACCAAATTTCATCGACGATTTTTGGCACAGCTCACCGCATTTGTTAAACTGCTCCATGGCGCGTTTCAGGGCATCCATATCCGTACGCACTTTTTCATCAAGCCATGGACTTATTACAAATTTTTGTCCCATCGTGGCTGCATCTTCTACTGTATATTTCCAGGCATCGGTAAAATCTTTTTTTGATTCGTCCCAGTGTTGCGCTGTCATTACGGTATGGCCGCTTGGCATTTTTAGCGTTAAATCTTCCAATATCTTTTTAAACTCCTTTGCCGGGAAGCCATAAAACTTTCGGTCGATGTAATTAGCATGCTCTACATGATGATATCCCGCATCTGCAATCTTCTTCAACGTCCCCTTGGGGTCAAGCTTCATAGCGTCACGTACACTGTAAAGCTGCACACCTACCCTTTCGAGTTTTTTGGGTGCGGCAAATAAACTTTCGGGTAAAAGGGTAGCGCCGGCAACTGCCAGGGCGCCTGTTTTTAAAAATAATCTGCGTGTAGTCATAGTTTTTGGGTTAGAATCAAGAGACAAGAATCAAGAGTCAAGATAGAAGTAATTCGGTCTAAATTGAAATCTCTTTCTATATTCTAATCTCCGGGTTCAAATTAATAATTTATAATTTCTTGAATCTTAACTCTTGATTCTTCTTATTTACCTATCGGGAATACGGGGAACAATAAATCTGAATTGCTTACAAAAGCAAGATGTTTGCTATCCGGCGCCCATGATGGGGTGTTGATAGTACCTTGCCCGCCGTATAAGTATGCTACAACTTTTGACGGACCACCAGCTGCCGGCATTACCCTTAAAAATACATGCTTATAAAAGGGATGATCACCGGGGGCTACCTCGTTTTTAAGGAAAGTTATATACACAATCCACTTGCCATCGGGCGAAATATGCGGAAACCAATTGTTGTAATCGTCATTGGTAATTTGCGTTTGTTCGCTACCGTCGGCTTTCATACGCCAAACCTGCATCAGCCCGCTGCGTACCGAATTAAAGTAGATGTATTTTCCATCCGGGGTATACTCGGGGCCATCATCCAAACCGGGGGTATTAGTCAACCGTTCTTCGGGGCCTCCGGCCGACGGGATGCGGTACACATCGTACTCTTTGTTTCTTTCGCCGCAAAACACGATATACTTACCATCGGGCGACCAGCCATGCATATAGCTTGCGCCAACGCCGGTAGCAGTAATCCGTTTTGCCTGGCCTCCTGTTACAGGTACGGTATACCCTATAGAAGGGCCGCCATCGCCACTGCTTATCACCAATTGCCTGCCATCAAATGAAAGTACGTGATCATTATTGTTGTTTTTTGCCGGCGCAGTATTTAATGCAATTGGCATATTGGTTTTAAGATCATATTTATAAAGCGAGCCTTCACTGTTGTAGATTAACGATTTGCCATCCTTCATCCAGTTGGGTGCCTGCAATGAGCGCGGCGACTGGTAAATGATGGTACTATTTTGCGTATCCAAATCCAGCAGCTCTATACTGCTGCCAAGGTATTGTTTGTAAGGCACCAATGTTGCCGGCGCCGGAACTACAATCCGCACGTTACTAAAAGTGGCTTTTTCGGTAACATCTGCATTGTGCGAGCAAATGAAAATGCCTACATAAACATCGTCGCCCAGGTCAAGATCGCTTACTTCTTCGGTGACAAATAAGTCGCCTTTACGGGCTACCGACATGGTGTATGTATGGCCCTTACGCTCTAACTGGATAACATCTGCCGCAGTGATACTTGCTTTTTTCTCCTCGGTAATGCCGCTAACCGTTTTGCGATACTGCAACGAGGTAAGGCCATCGCCGTGAACAACCGCATTAATGTGCTTTGAGTTACTATCGAGCGTGCTACGTACCATAAGGCCCACCTTACGGTGCAGTTCAACACCTTTACCAATGAAGGCAGCATTGGTGCGCAGTATAAAATCGCCTTTCAGACGTTTCCATACAAAATGAAAATCATCATGCTTGGCCCAGATGTTTTGGCCCGATCCGCTAAGCTGATATTGCTGGGTTTTAACATCATATTGCGCGCCGCCGGGATGTTTAATGGTACCTACATCGGTTTGATTATCGAATATGCCGAGCCCCTGAGCCTGAACTTTTTGATTGAAAAAGGCAAGGCACAACAAAAACGCTGCGGAACAGAAGATCTTACTTAGCATTAGTTTGGTGTTTAAGTTACACTATTAATTGGCTTTACTAAGGTATGAAAATCGTTTGCATTTTCAATAATGCTATTTTACCATTAAGGTATTTTTTTAGTATCGGGAAATAAGAAAGGGATTACCACTATTGTTGCCCGCTCGCAGCATTATACGAGCGCCCGGACATACGGCGGCTCATTATACATTGACAGTTTCCGACTGGGTTGTAATGTCTTTCAGAATCACGGATTCTATTGCAAAATCCGACAAGCAAATTTACTTTGAATCACTGTTAACATAAGTTTACACATTCCCCCACCCCAACGCCAGCACATCGGCCAGGTGAATTGTACGGATAGGTAAGCTGTTTTTATCGATGTAGGTTTGCAGCTGCATCAGGCATGAAGCATCTGTCGAGATGATATATTCCGCACCGGCCGCTAAAGCATTGTCTACTTTTTGTTGCGCCATAGCTGTAGATATAGCTTCAAACTTAACGGCAAATGTGCCGCCGAAGCCACAACAGGTTTCGTTATCTTTTAGTTCGAGCAGCTCCAGGCCTAACACTTTGGAGAGTAATTGCCGCGGCTCGGTCCTGATCTTGCACTCGCGCAGGGCTGCACAACTATCGTGGTATACGGCTTTGCCATCCAGCTCGGCGCCGAAGTAGTCAAACTGGAGGATGTTTACCAGGAAATCCGACAGCTCGTAAATATTCCCCTGTATGGCCCGGCATTTGTTGTGCAGGGCCGTATTGGTAAATAAATCGTTATAGTAATTTTTTACCATGCCCGTGCACGATGCGGATGGTGTAACGATGACGCTATCTTCCGAAAAATCATTCAGGAATTTACTGCCTACTGCTTTGGCATCGTCCCAAAAACCGGCGTTAAATGCAGGTTGCCCACAGCAGGTTTGGTTAGGGTTAAAACTCACCTTACAGCCTGCCTTTTCCAGCACTTTTATAGTATTAAAAGCAGTATCAGGAAATAATTGATCTACAAAACATGGTACAAACAGCTCTATCTTCATCGGCACAAATTATTCGGCGCTAAATTCCGCATTTTTTTGAATGCTTTTTTCGGCTTTCAGCAAAGAAAACAATAAAATCAATCCAACTATAAAAAATATAGCTAATACCAACACCGAATTGCGCGGACTGCCCGTTATTTCTTCAAAAAAACCGAAGCTGAATAAACCACCAACTATAGCCAACTTCTCAGTAACATCATAAAAGCTAAAGAAAGATGCGGTATCTGGAATATTTTCGGGCAGGTATTTGGAATACGTTGACCGCGACATGGATTGAATGCCCCCCATTACCAGACCTACAATTACTGCAATAACATAAAACTGGCTATGGGTTTTGGTGTAATAAGCGGCAATACAAACCATTATCCAAATGATAACCGTACCAATCAAAACCCTGACGTTGCCATATTTACCAGATAATCTTGACATTAGCGTTGCGCCGGCAATGGCAACAAGCTGGATAATGAGGATAATGGTAATTAAAGCTGATGTATCCATTTTTAATTCCTTGGCTGCAAAGCCTGTTGCCACCAGCATAATTGTTTGTACCCCCATCGAGTAAAAGAAAAATGCCGGCAAAAACCTTTTGAGTAACGGCATCTCTTTTACTTTTTTCCAAACGTTGCCTAACTCAATAAAGCCGCCTTTGATTATATTATGATTATGTGGCACCGCATTGGGGCTTCCTTTGGGTAACACCACAAACGGTATAATGGCAAAGCCCATCCACCATAAACCAACCAGCAAAAACGATAAGCGGGGCGCAAAACTACCATCGGTAATCCCAAACCATTCTGGCTTTTTCACAAATACAAAACAAACTATCTGAAGCAATACACTACCGATATAGCCATAAGTAAAACCCTTTGCGCTTACTTTATCCTGCATATCAACGGTTGCAATTTCGGGCAGATATGAATTGTAAAATACAAAGCCTCCGCTATAACCAATTGCCGCAAGGGCAAATGCAATAATACTTGCTTCAATAGGCTCATGAGGTTTAAAATAAAACAAATAACAGCACGACAACGAACCTAGAGCTGTAAAAAATTGCATAAAAAGTTTTTTATTACCCTTGTAATCGGCTATCGACGACAATATAGGTAATAATAAAACCATGATCATGTAGGCCGTTGCCAAAGCATAATCTGATAATGCCGTGTTTATAAAACTTTTGCCAAAAAAGGTAACCCTGTTTCCGTTGGCCGGATTGGCGGTTATAGCCACATAATACGCCGGAAAAATTGTTGAGGTGATGACCAGGTTATAGGCCGAATTGGCCCAATCAAAAAATGCCCAGGCCCGGATGGTTTTCTTGTTATTCTTGGTTTCCATTGATACTTTAAAAGTAGGAAAAAGATTCAAGAGTCAAGAATCAAGAGTCAAGACAGGATTTTATTGTAGCAAATGCAAGTAAACATGTCATTGCGGGCTTAACGTCCACAATGACATGCAAAAATGGTTTTGGTCTTGATTCTTGACTCTTGGCTCTTAACTCTATTTCACCGTCGGTTTCCACTTTTCCTGTAGCTCTTTGATAAAGTATCCGCCTACAACGCTGCGTGCCTGGAAACCTACCTGTTTACCATCAGTAGTTTCGTGCCAATCGCTTAGCGGTACGCGGGTTGGGGTTTCCATAGCGTATTTGTAAACAGGGGCAACAAGGGTTTTAAAATCATCGTTGCTTTTGGCCAGGGTGGCTGTCCATATGATCCAATCGCTTTTGGTATAAGTTTTACGGCTATCCAGTGGTAAGCCAAATTCGTTTTGTTTGGTAAGATAAAATTTAACCTCGCGGTCATAAACCGATTGCGGGAACAGGTTTAAGCCCAGGATTTTATCCCATACAATATTATATTTCTGGCTCCAGGTTTCCGGCTTTTCAAAAACCAGCGAGTAATGATCACCGGCATCGGCAAGTTTCATCCATTTGGCAACCATTTCTTTGGCTATAACCCTGTATTTGGCGCCTGTGGCTTTATCGCCCATTAAATCGGCAAGGTGAGCGTAACAGCCTACTCCTACTATGGCTTTGGCAGATAAGTTTGCATTGCGTGCCAGGTGACCGGCAAAATCATCGGTACACAACTGGTTGGCCGGATCGCCGCCTTCACGAACCAGGTAGTTAGTCCATGCGGTTAAAGTTTTCCAATGTTTTTTAGCATAAGCCGGGTTATTGCCATTTGCTTTGACAATGGCCGCTGTAAGCGCCAGCATATTGCCCGACTCTTCAACCGGCATACCTTCGCCATAAGTTTGGCCATTTGCCAGCGGATAAGTACCTAAGTCATGCGCCGCAAAATCATGCGGAAACTTCCCGGTTTCGCTGAAATAGAAAATCCCATTCAGCATGCCTTCCATCAGTTTTGGATTGTAGATGAGGAATAATGGCGCCGATGGATAAGTTACGTCAACTGTGTTAATAGATCCGTTGCTGAAATTCTCTTTCGATAAAAATAAGATTTCGCCCTGCGGGCTTTTTACCAATATATGAGCGCTTATTGCCTGGCGATAAGCCAACACACAAAGTTTAGCATATTTATCGCCACCTGCTTTTAAAGCATCGTGATACATCAGTGCGTTAAAAGCCGCGCAGTTTTTAGTAATCACGGGGTAATCGGTAGCTGCTTTGGCCAGTAACTGATCAATAGTTTTGATTTGCTCGTTTTGCCAGTATGGTTTTAAGTTTACATGAAAGTACTGAACGGGCGTAATATCATCGTAGCCCAATTCAACAAAATGTTCAACCGCTGTTTTACCTACTTTACCAAAAGGCACCACCGTATTCAGTACTACGTCTGTACCTTCTTTAACGGTTGATTTACTATCGTTTTTAAAAAACGAGGTCACGGCTTCGTCACCTGTGCTGATGTACTGTGTGRCAGCAGCCGATTTTGGCGCCGCAACATACATGTATCCCCAGTCTATCCGTAAATCGTCGCCGCGTTTTTGTAAAATGGGCTGCTCAACAGTTCCTGCTTTTAACACCGTCAAAGTGCTTGTTTCATACTTTTGAGTTGTAACCGGCTGTGATGGTTTGTTACGGGCAATATCCGCAGATGCGCCTAAATAAACTTGTACGTTATGTGCCTGGCCGTTATTTGATTTTACACTGTAAGTAATGTACGATATTGGCCGTGCCATCAAATCAAGGTTATTCATTAACAAAGGTGATGTAAACGTTACCTGCAAATCAATTTTGCCGCATTTAAATGCGTACATGGTTTGGGTTGCCGTAACCTCAACATGGGTTTGTTTAGCTATCTGAATATCGGCATGTTGTGTAGGTTTTAGTTCATCTGCAAAACCGGCATCAAGGGCAGCACCGCCACCGGTATTGGTGCAATGTAAAGCCAATATGTTTTCGCCCTCTTTCAGTTTACCGGCTACATCATTCTTAAGCGCCATCATTTGCAAATCGCCATTGGCGCCGCTGCTTACGTTTATTTTTTCGCCGTTAAGGTATACTTCGGCTTCATCATCATGGTGAAGTTTCAGGAACAGTTTATTAATGTCTGCTTTATGGAAGGTAAACACGCGGCGCACCCAAATATCGCGGCTTGTCCATACTGTTTTACCTTGTTTGGGGTCGTCGCTAAAAGGGGCTGTACCTATTTTCCATGCTGCATCGTCAAATTTTTCATCGGCCCAGTTATCTGACGGTTTCGTTTCGGTATACTTTACTTCGTAAGGTTTTTCATCGCCGCCGGCTACCAGGGTTTTGTAGTGTACCGGCTCTTTACCCATAAAACGGTAAACCTCGCCATCCACCTTTATCAGGCCCAATAGTGATTGATCTTTTCCTGTCCAGTGGTGAGTTGTTGATTCATTTAAATCATCAGTAGACGACCAGATGCTGAAGTACGGATTGTGCGTAATAAGCGGATAAGCCGGTGCCTTAACATCCTGCGCCCGGGCAAACAGCCCCAAAATTGAAATACAAACGGTTAATGGAAACCTCTTCATGTGTTTTAGTAGTGTTATTATATAGATTGATAAGTACCAACGGTAAATATTTGGTTTTCTTTTCAATTAATAACCGCTTTTAAAAAAAAGCGTCAAATAGACGATTAATTGATACGAATTGTAGAAAGTGGGCTTCGGATGGGCTTCGGATGTGCAGATGGGCTACGGATGTGCAGATTTCAAATTCCAGATGTGCAGATGAAAGATTGTCAGAGTCAGAATTTTCAGAATTTAAGAATTAACAGAATTTAATCCGTCATTTAATATCATCCCCTCATCTGAAATTTGAAATCTGCACATTTGAAATCTGAAATCTGCCCTACCACCTACTTAAACAAATCGAAGCTATAACTTGCGGTGCTCCAGAAATCATCTAAGGCGATGATCCTGGGCTTAAAAAAGGAGATTAGGGCGGGCCAGTCGTTTTGATTAAATACGCTTACGTTGGGCAGCGTTTTGATGATGCGGCTTACCGTTTTGTTATTATCGTCGGTAGTGTGCAGCAGCCAGTCCCATTCCTCGCCTATGCTGGCGTCAAATACTAATTTAAGTTCTTTAAACTGATCAAAAACCAGTTCTTGTATGCCCAAATCGGGGTTCGAAATTTCGATACCTATAAATGCCGACCTTTTATCGGCCTGCATTTTAAAATGCAGGTGCTTGATGCCGGTTTTATAATTAACCCAGTTAATGCGTAAACCATCGGCCGATGGTTGCGGCGCAATATACTGGCCAAAAGCCGTCCAGAATGCCTGTTTAATTTGTGATGCCTGATCGCGCGAGTACAATAGTTGTTATATTTATTACGCAGCGAATTTATAGATTATTTTGTGCTTTGTATAAACGCTACCACCTGCGCCTGTTCATTTGCCGAAAGGGGCCCGCCGGTATAATCCCACTTTAATTTGTTGTTATCGTAGGTCAGTCTCCCTAAAAAAGCCGGGTTAAGTACATCTTCTACCAGCGGAAGGCTGTCCCCTATTTCGGGCGCTATCTCCTGCAGCTCCAGTAAGTGGGCCACGCCATGGCTGTCGCCTTTATACAAGGCATAAACGCCCGTAAAATCAAGGCTGTTGTTTGATGACTGGGTTTGTACCGGTTCAATGATAATGTTTACTTGATTTCCGTTGTCTTTATTAATTTGATAGCTTACTGTGCGTGGCATAGTTTAGTTTTTTTTATAGTTGTATTACAAGTTAGCGCGGAAATTGTTCGTGCCGGTAACTCATCAAAAGAAACTAAATTGGGGTACCTGCCGCTTTTTTTATTGGTGATATTAATTTAACAACAAAGTAATGAGGCAGATAAACAAAAAACTGAAATTATGTTTTATAATTTAGCTTAAAACACTATCTTTGCGACCTGTTAAAAATCCTAATGCGGAAGTGGCGTAATTGGTAGCCGCACCAGACTTAGGATCTGGCGCCGCGAGGCGTGGGGGTTCGAGTCCCTTCTTCCGCACAACAGTTAAAAGCCCGATCAATTTGATCGGGTTTTTTGTTTAAATATTAAAAACCCACCGCCCTATAATCTGTTAACTCACAAGCTATTCAACATTGAACAGCCTTAATACAGATTATGAAATTGTTTAAATGTACCAACTGTAGTCAGCTATTATATTTTGAAAACAGTATATGCGAATGTTGCAAAAGTCCTCTGGGTTTTATTGCCGGCGATCTGAACCTGGCCACGCTTGTTCAGGATAACAATGCTGTTTACCGTTTGCACAGCAATAAAAAGCCGTTATTGGGCGGCCTAATGAGCAATAAAAAGCAATTGTTTAAATATTGCAAAAACCATGAGTTTGATGTTTGCAACTGGCTGATACCGGCTGATAGCCCCAATATATTTTGCCGCGCATGTGAATTAAACCACATTGTGCCCAATTTGGCCGACCCCGATCATTTAAGACAGTGGCGATTGATAGAATTTGCCAAGCACAGGCTTATTTATACCTTACTGCAAATGAAACTTCCCCTGGTAAGTAAAATTCAGGATGCAGTAAAAGGCCTGAGTTTTGATTTCCTTACAGAGGCCGATGCCGCTCAACAGGTTTTAACAGGGCATGAAGATGGCCTAATTACGCTGAATGTTGATGAAGCTGATGATGATAAACGCGAGTTATCGCGCAAACAAATGAACGAGCCTTATCGTACTTTATTGGGCCATTTCAGGCACGAAGTGGGGCATTACTACTGGGACAGGCTAATAGATAACAGTGCATTTATTGACGAATACCGCCAATTATTTGGCGATGAACGCCAGGATTACGCCCAGGCACTTGAACGGAATTACAGCCAGGGCCCACCCGCTGATTGGAACTTAAACTTCATTAGTACGTACGCAAGTTCGCACCCATGGGAAGACTGGGCCGAAACCTGGGCACATTACCTGCACATTATGGATACGCTTGAAACCGCCGATGCCTTCGGGATGACGGTATCTCCCCGCCTTGCCGATAAAAAAAGCAATTTAAAGGCTATCATCAATGTGAGCCCCTATCAGCAACAAAGTTTTGAAACCTTGCTTAATTTATGGCTACCATTAACCTTTGCCATGAACAGCATGAACCGCAGCATGGGCAACAAGGATTTGTACCCTTTTGTAATTCCGCCAAAGGTTGTAGAAAAACTAAGTTTTATACATAAGATTTGCTATGCATCAAAGGTAAGTTATTAAAGGAGATCACTTTAAAACACTGCTGAATCAAATCAACTTACAAGATAAAAGCTTAATTTTGAAGGATTTGAAGTAATTAGATTTTCCATCGACACCAATGGGTTGGCAAATATTCAAGCCATGGTGTCGATGGTTTGCGTATTTTTGCTCATTGCATCAATAAACGGCAAACGCGGTTCTTTCTCAAACTTCTATTTAAACATGCTAAAGAGTACCCAAATTAAAAGTTGTACCGTGAGCCCCATAAGTAAAGTAGCCACGCTGTATACCTTCAATGTGGAAGCAGTGTCCAGGTTAGAAAAACGGCTGATTACCCAGAAATAGGCGTCGTTGGCATGACTTATCACCATGCTTCCTGCCCCCATGCTCAATATAGTTAGTGTAAGCCCCATTGGCGACGATAAACCTAAATTTGAAAGTAACGGTGTAACCAGCGAAGATGCGGTAATAACAGCAACTGTTGACGATCCCTGGGCTGTTTTTAAAATGGCAGCAATCAGGAATGGAAAGAAAATACCTAAGGACAGTCCGCTCAACATGCCGCCCAGGTTTTTTCCCATCCCGGTAGCCTGCAACATTTCGCCGAACATACCGCCGGCCGCAATAATAGCCAGAATCATGCCCGCCTTGTCTACCCCCTCTGTAAGCCAATGATTCAAATCTTTCTTAAATGGTTTTTGAACAAGTTTAAAAGAGGCAACAATTCCAATAGCCAGCGCCATAACCGGTTCGCCCACAAACGAAATCATTTGCAGGTAACCGTTTTGAACCATCAACGCAGGTGCAATAAAAATTGGCATTACCGATTTACAAGCGATTAAGACAATTGGTAAAAGCACAGGCAGGAAAGAAAATGATACGGGCGGCAGCTGTTTTGTCTCAACGGGAATAACTTCGGGCTCGATGTATTCATATTCAACTTTGCTCCCGCGCCGCACACTCCAGATATACCCAACGAATGCGGCTGGTATAGCAACTAAAATACCCCAGAGCATCACTTTGCCCAAATCGCCACCTGCTGTACCTAATGCTGCCGTAATACCCGGATGCGGCGGCACCAGGCAGTGCACCGCGTACAGCGACGTTGCCAAAGCAGCAGCCATAACCGGCATCCTGTTGTGAGCTTTTTTTACAAGCGAATCGTTTAAACCGCTCAAAATGATAAAAGCACTATCACAAAAAATAGGGAAGCCGATTATAATACCGGTAAGTGTAATTGCGATTGGTGCATTTTCCTCTTTAACTACCCGTAAAATATAATTCGCCATGCTCATGGTTGCGCCGGTTTTCTCCAGTATTACGCCCAAGGTGGTACCCAGGATAATAAGCAACCCTATTTTTTCCATGGTATACCCAAAACCGGTTTTAAGCGCAGTTACTATTTCTATCAGCGGTAAGCCGCTGAATAAACCAACCCCTAAGGCGGCTATTAATAGCGTAAAAAAGGCGTTTACTTTTTTATAAGCCGTAAACCATATAATAAAACCAATGCTGGCAATAAGAAGAAAAAACAGATAGTACGTATTTATCATCATACTTTATTTTACAATGGCTATCATAATATCCATTACATTGGTTTGTGTTGGCCCGGTTATGATTAAACTATTTGTTTGTTCAAAGAAGTGGTACGCATCATGTTTCTTTAAATATTCTTCTATCGGCAATCCACGGTACAAAACCAGGGTTAAAGTATCATTGTCAACAACCGCTCCTGTTGCATCGGTTGGCCCATCTGTTCCATCGGTGCCTCCGCTTAAAATGGTAATTTCATCAGAAATATTTTGTTGACGCAGCTTATTCAGCTCATTTAGTGCAGCCAATGCAAAATGCTGATTGCGGCCACCTTTTCCTGTGCCCGATACTTTAACGGTTGTTTCGCCGCCTTGTAATATACAAACCGGTTTCGGCCCTTTATATTGACGGACCAGTTCCACCAGTATTTTTGCTTCTATCTCTGCATCACCGGTTATCAAATGATCTACTATGTGTACATGATATCCTAATTTTTTTGCCATATTGGCTGCCTCCAGTACAGCCATTTTATTATTCCCGATAATCCGGTTGACTGTATTGAGAAAAAGAGGATCTCCTGGTTTAGGTGTATCCTTAATTATTCCTTTAATGCCATCCTCAATATGCTGTGTGATACTTTGCGGTAATATCGATAATAGCTTATACTTTTCCAGGATAGTTTTTGCTTCCTCAAAAGTGGAGGCATCGGGAACAGTGGGCCCGCTGGCAATTACCTCCAGGTCATCTCCCGGCACATCGCTTATAATGAACGAAAAAAACGCGGCTCCGCCACAAACTCTAACAAGTTGGCCACCTTTAAAGTTAGACAGATGTTTGCGAACCGTATTAATTTCATGGATAGCGGCCCCTGATTTTATTAACTGGTCAAACGTTGTTTGTACTTCCTTCAGCGTTGCTCCCGGCGGCAAATCGCACCATAAGGCCGATGCACCACCGCTTAACAGGCAAATCACCACGTCATCTTTTGTTGCTTTTTTAAGCAGTTTTATGGTTTGAGTAACAGCATTAACACAATTTTCATCCGGCACGGGGTGTGCCGCTTCAATAATTCTTATGTTAGAAGTGGGCAAGGCATGACCATACTTGGTTGTAACCAAACCCTCGCTAATGTACTCACCCAAAATCATTTCGGCTTCCACGGCCATCGCAGCCGCAGCTTTCCCTGCCCCTACCACATAAATATGAGGGATGGAGGTTTTGGGGAAGACCAGGCCTCCGATACTCAGCGAATCCTTGCTTACAGATAATTGTTGGCGTAACAGCTGCGCAGGCTGTACCGCGGATACAGCTGATCTGAAAATTTGAATCGCATGCTTTTCTTCAATCATAAAACATCTACCATGTAAAAAAACTCGCCCTTCTTAGGTATCAGAAGTTCTCCAAATTACGAAGCATTTTATTTTAAACGAAGGATTTATGGCATGGTGTTTATAAAATTTCAAACTCTTTTAAGCCATTAAAAAAACATTCCTGAACCTCCCTAAAATTAATGTTTAAATTGCAGGTAATGGAAAGAGCCGGGCACTACGGAAATAACAGCCGGGCTTTGCCCCGAAAGGGACAGCTTGACGACTGCTGTTTTTCGCTGACCAACGCTGTTTTCTGAACTGTGGGTATGAAAAACATAAAACAGTTCCCCATCTTTTGTGGTAAACAAGTCGCCGTGCCCGCTGCCGTTCCGCCCGGTGTTTTTCCTGCTCAGTACCGGGTTCCCCGCATATTTAGTCCATGGTCCGGTTGGGCTGGCAGATGTGGCATACCCTACCGCGTAATCAATGTTTCTAAAATCGTTAGCAGAATAAAACAGGTAATACAGGTTATTAATTTTAGTTACCGTCGGTCCTTCTGCAACCGGCCAGTTGGCAGCTGCAGTATTTTCCCACCCCTGGTCAGCATGAATACATTCCATCAGCGTCGAACTGTCAATATCACTCAAGTCATCCTTCAACCGTGCCACATAGATACGGTTACCCCTATCTAACCGGACATGATAGAGGTACAACTTTCCATCGGCATCTTTAAAAATAAACGGGTCGATCTGCTTCCCCGGCTCCGTGATTGGTTGATGCACACGCTGGATAAAAGGCCCGAGAGGGCTGTCGCTCACCGCAATGGCAATGTGCTCATCGGCGGCGTAAGCCATATAATATTTGCCGCGATACCTAAATACTTGCGGAGCCCAGAAGCTTTTTGAACCATAACTATCGCCCTTTAATAAAGCTGGTTTATCCGCTCGCTTCCAATTTTCAAGGTTCTTTGATGTATAAACCCCAAAGCCATCCGGGCTGCCTGTACCGTAGAGGTAATACGTGTGGTTGTCATAAAATACAGTTGGGTCGGCCAGCCTGATGGTATCCATCCGGCTTTGCGCGTTAGCAGTGCTGATTGCTCCCAGCAGCAAAAACATAAGCAATTGCTTTTTCATGCTCATCCAATTTTGTAACTACTATCCCAGCTACAAACCTTCTGACTGTACAATGCCTGGTTGGCCAGGTGCACGCTGATGGCGGTACGCGCGCCGGTGAATACATTACTATCGGGTAACTCTCTTCGCTTAATTTTCTGATAAAAATCGTTAAAGGCATAACAGGTTCCGTCTTTTGTGGCTTCCGGTAAAATGGGCGTCCCTCCTTCTTTGTTCCAGACGATGCGCGTTGCACCTGTCACACCGTCAACCGTTCCCTTTTCGCTCAGGAACTTTTTTTCCGGGTAAAACATTCCCTGGTCTGTGAGCAGAGATACGGTGCCCAGTGTACCTTTAATCTTAAAAAGATATCCATCATGCGCATTGCCGCACATAGCCCCGAAATTGCCTATCAGGCCCGGGTCCGGGTAGCGCAGCATAAGCTGTACGTTGTCATAGGTTTCCCGGCCATCTTTAAAAACATCGATCCCTCCTGTTGCGAAAAACTCTTGCGGATGGGTATCAAAGGCCCAGTTGATAAAATCTATCTGGTGAGAAAGCAATTCGGCTACCAGCCCGCCTGAATATTCCCGGTACATCCGCCAGTTGATGGCCCGCTCCAGCGCCGGGTTGGGTACCGGGCGCCGCCAGTTGCCATTACGGTCCCATCGGCAGTCAACCTGGGTCACCTTGCCCAGGTAGCCTTTATGAATCATTTCCTTCACCCGGTAATATAAAGGAGAATAACGGTACTGGTGACCCACCTGCAAAACTTGTTCATTACGGCCATGCATCAGTGTCACCAGATCCAGCGCCTGGTCAATTGTATAGGTCATCGTTTTTTCCAGGTATAAATGCCTGCCGGAACGAATCACATCTGCCGCTACCGGGTAATGCAGGTATAGCGGTACGGCTACAATAACCGCATCTACCTCTTTATCATCCAACAGTTTTTTATAGTCGATATAAGTTTTTACCGTACCGGTTTTAACCAGCTTTTGTGCAGCTGTCAATCTAAAATCGAGCACATCGCACAAAGCAGTTATCCGGAATTGCTCAGGCATCCCGTTAAGGATGTTCATAATGCCGGTACCGCGATCTCCACAACCTATTACTGCTATTTTAATGGGCTCCCCGGCGGGTTGCAGGGCGCTCAGTTTATTGCCAATCAACAGCCCGCCGCTCAGCAGGCCGGTATTTTTCAGGAACGTTCTTCTTTCCATCTATTCAGTTTTGTGTTGATATCCCTTAAAAAAAGTACTTACAGTATCTGCAATACGACCATCGGGCCGCCGGTAAACCATATAAGCGCCCATATCTTTCCGTATTGCTAAAAAAGCCAGGCTGCGCTGCAAACCCATTGCCATAAAACCATTATCATACCCATCGGCGGTGATCGCGTCCTTTGCGTAAACCGTCACGCTTATCATTTCGTTTTGAACAGGATAACCTGTAAGCGGGTCCATCAGGTGCGATACCTGTTTGCCCCCGGCCTCATGGTGCTTACGATAGTTACCCGAAGTGGTGATGGCGCCGTCGCCCGGCTCAATCACCTGTCGCATGGGCGCAGGATCCAAATCATCGCCGCTGATCCCCTCGATACCAACCCTAAATGGCTCGTTACCGGGTTTATGGCCTTTAATCCGCAGTTCGCCACCCAGTTCAACCAAATAGTCGTGGATATGATGCCGCTCCAGCAAATCGGCCAACAGATCAACCGAATACCCCTGGGCTATTCCATTCAAATCCAGCTGTACGCCGGGCACCGTCTTATATAAAAAATCCCCCTCCAGCCTTATTTTATTTGCACCCACCTGGCGCAGCAAATTTTTTACTTCTTCCTTGCCGGGCTCATGGTCGGATTTAAAAACACCAAAGCCCCAGGCGTCAACCAGCGGCTTTACAGTTGGATCAACCAGCCCGCCGGTAGCGTGGCTTATCTGCAAGGCGCGGCTTACAAGCACACGGAAAACATCATCAACGCGGATGCCTTTTTGCGAGCGGTTAAACCTGCAGATTAGCGATTGAGGCAGATAAAGCGATACCGATTTATCAAAACGTTGTAACAAGCTGTCCGTTTGCTGCTGACTGACCAGGCTATCAGGCGCATAATAAACAATACTATAGGTAGTACCCTGGGCGTAACCTTTTATTTCGAAAAGGCGCAACGATGGCTGTTTCCCGAAGGCACAACACAGCAACACCAAAACAACAATACCGGGTAGCCAATTATTTTTCATAGGTGCAGGCAAAGTTAAAAATTCCGGGTAAGGCTGCTGTAGCACCTCCATGTTTTATCCCCAAACCAATTCAATCAATAACTTGCTAAACGAGAATTTTTTTATCCTTCTTTGAATGAATTATTTCGCAAATTTCTCAGCTATCATATCAAGCTGTTTTGCACTAATCGTCTGCCCGCCATTCTCAATAACAACCCGATATTTAAAAGTCACCGACTCCCCTTTATTCAAATGCAAATTCTTCGATGATTTACCGTTGGTGAAAATCTTTTCACCCAGAGGATTAGCAGCAAATAACCCATACCCCCTCGCATGCCAAAAAGTAGGATAATTGGGGTTTTGGGGATGATCTATAATGGCAATACTTACCGAGTCGGCGCCCATTTTACCGTAAATTTTGCACCATACACCGCGTGTGCTCCAGGCATCGTTGCCGGTTTTGCCGGCGCTGGTCAAATAATTGCCATTGGCCACTTTATCGGTACCAGCCTTCACTATCGTTACGTTGCCTTTGTCGTCGGTAAATTTTTGGTCTTCGGTGGCGGGCATTTGCAGGTCATGTGCCAGGCGCAGGCCAAGCAAGCCGTCTTTGGCATCCGTAAAAGTTGCGTCGACTATAGCCTTTAAAGTTGTAATACGGTCAATAATGCGCTGGTTACCTGTCCCGCTAAATTCAAACCGGGTGGTTTCTTCTAAAATAACGTCCTTCTGCTGGTTTGTCCAGTTTGCATGGTATGCCAATACGCCGGTTGCGCCGCTTTTGGTTTCCAACACCTTATCGGTACGAATCCAACCATACAAATTCTTTTTGTCTTGATGAATGGCGTAGGAGTTATTCCAAAAATCGAGCCCGTTCAGGTTTTCAAAATTAAACCAAAGGCCAATATGATGTGGATGATCTGTTGGGTCGCCTGGTTTAGGATCCAGCGGGAAACCACGGGTTACAACCGTGCCATTTGCTGCACGCAAAGGATACAGCACAGGTTTTTCCAGGCTATCAGGGTACAGGAAACTTGTAAACGGCTTGCCAGCGATAAAAACATCTACCTTATGCTCATTTTTTGACGCTACAACTTTTACCTGCTCGCTTTTCTGGGCCGCCGCGCTTGCAGCAAAAGCTATTGAGGCTATTACTAAACCTGTTTTTTTGAAGCTGTTCATGGTAATTGCCTTTAATATTTAAAAATCTTACCATTTGCCATTACCTCCTGGGTGCTTTCATCAAATGTAGCCTTAACACCAGTGTGTACGGCGGCATTGGTCATGATATTAGCGATAGAATGACTGTACCCTGCTTCAACCGGCGCATTGGGCTGCTTACGGCTGCGCACGCATTCCATCCAGTTGCGTACATGGTTGGAGGTAAGCACATCGCCGCCGGTGTTGGCCGATGCCACAACCTGCTGTGTATTTGCCAGGCTGATTTCGGGCAGCAGGTTGGCTTTCATGCCCATGGCAGCAGCCATTTTTTCTGTAAGCCCGCCATTCGGCGATACCTTATTGGTAATCAAGTTCAGTTCTCCACCGTTGGAGTAGTATATTTCGGCGGGGTGTTCATCCCCGTTATGCATGCGCGAGCCAAAGGTTACCTGGAAACCGGTTGACGGATCATCCAGCGGGCCATAATCAAATGCAGCCAGAATAGTATCCCAGTTACGGCGGCCATCCTTCCACATATAAATACCTCCATTGGCAACCACGCTGCGCGGATGTTTTAGCCCTGTAAACCAATGTACAGTATCAATCTGGTGGCTCATCCACTGGCCGGCTAAGCCGGATGAATATGGCCAAAACAAACGATACTCCAAATATTTGCGTGGGTCGAAGGCCTCATATGGCCGGTTCATGATGAAACGTTTCCAATCGGTATCTTCCTCTTTTAACTTACTTAGCAATTCGGGCCGGCGCCAGCGGCCTGGCTGGTTAACGTTCCAGGTAAGCTCAACCATGGTAATAGGGCCAAATTTACCCGAGCGGATAAAATCATTGGCAGCGTGGTAATTATCCCCGCTTCTGCGCTGCGATCCTATCTGTACTATTTTTCCGGATTCCTTAACGGCTTTTAATGCTGCGGAGTTATCCTCCATCGTTTCGGCAAAAGGCTTTTCAACATAAGCATCGCAGCCGGCCTTTACCGCCTCAATGGCGTGACGGGCATGCTGAAAATCGGCGGTACTGATGAATACTGCGTCAACCGTTTTGCTATCGTACAACTCCTCGTTGTTTCGGTATGCCTTTACATCATGCTGCATTTTTTCTTTCCAGGTAGCTGCCCCCTCCTCTCGCCGGTATTTCCAGATGTCGGATACGCCAACCACCTCGAAGTTCAGTTCTTTACAGTGGTTCATAAAGCTGGGGATGTGCGAGCTTTTATGCCTGTCGGAGAAGCCGACAACACCAACCCGAACGCGGTCATTAGCACCAATAATGCGTTTGTAGCTTTTGGCGCTCCACGCATTTTTAGTGATCAATACACCTGTCCCGGCTATCGCGGCCTGTTTTATAAACGTACGACGAGAGTTTTCCATACTATTAGGTTTACTTGTTTTTATAGTGTAGATAAAAATTGGTTTAAAACAGCGGCCTGGCACCGCTACCGTCAAATATCGAAGAAATCAGCTAAAAACCAGTATCCAGTTTGTAAGAAGCTTATTACAGAGCGAGACGGTACTTTAAAAATGGCGGGGATTATAGCCAGCCATTCGGAATTTGAATAAATTTATTATCAAAAAACCTTATATACCTGCCCCGTTTGCGCTCCCAAAACACTTTTAACATAAGCCTGCGCAACCCGCGACATAGTTACCGGGATATGGCCGGGGAAGTACGGAAAATAACCGGGCGAATCTTCTACAACGCCCGGGCTTATGGTGTTTATACGTACACCATTTTCCAGCTCAATAGCAGCTGCTTTGACAAAAGCTTCAAGCGCACCGTTTACCGCACTTAAATTAGATCCTAATACAATGGGATCTTCACTTAAAATACCCGATGTTAAGGTAAAAGAGCCTTTAGGATTAACGAAATGCTGACCAGTTAAAACCAGGTTTACCTGCCCCATTAGTTTGCTGTTAATACCTTTCATAAAATCGGCATAGGTCATGGTTGTTAGCGGTCCAAAATGCCCCTGGCCTGTGGTACTTACCAAGGCATCAAACCTACCGGTCTGCTCATAAAATTTTTCGATAGATTCGGGCGAGTTGATATCAACCTGTACGTCGCCGCTTTTGGAACCGGCAGTTATTATTTCATGATTGTTTTTTAAAGCTGCTGTAACGTGCTTGCCAAGTGTGCCACTGGCGCCCACAATGATTATTTTCATGATGATATTGTTTTGATATGTTAAAGATGACGAATATTTATGGCTGTAAACGATGGTACGATTGTAAAATCTATCTCATTTCTGCACGTTCTTAAAAAAGAATATATTTACGTTTAAACGTACACCTCCTTATGAAAAAACTGTTACTGCTTACAATTCTTTTAGCACCCGCGATAGTATTTGCCCAAAATGCCGACTCGGCCTGGTTTGTAAATAATTATATCAAAAAAGAAGTGCAAATACCGATGCGCGATGGGATAAAGCTTTTTACATCCGTTTATCAGCCTAAAGACCAGGCCGAAAAGCACCCGATACTGATAACCCGCACACCGTATTCCTGTGCGCCGTATGGCAAAGATTACCGCGGATACTGGCGAAATTTCATGATCAAATATTGCAAAGAAGGCTATATCATGGTGATCCAGGATATCAGGGGGCGCTGGATGAGCGAAGGAACTTTC
This sequence comes from Mucilaginibacter sp. P4_D1, assembly GCF_056401935.1. Taxonomy (NCBI): domain Bacteria; kingdom Pseudomonadati; phylum Bacteroidota; class Sphingobacteriia; order Sphingobacteriales; family Sphingobacteriaceae; genus Mucilaginibacter; species Mucilaginibacter sp. P4_D1. Next base: position 172,934 of record NZ_JBFUIJ010000011.1, read on the forward strand.
GAAGTGGTACGTCCTTTCAATCCCAATAAAAAAACAAGTAAAGATATTGATGAGGCCAGCGATACCTATGATACTATAGACTGGCTTGTTAAAAACCTGGATAACAACAACGGTAAGGTTGGTGTTACCGGGATTTCGTTCCCTGGATTTTATGCAACTGAAGCCGCCTTAAGCGGCCACCCGGCATTGAAGGCCGTTAGCCCGCAGGCACCAGTTACCGATAGATTTTTTGGCGATGACGACCACCATAATGGCGTTTTATTTTTGATGGACGCATTTGATTTTCACGTGGGGTATGGTTTTAGCCAGCCACGCCCCCATCCTACCACATTGCCTGCCAAAACGTATCCAATAAATGGCCCTGATAACTATGCCTTGTACTTAAAAATGGGGGCATTACCCAACTTTACCAAAGCATCGGGCGACAGCCTTAAATTCTGGAGCGATATGATGGTTCATCCCAACCTTGATACCTGGTGGAAGGCCCGCGATACGCGCTCGGGGATTAAAAACGTAAAGCCTGCTATGTTGGTTGTGGGTGGATTATTTGATGCCGAGGACGGCTACGGAGCGTGGAATACCTACCAGGCTTTAGTGAAGCAAAGCCCGGCAACCAAAAGCAATTTGGTAGTAGGTCCCTGGTTTCACGGGCAATGGGCAAGCAAAGATGGTACTCATTTAGGCAACATCCAGTTTGGTAGCAAAACCAACGAGTGGTACCAGGAAAACATCGAAATTCCGTTCTTCAATTACTATTTAAAAGGGAAAGGCTCGATAGATACGCTTAGTAAAGCAACTATATTTTTTTCTGGCGAGAATAAATGGCGGAAGTTACCCCAATGGCCACCTGTTGATGCTGTGCCTACGCCGATTTATTTTGAACAAAACGGAAAATTATCTTTTGATAGCCCAACAAATACCAAAAACACCTTTGACAGCTATACAAGCGACCCGGCCAAACCGGTCCCCTATGCCGAAAAGGTGCACGAATACCGCACCCGCGAGTACATGACCGACGACCAGCGTTTTGCCACCCGCCGCACCGATGTTTTAACTTACAGCACCGATACATTAACTAACGACATCACGCTTGGCGGCCCGGTAACTGCCGACCTGATGGTTAGTATTTCAAATACCGACGCCGATTTTGTAGTAAAAATCATAGATGTTTTCCCCGATAATACATCAGCCAACCCTGTTACCAAATACCCTATGGGCGGCTATCAAATGCTGGTACGGGCCGAAATTATGCGCGGCAGGTACCGCAATAGCTTCTCGGCACCCGAAGCATTTGTGCCGGGAATGCCTACACAGGTAAAATTCCTGGTACCGGATGTTGCCCATACTTTTAAACAGGGTCACAAAATAATGATCCAGGTACAAAGCAGCTGGTTTCCATTAGCCGACAGAAATCCGCAGCAATTTGTGGATATTTATCATGCAAAGGACAGCGACTTTGTGAAAGAAACTATCAATGTTTACCATGGTAAATCGAAAATAATTTTGCCGGTGATGAAACCATGATAACAGGAAAAGAGAGACGCCTGCTTATGAATGAGGCTATCAAAACCATAGCTGTACCATTTTTTAGAGAACAAGGATTTAAGGGGTCATTTCCGCATTTCAGAAGAATGAAAGAAGACAGGATAAACCTGATAACTTTTCAATTCAGCCTCAGTTCACCTCGTTTTGTCGTCGAAATCTCAAACTGCTCACCTAAAGGGATAGCAAGACCATGGGGAGAAGTTGTAAAACCTTCAAGTTGTACAGCCCATGATATGTATAAGCGATTAAGGTTAGGTAGCATTAAAAACAAAACAGACCATTGGTTTGATTTTAGCAAAGATATTTTGTGGGGTAATATCTATCGAAAAAAAGCAAAGGAAATAATTAACCTTTGGCAGGAAGCTGAAAATTGGTGGGGTGAAGATCCAGATAACCAGCGAAATGAAATGGTACCTTAAAAAATCAAGCTATTATCTCAGTCGTCAATTCATTTAAATACTCCGGCACCTGCAACAACCTGCTCCCATACCATGAAAACATTTCGCCATCAACCAAAACAACTTTGGCTTTTGGCAGCAATTGTTTAAACTCATGGATATGTTTTTGTTTGAACGGGTATGGCTCGGACGATAAAAACACCACACCGGGATTAGCAGCAACCAACTCATCCGGAGATACTTCAGGATACCGTTGCGATTCGAAAACGTTGGTTAAGCCACACTTTTGCAGCAAGCTATCAATATACGTTTGCCTGCCAGCAACCATATACGGATTTTTCCATATAAAGTAGGCTACGGTAATATTCAAAGAGGGAAAAATACTTGCATCAAAACGGCACCTGATTTCGAGATTTAAAGCGTCGGCCTCCTGTCTCTTACCGGCAATGTCGCCAATACCCTGGATCATGGTTAAGGCGCTCTCCAGGTCATTTATATCACTTATCCAAACAGGGCAAACATCCATCAGTTCTTCAATCTGGCCGCGATCGTTCTCTTCTTTGTTAGCGATAATTAAATCGGGTTGCAGGGATTTTATCAGTTTAATATTTAGTTTCTTGGTGCCCCCTACTTTGGTTATGGCTTTAACTTTTGCATTCGGGTGAATGCAAAAGTTGGTAATACCAACAATCTCAACATCCAAACCTAAATAAAGCAAAAGCTCGGTTTGCGAGGGCACTACAGAAATAATACGTTTTGGTATAGATGGCAGATTAATTACGCGGTTTAACTGATCGCGAAACCCGGCCATGTTAGAAAGCGTTCTTCTCTCCTCTTAAAGCATTCCAAAACGTTAAGAAAACAATCTTCATATCCAACAGGAATGACCAATTCTCGAGGTACCAAACATCCGCCTCAACACGTTCAAGCATAGCCTGAGTTGTTTGGGTTTCGCCCCTTAAGCCATTTATTTGGGCCCATCCTGTAATTCCGGGTTTTAAAAAGTGCCTAACCATAAATGTATCGATAAGCTGCGAATATTGCTTTGTATGGCTAATCATGTGTGGCCGTGGACCTACTACAGACATGTTGCCCAATATCACATTAAAAAACTGCGGAAGTTCATCAAGACTGGTTTTGCGAATAAAAGCCCCTGTTTTGGTGATACGGGAGTCGCCACGGGTGGCCTGCTTCTTATCAGAGTCTTTGTTTACCCGCATACTACGGAACTTATAACATTTAAATGGTTTATTATCCCGTCCCGATCGTTCCTGTACAAAGAATACCGGACCTCGTGATTCAAGTTTGATTAAAATGGCTAGAATAGGAAAAAGCCAGCTGAACACAAAAAGAATAATAAACAGCGAAAACAAAACATCAAACAACCGTTTTATAAAGCGGTTGAGCATGTTCTCCAATGGCTCGGGCCTTACAGATATAACGGGAATATGCCCAAAACTTTGTATAAAAGTTGGTTTTTTTGCATAATCATAATACTCCGGAATAAACTTAAACCTGATGAGGTTTTTATCAGCATCAAGCATTAGCCGCTCTATTGTGGCAGCTTCGGAATTGGGCAGGGTACAAAAAATCTCGTCTACCTTGTTATTTAACACATAGCTGATACAATCATTTGTTCCACCCAAATAAAGGTGCTTATCATTTACAAGTTCCGGATTATCATCAAAAAAACCTACAAGGTTGTAACCACGCTCGGGGTTTTGTTTAAAAAAACCGTACAAATCGGCACCTATCCTACCACCACCAATAATAATAACCGCACGGGTATCTATCAATGATGCTCTGTCACTTTTGCGTATTGTAAGAAATATCAGCTTCCACAAGCCAAGTAAAAATCCAAATAATGCAAGGGAATAAAACAGGTATTCGCGTGTAATAAAGTATGCTTTTGTACCTATAAGTATAATTATGGTAAAACAAATAAAGCTTACAAACAACAGGTAGGTCTTTATTACCCCACGATATGTTTTGATAGAATCTTTATTCAACACATGTTCATACAAGCCGGTAATATTGGCCGATAATAACCAGATCAAATTAAACACCAAAACAATGGGTAAATATTTCCTGTTGTTTATCCAAAAAATGTATGACCTATCTTCGATAAAGTAAGAAATTACCATGCTCATATTAAGTATAATATAATCAATGGTAAGGTTCACTGCTTTAATAAAAGTAGCGTATCTGTGAATCATGTATTAGAGCTTGTTGAAGTATATAACACCCGCTAAAATTAGCATATTTATTTATAAATAACAATGTGATAATTGAAAGTACAATTGTTTACAAATGTGTTATTGCATAGGTAACAAAATTAAAAATTAAGAAATTCATATCAAATCAAATATAAAACTACCATTGGTTTTTACAACAATCTTATTTCAAAACGCATTATTATAATCTGCCATCAACAATGCTTTTATCCAATACTCCTTTTATATCATAAATTACCGATGAAGAACCTTTTTTTAACTTATCATAATTAAGGCTAAGAAATTCCCTGTGCGATACTGCAACTATAATAGCATCATATCCGCCTTTTAACCCATCAAATGTTTTAAGGGTTTTCACCTTATACTCTAATTCAACCTCAAATGGGTCTGCCCAGGGGTCGTAAATTTCATAGCATGCCTCAAACTCACTTAAAACTTTTACGATATCAATTACCCGGGTATTGCGCACATCAGGGCAGTTTTCTTTAAAAGTAAACCCGAGTACAAGCACATTTGAGTTTTTTACTGGAATATCTTTTTTAACCATCAGCTTAATTACCTCCAGGGCTACATATGTACCCATGCCATCATTTAGCCTGCGGCCAGCCAATATAATCTCGGGATGGTAACCCACCTCCTGGGCTTTTTGGGCAAGGTAGTACGGATCAACACCGGTACAATGGCCGCCAACAAGTCCTGGTTTAAAATTCAGGAAATTCCACTTGGTACCGGCCGCCTCTAAAACAGCATGAGTATCAATACCCATGATCTGAAAAATTTTGGCCAACTCATTTACAAACGCGATATTGATGTCGCGCTGGGAGTTTTCAATCACTTTACAGGCTTCAGCAACTTTTATACTTGGGGCTTTGTGTGTTCCCGCAGTTACAATCATCTGATAAAGTTTATCAATAAAATCGGCAGCTTCGGGCGTTGAGCCCGAGGTGACCTTCAGAATATTAGTTAGGGTATGTACTTTATCCCCGGGATTAATCCGCTCGGGCGAATATCCCGCAAAAAAATCAACATTGAACCGGAGCTTAGATACCCGTTCAAGTATAGGCACACATACCTCTTCGGTTACTCCGGGATAAACCGTTGATTCATAAATCACTACATCGCCAACCTTAAGTACAGACGCAACTGATTCGCTTGCTTTTTTTATCAGGTCGAGATCAGGACGATTGTGCTGATCAGTAGGTGTTGGTACCGAAACTATAAATACATTACAATCAGCTATGTCCCCAACCTCTGAGGTAAATACAAGTTTGCCACTACCACTGCCCGACAAAACCGATTTTAATACTTCTGTATTAGTTTCTAACGTGCGGTCATGGGCGTTATTAAGTTCATCAACCCTTGTTTTTTTTATATCAAATCCTTTTACCCGGAATTTTTTTGCAAACTCAACTGCCAGCGGCAATCCTACGTACCCTAACCCTATTATTGCAATGCGGGCAGTTTCCGGAGCTTTAAATTGTTGCAGAATTTGATTTGACGGATGATCAAACATGTTTAAACAAGGGTAGATATTTGCAAATATATATTATTTTTTGAGTTGGATAAACCACATTATTGACTATAGATCTGGTATACGCCGTTGACCGACCTGTTAGATGCCGAGCCGACGAGTAACGTGGTGATTTTTTTTTCAATCATCAATTGTTCGGCATAACCCGCAAACTCCTCGCCATCAATAATTAGTGGGTTAACTGTCATTATTTCCAAAACACTTAATGTAGATGGATCAGGGTGCTTTAATAAAGCGCGTCGTAAATCGCCGTCGGTAATAATTCCTTTAATATTATCGGCCTGCCCAACAATAACCATTCCTAGTCGCCCCGCCGACATACTAAGCAATAATTCAGTAAACGACGCACCTTCATCTATAATTGGCAATTTATCTGTACGCATAACATCTTTTACCCTAACCAATAGTTTACGGCCAAGGCTGCCGCCGGGATGAAAACGGGCAAAATCATGCTGCTTGAATCCACGCGACTCCATTAATGCAATTGCAAGTGCATCACCCATAACCAGCGCAGCTGTGGTTGACGATGTGGGCGCCAATTCCAGCGGACAAGCCTCACGGGAAATTTTTATATTTAAGTGATGATGACTGTTTTTAGCAACGGTAGAGTTTAAATTGCCGGTAACGCCTATAACCAGGTTATTATTCCATTTTAAAAACGGGATTATGCGCAGCACTTCATCAGTTTCGCCTGAATACGAAATCAGCATAACAGCGTCATTAGTACCAACCATCCCAAGATCGCCATGAAATGCCTCGCCGGGATGCAGGAAAAAGCTTGGTGTACCGGTACTGGCAAGTGTGGCTGCAATTTTTTTTCCTATCAATCCGGATTTACCTATCCCGATAACTACTACCTTACCCGTACAATTCAATACAGCCTCGACGGTTTTAGTAAATTCATCGTCAATTAATTTCGCTACATGTTGCAGCGACTCTATTTCGATAGCAAAAACTCTTTTGGCAATATCCTTCATCGATCAGAATTCTCAGAATTTTAAAATTTACAGAATTGTCTCTTCAGCTTATTTGCGTTTACTTAAAATTCTGTAAATTTTTTAATTCTGCAAATTCTGATTCAAACAATTTACTTAAACCAACGAACCTATCAAGGCATCCAAATCATGTAGTTTCAGCATATTGGGACCATCGCTCAGGGCATTATCCGGATCGGGGTGGGTTTCAATAAAATAGCCATCGGCGCCAAATGCTTTTGCGGCCAGGGCCATCATCGGCACAAAAGTGCGATCGCCGCCTGTTTTGCCACCTGCTCCGCCCGGCCGTTGTACCGAATGGGTACAATCCATGCAAACGGGATGGCCAAAAGCCTTCATATCATAAATGTTCCTGAAATCAACAGCAAGGTTATTGTAACCATACATATTGCCACGCTCGGTAAGTACTACTTTGGTGTTGCCGGCCTCCAGCACTTTTTGGGCGGGATAAAACATATCAGCGCCCGACAGGAACTGTGCTTTTTTGATATTAACTATTTTACCTGTTTCGGCAGCGGCAACCAAAAGGTCGGTTTGGCGGCATAAGAATGCCGGAATTTGTAGCACATCAACCACTTCGGCAGCAATAGCCGCCTGGAAAGGTTCATGAATATCGGTGATAACAGGCAAGCCAAATTTCTCTTTAACATTTTGAAGCATTTCCATCCCTTTCCCTATCCCAGGGCCACGGTAAGAGTGGATGGATGTACGGTTGGCTTTATCAAAAGATGATTTGAAAATCACTGGCACGTTATATTTTTGGCCAACTTCGGCAACCTTTTCGGCAACGGTGTATAACAACTCCTGGTTTTCCATTACACACGGGCCCAATATAAAAAACGGCTTCTGCCGCATCTGCTCAAATAACATATTATGTAGGTTATGTGGCAAAGATAGTGATAAGCACGAATTTCACGAATGAAACTGTTTAGCGCAAGGTAGAGATATAGAAAAGCAGCAGCAAATTAAAATTCGTGTAATTCGACATAATTGGTGAAATTCGTGTTTATGAATTACTTTGAATTTTACGGCATACCCGAATCATTTAATATTGAACCAGCCAAACTCAAAAAGAAATTTTACGAACTAAGTAAACTATATCATCCCGATTTTTATGCAGGCGAGGATGAAGCAAAACAACAGGAAATACTGGAATTATCTACCCTGAATAACAAAGCCTACCAGGTATTAAATGATCCGGCACGCAGAATGGAATACGTTTTAAAGCTCCATGACCTGGTTTCTGAAGGTGCAAAACCACAATTACCGGCCGATTTTTTGATGGAAATGATGGATATTAATGAAAGATTGATGGAAGTTGACAACAGCACAGAACTGGCATCAATAACGGCAGAAGTACTTGCCTTTGAGGCTGATATTAACGAAAACCTGCACGAACTAACAGCTGATTATACGCAACTTGACCATACTGCACAGGAAGAACGGCGTATAAAAATTGCAAATATTTACTACAGACAAAAATATCTGTTGCGAATTAAAGAGAGTTTAGATACATTTGCAGCCCGCCTGTAAAAGATCGCTGATCAGATTTACAGAGTATGCCCAGCTGGCGGAATTGGTAGACGCGCTGGTCTCAAACACCTGTGGGAAACCGTGCCGGTTCGACTCCGGCGCTGGGTACGAGTCTGTAGCAAAACGTGTTTACGTTTTGCTACAGACTTTCTTATTTATAACGGTAATGATGCCAAAAATAGTTGGTGGAATTAGCTAAAAAAAGCAGTATATAGCAAATGCAGATATAAGAGTACCCAGGCTCTGCAGAGGTGCAACC